>CAZOGM010000015.1:33635-56255 GCA_964579445.1 uncultured Acinetobacter sp.
GTCATGCACAGTATTTTGTTGTCACTCTTTCCGCTGATTGCGCTGATTTTTACGGGCTATATTTTAAAAAATCGACACTTTTTCTCAGATGGGTTTTGGGCAGGGGCTGAGAAATTAAATTATTATTTTTTATTCCCTGCAATGCTGTTTGGCAATTTAGCATCCGCGCGCATTGATTTGGGTATGGTCAATACAATTTTACTGATATTGGCGGTTATGCTCAGTTTAGCTTGCACTGTACTTTATATCATTCGTAAAATTTACCGCATTCCTTCTGCACGTTTTGGTGTTTATACTCAAAGCAATGTACGGTTCAACACGTATATTGGTTTAGCCATTGTCGCGTCATTATTTCATCAGCAAGGTATGACGTTATTTGCCATTATTTTAGCGATCAGTATTCCTATAGTGAATATTCTCTCCATCTTGGCATTGACTGAAAAAGAGGGCATGGATTTTCGTAGTGTGAGCTTATCTTTGCTTAAGAATCCATTGATTATGGGTTGTGTAGTCGGTGTATTATTTAATCTGTCCGGATTACAACTGTGGGGTGGATTAAGCGCTTTTATCCAGCAGTTGGCTGGATGCAGCTTACCTTTGGGTTTGATGTGTGTCGGTGCAGCCCTGCAATTCACGGCATTGAAAAATAATGTATTTCCACTGTTGCTGAATACATTTTCAAGGTTGTTAATCATGCCAGCCTTAGCGTATGGCATCTGCAAATGGTTAAATTTCTCAACATTAGAGACACAGATTTTCGTACTTTATTTTGCCTTGCCTACAGCATCTGCATCTTATATTTTGACCAAGGTACTCAAAGGTGACAGTCAACTGATGGCAGGAATTATCAGTTTACAAACCGTATGTTCTGCATTGACCTTACCGATTGTGCTGTCATTTATTATGTGATTTTTTAAGCCGAAGAAAGACGTGGGACATTTAAACTCGCGGGCAGTTGATCGCGATGTACCACTCATTACATTCGCAACGTGGGCAGGCTTCGTTATGTCGGCTTAACATTTTGACATGACCGCAGTAGGTACAAGCGTAAAAAGTATGGGGCTCGACAGATTGCTGAATTTCACAAACATCTGGGAAGATGGGTAATCCATAGCGAACTTCATCTGTTTTGTAGAATAAAATACTAAACTTACCATCACTTTCTAACAATGCCGAACGAATTTGGCCTAAGTGCTCTGTACCTTGTTGACGCATTTCAGCAAAAAATTCGTCATGAGAATATTTACCTTTTTTGATGTCCTCAACCAACAGTTCGCCTTCTTTTAAGATATACAGTGCTTTACCTTCAAGTAAATCTTCAAAAGGCTGATATTTCATCATCATCCATGTAGTCACCCGATAAAGTAAGATAATCGTCGACATGATGATAAAGGCCTGAATTAGGGGAAGATCTTCAGTGAACATTGGGTCGCCAGCAATAGAACCCAACGATAAAATAATGGTCAATTCAAAAATTGATAGCTGACGAACACCACGTTTCCCCGTTAACCGTAAAAAAAGAATAATCATGGTGAACATAAAAAAACAGCGAATCAATATCTCAGCGACAAAGCCCCAGCTGGTATCGTGAATAAAGATATTGGCAAGGTCCATATGCAACTCCGTTATTCGTCATGCTTCAAATCTAGCATTGCTTTGTTTTGTATTTGATTGTTTTATATAGAGAGTTTTGCAATATCTTGTATCATTAATATGGATACAAGATAAATTTTTGAAAGATTATTTAAAATTTAATAGTGCTCAGGCTGTAATTTGATCCGCTCATCATGATGACAAGCTCAGGCTTAAAACACCGAGATATTTTTAATTCTGAATTTCACAGCGAATTATGCGAAAATAGCGCTTTATATTTTGTCCAAGGACTCCCATGACTGATCATTCTCCTGAATCTTTAAGCGATATCGAAATTTTAGACGTTTTACAGTCAATGAAAGGCGATGAACTTGATGTTGAAGCGAAAGAGATCATTCGTAATGGTGGGAAAGCAGGTCGTCAAGAAGCACATAAGCAAGCATTGGTGGCTTTAAATGCATCTTTTGAAGACAAGTTTGTTGAAGCAGTGACTTTGGCATTGCATTTAAATGAAGGTCAGGCTAAAAAAATCCGCTATAAGAAAGATCGTATTCGTATATTGAAAGTACGTGGGATTGATTATATGGCGATTGATGGTGCTGAAACTGCACATGCGCTTTCTCAAATTTCTCAAGCCATTGTACGTGAAGATGCGATTGTCAATGAAGGTCTACACAACCTTTTCCCATTCTGGAAAGAAGGCTGGCCTATGGTTCAGTTTGACAACGCATATACAATTTTAGTTGAAGATATCACCATCCATTATCAAGCGACTCTAGATAAGTTACTTGCAATTTACGGTCGATAAGATCGGTATAAAAAAAGCACCTTGAGGTGCTTTTTTTATGGGTTCGAATCAATTTTAGTTTAATTAAATCGATTAGCTTAAAGTCGAATAGAAAGGGAACATCCCAAACACCAGTGCGGCGATTAACATCACAAAACACGTAATAATGGCCCATTTAATGGTGAATTTTTGATGCTGACCAAACTCAATTCCTGCCAAACCACAGAGTAAATAGGTAGAGGGAACCAGTGGTGAAAGTAGATGTACGGGCTGACCCACAATAGCAGCACGTGCCATTTCGACAGGTTCAATACCATAATGCCCAGCAGCTTCAGATAATATCGGCAGTACACCGTAATAAAAGGCATCATTCGACATAAAGAAGGTCAGTGGCATACTCAATATGGCTGTAATAGGTGCCAAAAATGGTCCCATACTGTCAGGAATAATCGCGACCAGTTCTTTAGACATCGAGTCGACCATGCCTGTTCCGCTGAGCAACCCCGTGAAAATACCTGCTGCAAAAATAATCCCTACTACATTCAATGCACTGCCTGCATGATGTGCCACCAAGTCTTTTTGCATATCGATATCACGATAATTTACAAATAGCGCTATGCACAAAGCAACCATGAAGAGAATCGGCATCGGTAGAACACCTTTGACTAAGCAAATCATGAGCACCACAGTGAGTAGTCCATTGAACCATCTTAAATGTGCACGATTGGCTTCAGGGTTGTTTGAGATCTGAATGCTGTCTCCGTGACTAACATCCAGCTCCATAATTCCCAAACGTTTGCGCTCCATACGACCATACATAAAGCCTAAGAAATACAACCATCCAATGGCAAACAGCATGGGCAAAATCATGGGCACAAAAACATCGCTCGGATCAACTTGTAATGCACTGGCTGCACGAGCAGTTGGCCCCCCCCAAGGTGTAAGATTCATGATGCCACTGGCCAGCATCATTAAGGACGCCATAATCAATGGACTCATACCTAAGCGTTTATATAGTGGTAACATAGCAGCAACGCAGATCATGTAGGTCGTAGAACCATCCCCATCTAAAGATACAATAATCGTTAAAGTAATCGTTCCTAATATAACTTTTAATGGATCTCCTTTAACTAATCGTAAAATGAACTTAACCGATGGATCGAACAGACCAGTATCAATCATGATAGCGAAATACAAGATTGCAAATAGCAGCATTACACCCGTTGGAGCAAGCTTTTTCACACCTTCAAGCATCATTTCGCCCAAATCATTCAGTTGAATATGACTTAAGCTATCAAAGTAAAATCCGAGACCGTAAGCAATCAAAGCAAAAAGAACAGGAATAAGGGTTAAAGCAACGAGGGGAGTCATACGTCTAGACATAATTAAGTACATAAAGCACAAAATCATGCCTAAACCTAAAATGGTCAGCATGGATCAATCCTTTGAGTTTTAAAAATATTGTTATTGGGTATGTAAAGAAGCTGATCTTAAATGATTCATCTAAAAAGCTAAACAATGATATGGAAATGCAAAATCTAAAGCTATTGATTCAAAAAATACTCCATAAAAAATATAAACTTAGTGGAAAATTATTGTAACCATGAAGCAGCTTGACTAGATGACTTTGCAATAAAAGTCTCTCTCATCTAGAAATAATCGATTTATATGCTCAAGAGCTGCGTGATACTGATTATTTCAGCATATAAACACAAAAAAAACCTCATCGGAAGATGAGGCTTTTTAGACTGAATATAAAAAATTATTCCGAAGATGTTATCGGTTCTTCTGGTCGTTCTAACAAGCGCGTCACCAAGAGCTGATCAATTTTAAAATGATCCACATCGACCACTTCAAATTTATAACCACTAAAAATTACTGTATCAGCAGGGCGTGGAATTTTGCGTAATTTATACATCATAAATCCAGCCAAAGTTTCGTAGTTTCCATCTCCCGGCATTTCATCAATTTCAAGCGCATGGGTCATGTCTTCAATAGGTGTACTGCCATCAATCAGCCATGAATTATTGTCACGTTTAATAATTTGCACGTTTTCATCTGTTGGTGTAACCCAGTCGCCCATTACAGTAATCATAATGTCGGATAAAGTAATCACGCCCACCACCAATGCATATTCATTAAATACCACTGCAAATTTTTCTTTACTAGAGCGAAAACGATCGAGCAATTCAGACAGGGTTAATGTATCTGGAATGGTTAAAACATTACGAATGGTACTTTCATTGAGTTGGAGTAATGACTGATTTTTTAAAATACGTACCAATATATCTTTGGCATCGACATAGCCAATCACATCATCAATATTTTCACTACACACCAAAAATTTAGAATAGGGATATTGTGCTAACTTTTGACGAATACTTTCTTCTGACTCGTTTAAAGCAAAATACACCACATTTTCACGCGTGGTCATACTTGATGGAACGTTACGCTCTTCAAGTTCAAATACATTTTCAATAAAGTGATGTTCTTGCTTTTGTAAAACACCCGCTTGCGCACCTGCGTCCATTACTGCTGAAATATCATCAAAAGTGATATTGTCATCTCGGATGGTATTTACTTTAAACAGACGGAACAAGATATTGGCAATTGAGTTAATAAACCATGCCAATGGACGGCAAATCGTAATGAAGACTTGAATCGGGTTAATGACCGACACCGCTATTTTCTCTGGCGCAATCATGGCCAAACGTTTAGGCATTAAGTCAGCAAACAGAATAAATAAAGACGTCACGATGGTAAAAGATAAAACAAAGCCGATACTTTCCGTCCATTGACTCGGATAAATGCGTTCGACAAAAGTAACAATATAAGGACGAAATGCCGCTTCACCCAAAATACCGCCTAAAATTGCCACAGCATTTAAGCCAATTTGAGAAGCTGCGAAAAAGTTTGCAGAATTGGCTTGAAGGTCTAATACTTTTTGTGCGCGTTCATCTCCAGATTCAGCTAAAATTTTTAATTTAACTTTACGTGATCCTGCGAGGGCAATTTCGCTTAAGGATAAAAATCCTGCCCCTGCAATCAAAATGATGATGATCACGAAATTCTGAAAGAGACTCACAAAACACCTTTAATTTGAAATTATTATGAAAGTTTTAACACAAAAAGACTTGAGGTAGTGAATAAATCCACTACCTCAACATTATATCAATTCATTTTAAATTGTAAAAAGTTAAATCAAATGAACTTAGTACTGACTAAAGTTCGCATTGTTATTTGATAAAAACTCACGATTTTCTTCTTCAATCATTTGACGCGCCACGTACAGAATTAACTGACGTAACCAGCGATGTGCAGGATGATGATGTAATAAAGGACACCATGCCATTTTCAATTCAAATTCTGGAATATAAAATGGTGGGTCTTTAAGCATCAAATTTTGGCTTTTGGCTTGTAAACGCGCAATACGTGAAGGCAAAGTTGCAATCAAATCGACATTTGAAGCCAAAAGTCCTGGCATTTGATAATGTCGTGTAAAGACTGAAATTTTACGTTTCTGACCAATGCGCTCTAAAGCTTGATCAATCCAGCCGAGTCCTGCCTGTTTCTCAGGATTCACACCAAAGCCTACGCCCATACCCGTTTTCGACACCCAAATGTGCTGCGCATCTAAATAGCTTTTTAAGTTTAGGTTAGTGACCGCAGGATGCTTATGATTGAGCAGGCAAGAAAAACTATCACGCCAAACCAAAACTTGATGAAAACTTTGTGGGATTTCGTTAAAGCGGTTAATGGCTAAATCGACTTTGCCTTGTTCCATGTCACGATAGGACACATCACTTGGGGTTAAAAAGTCTAAAACAACATTGGGAGCTTCTGAACGTAAAGCTTTAACCAAACGGGGAACCAAAGTGGCTTCCGCATAGTCTGAGGTCATAATGCGAAAAACACGATTTGATGTATAAGGTCGGAACTCTGTACGAGGTTCCAAAATCATCGATAAATCTGAGAGTGCATCGCGAATACGAGGTTGTAATTCTAATGCCCGCTCTGTAGGCGTCATGCCTTCAGAAGAACGGATAAGCAGAGGATCATTAAATAAGTTACGTAGACGTCTGAGAATATTACTCATGGCGGGCTGGGTAACACCCAATTGTTCAGCAGCACGAGTCACGTTTTTTTCACGTAAGAGTACGTCAAGGTAAATTAAGAGATTGAGATCAACCCGCTCCAGATTCATAAAAAAAATACCGAAAATAAATTCTTGAAATCATCGAAGATTATGCCACAAGCAGAGCCACTTGTGTAAAAACACGATGAAAATATCAACAAAATAAGCCACATTAGCCCATATACTTTGATTAAAAATACAATCACTTGATCAAACGATACAGGAGCTGCTGAATCTATGATGAATAGGAAAAAAACAAGATATGAAATCCGATTTAAATTCACATCAAGATTTAAAAACCAATGATCATTTAAACCATCATTTCAATGTTAAACTGCACAGCAACGATATTCAAAACAGAGAAATTCGTTCAATTTTAATCAAAAAAATACCTCATTCAATTGGCTGATACTTAAGTCTAATGATTTTTTTATGAACAATATGTGGTTTATTTGATCAAGTTATATTTTAATTAAAATTTTATAATACAAATACTTAAATAGTACTATAAATATTATTATACGACTTTGATCTACATATTTTTTAAATAAATATCGAAGATTCTTGCAGACTATTGGATTAATAACAGCAGGCAAACTAAGCTAGATTCATAACGACGAAGTGCTCTAAATCTGTACAAATTTTTTTAAACTAGATTTAGTCCTTCGATTGATGAAATCCTAAAATTATATACAGGAAAATATCATGACTACATATCAAACAGCGATCGATGCAATCCGTGAATTAAAAACAAAATTCGGAAGCACATGGCGCGATATCAGCCCAGAAGATGCTGCGCGTATGCAAGTGCAAAACCGTTTCAAAACGGGTTTAGACATTGCAAAATATACTGCTGCAATTATGCGTCGTGATATGGCAGCTTATGATGCTGACTCTAGCCAATACACTCAATCTTTGGGTTGCTGGCACGGTTTCATCGCACAACAAAAAATGATTGCGAATAAAAAATACTTCGGTACTACTGACCGTCGTTACATCTACCTATCTGGTTGGATGGTTGCTGCACTTCGTTCAGAATTCGGTCCATTGCCTGACCAATCTATGCACGAAAAAACATCTGTACCTGCGTTGATCGAAGAAATCTACACGTTCCTTCGTCAAGCTGATGCGAAAGAATTAAACGATTTGTTCCGTGCGCTTAAAAAAGCAAACGAAGCGGGCGATACTGCTAAAGCTGCTGAAATTACTGCTCAAATCGATGGTTTCCAAACTCACGTTGTGCCAATTATTGCGGACATCGATGCTGGTTTTGGTAACGAAGAAGCAACTTACTTACTTGCTAAGAAAATGATCGAAGCGGGTGCATGTGCACTTCAAATTGAAAACCAAGTGTCTGATGCGAAACAATGTGGTCACCAAGCAGGTAAAGTTACTGTTCCACATGAAGATTTCATTGCTAAAATCCATGCACTTCGTTATGCATTCTTAGAAATGGGTCTTGATGACGGTATCATCGTTGCGCGTACTGACTCTGAAGGCGCTGACTTGACTCAAAAAATCCCAGTGGTTAAAGAGCCAGGTGACATCGCTTCTCAATACATCGGTTTCTTAGAAACTTCTGAAATTGACATTGCTGATGCGCAAGAAGACGAAATCTTAATTAAACGTAATGGCAAATTACATCGCCCTAAACGTTTACCGTCTGGTCTTTACCAGTTCCGTGCTGACACTCAGATTGATCGTGTTGTACTTGACTGTGTATCTAGCCTTCAAAACGGTGCTGATTTACTGTGGATTGAAACTGCAACGCCAAACGTTGACGAAATCGCTCACATGGTGAACCGTGTACGTGAAACAGTTCCAAATGCGAAACTTGTTTATAACAACTCGCCATCGTTCAACTGGACTTTAAACTTCCGTCAACAAACTTATGACCGTTATGTTGCTGAAGGTAAAGATGTTTCTGCATATGACCGTGCGAAACTTATGAGCGCGGAATATGACGAAACTGAATTGGCTGCTGATGCTGACGAAAAAGTACGTACATTCCAAGCAGATGCTTCTCGTGAAGCAGGTGTGTTCCATCACTTGATCACACTTCCGACTTACCACACAGCTGCACTTTCTACACATGAGCTTGCGAAAGGTTACTTCGGTGAAGAAGGTATGTTGGCTTATGTTGCTGGCGTTCAACGTAAAGAAATCCGCGGTACAATTGCATGCGTTAAACACCAAGCAATGGCGGGTTCTGACATCGGTGATGATCACAAAGAAATCTTCGCTGGTGACAATGCATTGAAAGCGGGTGATGACTCTAAAAACACGATGAACCAATTTGGTGGTTAATTCCTCCAAACTGATTTAAAAAAAACCCTGCGAAAGTAGGGTTTTTTAATGTCTATATTTTCAAATAATATTGTGGTTATTGAAGTACTTATTTGGAAATTGATTGATTAGAAATTTCTACTAATGTATTTAAATGCAGTTAGATAAAATCTCATCAACTTTGTCCGTTAAAGATATTTAATCGCGTTTAAAATTGCTACAATCCGCGCAATATTGAATATATGGTACTGCTGTGTTTGAAAAATTAGCTGAACAAACTTTGGGTTTAATGGGGTGGGAAATTGATAATCATTGGCCACTAGATTTGGATCAATGCGTAATGATTGCAGCGCCACATACCAGTAACTGGGATGCCCTATATGCACGCCTTGCCTTGAAAGCACTGGGTGTCAATGTACGTCTGACCATTAAAGACAGTTATATGAAGTTTCCGCTGGGACCTTTTGTTCGTGCGATGGGTGGGATTGGGATTGATCGTGGTCCCAAAGTCGAAGGTCAAGAGCGTCCAAGCATGGTTCAGGTCATGAGTGATTTATTTAAACAACATCCGAAGCTGGTGATGCTTGTCACCCCAGAAGCGACACGTGCCAAACGTGAACAATGGAAAACAGGTTTTTATCACGTGGCAGTGACTGCAGGCGTTCCAATTGCTTTGGCTTATATGGATTATGCTAAAAAGAAAACGGGTGTGGGTAAAATCGTTTATCCATCTGGGGATATGAAAAAAGATATGGCAGAAATTATGGCATTCTATGCACAAATTCATGCTAAATTCCCTGAAGATTTTAGTGTAGATCAGCGCTATTACAACGATCTATAAAATAAAAAGACAGGCCATAGGCCTGTCTTTTTTTACTGGATTTAAAGTTTAATTTTGATCTTGGTTTTTATCTGATCTAGTGGAATCGTTAGGCGTATTGGTTACACCGCCTAAATAATAACAAGCAGATTTATAAGTGACATATTGCTGCTGAATGACTTGATCTAAAGGAATCTCAAATAAAGAATCTCCGGCTTTATAGCTGGCAAGATATTCAAGCGCTTTGTCTTTACTGACAGCAAGTGAACGCTGGTGAAAACCTGTGACAGGACTGTGCTCCAGTTGATCATTGTCAATATTATTGCATTCAAATTGATGAATCAGTTCTTCTGCGACTTGAATTTCGCTTGACGTGCTAAATGCACAACCAGTTAACAATAAAAAGCTGATTAAAAATGAGGTTTTCATCACACTATGGGTTGTAAAATGACTGGTGGTATTGTACGTGTTTATTATAGATAGAACAGTCAAAATAGGCTAAAGTTCTTAAAAGCTTTGTGTTTGTTTGAAATATAGTCAATTTAAATATATAGCAGTCAGGCTAACTTGAAAACAATATATTTTTAGAGCTATGCTCTCAGGACTAAGCCAAAAATTTATAAATAGCGCTTAAGCTTAAAATCCAACCTGAAGCAAAAAGTAGACTGAGTACAATCTGTTTAAATTGTTGCTCAGAGATTCTGTAAAAAAGTTGTGCCCCGAATACAGCAGGAATACTCACCGCTAAAATGAGCACGAACACATAATTGATATGGCTAAGATTAATGGTGCCTTGCCATAAGTAAACGATCAGCGTGAATAACTGAATCGCAAAATTAAAGTGCCTTAAAATATAACGTTGCTGATCTTTGGGTAGGTTCTTGAGCGTAACCCATGCAGAGGGGAGTGCACCACAAAAACCGCCTAATCCACCTAAGACTCCCCCGATAAAACCAATAGATGCATCTGCTTGTTTGCCAGCAAATTTCAATACAGAAAACTTCGGTGCAAAGTACATCACTGGACACCACACAATCAGAAATAATCCTAGAATCAATTTGAAAAGGTCCGCATTGACAATGTTTAACAAAAACGTCCCTAAAGGCACACCAATTAAACCCGCCACAATATACGGTAAAACTAAACTGTAGCTAAACTGATGATTTTGTTCTTTGCTGAGTGAAATGAGATGACACCATAGTGAGGCAAATACCACGAGCGGCGCTGAGATTTGTGGCGGAAGTATCCAGACCCAAAAAGACATTGCAATTAAAGCAAAGGCAAAACCTGTTAAACCTTGAACGAATCCTGCAAGCGATGCTCCCAAGATAAAAATTAGCCATAGACTCATTTTACGAGATCAAATATCAATAAATTAACTAAAACGAGCATGGAGAGCGTAAGTGATGAATTTAGAACTGATTGTAGTGTGTTAAATATGAAATAGAAAACAATCATTTCTGCTGAGCATATCATCTAGCTGAAATAAGTACGAGGTCTGAATGTTAAGTAAAAATAATATTTTAATTGAGCATAAAGGATCTATATCAGTCATAAAAAAGCCCTAAATAATCAGGGCTTTTTACTTATTTCAAAGATTGGTTGGTTGTTTTTAGAGTTACTCTGATTTAGGTTTTAAGCTTTGAGTCAGTCCATTGATATCGCCGCCATTGATTCCCAATTCATTCATTAAGCTATCAATTAAAGGCGCTTGTGAGCGGTAACGGAGTGCGCTATTCACCACTTGATCTGACAGTGCCACTTGACCTTGCTCACCATGATCACCGACAGATGCTGAGCTTCCGCTCAACCCGCCTAAGCCATTGACTTGAAGAATTTTGATATCGTCAATATTCTCCATCGGTTTAACGCTTTCGCGAATAATTTCAGGTAGGTATTTGAGTAAGGCCAAACGAATTTGCATTTCTACCTGCTCAGAAGACAAGATGTTATTGGCTTCGTTGACCGCACGCGTACCTTCAGCATCGACTTGATATTGCTTCTCTTGTGCTTGTGCCAGCAAGATTTTTGCATCTGCTTCACCTTTGGCTTTTAAACGTACTTTTTCAGCTTCCGCTTCTGCACCAATTCGAACCGCTTCTGCATCATCTGCCGCTGCTTGTTTAGATGCTTCTGCTGCAACAGTAATTGAAATCGCATCTGTTTCAGCCGCTTGCTTCGCAGCAACCAATTCAACAGCTTTGACACGTTCTGCACGCTGTGTTTCGCGTACCGTGATCACTTCTTCTTCTGCTTTTACCGCTTGAGCACGTGCTTGGTCAGCCAATGCTTTGGCTTCAGATTCAGCACGAGACTTTTCAGCAATCGCAATAGCACGATCTTGTTCAGCCAGTTCAATGGTTTTCTTTTGTTCAACTTGTGCTTGTTGAATAATCTGAGATTTTTGAATATTTTGGTTTTCAACATCACGTGCAGCAGTAATACGCTTTAAATCAACTTCACGCTCAGCCGCAATTTGAGCTTCTTCAGCTTCACGTTTTTTAGCCGCTTCTTGCGTTGCAATTTCTGACATTTGCTCTGCTTTACGAATTGAGATTTCACGTTCTTGTTGCATTTTTGCATATTCTTCTTCACGAAGAATTTGCAGGCGTGCTTGCTCAGCTTGTAAGTTCTTGGTACGAATGGCAAGGTCTGCATCTTGTTCAATGTCGTTACGCTTCTTACGACGGTCTTCAATGGTTTCAGTCAGCTTGGTCAGACCTTCAGCATCGAATGCGTTTTGTGGGTTAAAGAATTTAAAGCTGGTTTGATCCAGACCAGTTAAAGACACCGTTTCAAGTTCTAAACCATTTTTAAATAGATCTTCAGAAACCACTTGTTGAACTTTTTGCACGAAATCTACACGCTTTTCATGTAGCTCTTCCATTGCCATTTCAGCAGCAACAGAGCGTAGTGAATCGACAAACTTACCTTCCACCAAATCTTTTAATTCTTGCGGTGACATAGTCTTTTGACCCAATGTTTGCGCTGCTGTCGCAATAGATTCTTCAGTGGGTTTTACGCGGACATAAAACTCAGCCATCACGTCGACACGCATACGGTCACGAGTAATTAAGGCTTGATCTGCTGCACGTTTGACTTCTAAACGCAGCGTGTTCATGTTTACTGGAATCACTTCATGCAACACAGGCAACACGATGGCACCGCCACCCAAAATGACTTTTTCACCACCAAAACCAGTACGGACAAAAGAAACTTCTTTACTTGAACGTTTATACAGGCGAGCAACAATAGTGCCCATCACAATCAATGCAGCTAAAATAATGCCTGCAATAATTAAAATTTGATAGAAAGTAGAATTCATCATTAAATGATCTCGAAGTGTTTATATTAAGTTGGAATGGCTTGAAAACCAATTTTCGTTTTTTGAGTCAAAATGACACTTTGACCCTGTAGAAGCGTAATATCTGTTGCAGGCTCAACCATCACATAGTGGGTTAAACCATGTTGATCTTTCACTTTGGCTTGCGCAGGATAATGAGGTTTGGCATCGCCTAAAATAATCTCAGCAGTCAATCCAATCAGTTCATCACTATGTATGGCGGTGGTTTCATCTTGAGGTAAAATTTTGACAAATATACTTGCCACCAAACGAACAATCGGCATGCATAAAAATAAAGTCGCGGGCGCAATCACCCATAAAGGAAAATAACTTTCGGTAAAATGAAAAAATATTCCCTGCGTAATCAAACCGAATAGGGCATAGGTGGTCAAGAAAATAATCAACCAAATCAAAACAGGTATTCGACCCAAACACAGCCAGTCCAGAAATTGAACCCAAAGACCATGATCAGCATCGACATTAAAATCAGGATGATGAGCATCAAATAATGTGTCAGGAATAAATTGATCCAAAAAGCCTTGAGCGCTTGCCCCAGCAATCAAAAGAATGCATTCAACCAGACCTAGAAGTAGCATCAAGCACAGACTTACGCTAAAAAATAAATTAGATGGATGGATAAACAAATCCCACATTGATTAATACTCTACTTTTTCTTGTACGTGGTCTTAACGATTAAAATTGCTATTTTTATACGTTTTATAGACTGAAATAGCCAAACAATTTCTACCAATTTGATCAGTTTATAGATTCAGTCACATTTTAGCAAATGCTTATTATTTAATATAAATTAATAATATTTCAAATCTGTTAGCTGCATTTAATAAGCGTTATTTAATATTAGAAGATTCAAAATTGCCCAACAAGATTCTGGAATGCTAAATAGCTTACGGATGAAATTTGGAGAATATTTTAAGCAAAAAAAATACGCAATAATTGGGGTGATTACTGCGTATAACAACGAATCTGTTTTCACAGTTTCGGTTAAGGAGAAATGTGATGAACATTGGGGATGCTCATCACTATTAATAAATAATAATCAATCTCGATAAGCAGGTCATATGTAATCACGTAAAGTAGTGTAAGTTCTCGTTAATACCATCTATTGAAATGAATAATTGATTAGAAAAATTAAAAAAACCTCTCAAAAGGAGAGGTTTTGAGAGAAGCGTTGAAAGCTGATCACTTAAAAGGGTTACAATTTAAAAATGAAATACACCTAGACCAGATTTAACTTCATCTAAAGTTTGCTGAGTAATGTCACGACATTTTGCCGTACCGGTTTTTAAGATATCCATGATGTAATCTGGATCTTTAGCCAGTTCCATACGGCGCTCACGAATAGGAGTAATTAATTCTTTCAATACACCTTCTAAACGCTTTTTCACCGTGCCGTCACCTAAACCCCCACGACGATAATGTTCTTTAAGCTCTGCCACTTCATCCGTATTTGGATCAAATGCATCAAGATATGTAAATACCACGTTACCTTCAACTTGACCCGGATCTTCCACACGTAAATGATTAGGATCTGTGTACATGGCATTTACGGCCTTTTTGATGTCCTTATCAGAGGCATCCAAGACAATGGTATTACCTAAAGACTTAGACATCTTCGCTTTACCATCAAAACCAGGCAAACGTCCAACATTAGAAAGTAAGGCTTTGCATTCTGGTAGGAGCTCACGACCAATTTGACGGTTTAAACGGCGCACAATTTCGTTGGTCTGCTCAATCATTGGAATCTGATCTTCACCGACAGGGACAATAGAGGCTTTAAATGCTGTAATGTCTGCGGCTTGTGCGACTGGGTAGCACAAGAAACCTGCTGGAATATCTCGTTCAAAACCACGCATTTGAATTTCAGACTTAATAGTCGGGTTACGCTCTAAACGAGATACCGTCACGAAGTTCAGGTACAACATGGTCAATTCATTTAAAGCAGGTAAGCTTGATTGAACACAAATCGTTGTTTTGGTTGGATCAATGCCAACAGCCAAATAATCCGTTGCGACTTCAATAATATTACGACGTACTTTTTCGAAATTATCGGCATTGTCTGTAAATGCTTGCGCATCAGCCAGAAGTAGATGTTGATGATGCGAATCTTGTAAGCCGACACGCGAACGTAAAGAGCCGACAAAATGACCCAAATGAAGTTGACCGGTAGGACGGTCGCCAGTCAAAATGACAGGACGATTGTCTTGATTGCTCATGACTTATACCAAATTGAATATTAAATTTTGGCTTATTGTAAGAAGAACTGTTCTGAATGCCTAGCTTTAGTTGTGCCGATATAAAAATTAAATAACTAAGCCTTTACACAGCTCAACCCGAGCGAGTGAGAATATCGTTATAAATTCATAATAATGATTCGGTTAAATTGTATTTTGATTTAAAAAAAGCCTGAAATTTACTGAATTACATCATTTAAATAAATAAAATCTGTAAAATTAAGCCATGATTTTAAAAAATGGATAATAACAAATGGCAGGTAGTTTACTGATTTTACTGGATGATATTGCAGCGATTTTGGATGACGTTGCAGTAATGAGTAAAATGGCAGCCAAAAAAACGGCAGGTGTACTTGGGGATGATCTGGCTTTAAATGCACAGCAAGTCAGCGGTGTTTCTGCAGATCGTGAACTCCCAGTCGTTTGGGCTGTAGCGAAAGGCTCTTTTCTGAATAAATGTATATTGGTACCTTTGGCGCTTGCGATTAGCTTTTTTGCACCTTGGCTGATTACACCTTTATTAATGATCGGTGGTTTATTCTTGTGTTATGAAGGTGTTGAGAAAGTTTTACATACCCTACAGCATAAAAAAGCAACTACAGTTGAAGAAGCGCAAATTGAAAAAGATTTGCTCGAGAAAGATTTAGCTTCAATTGAGAAAGAAAAAATAAAAGGTGCAATTCGAACTGACTTTATTCTTTCTGCCGAAATTATTGTGATTTCACTTGGGACAGTTGCTGCTGCTACTTTTGGGATTAAAGTCGCTGCTTTATGTGTCATCGCAATATTGATGACCGTTGGGGTGTATGGTTTTGTCGCAATGATCGTCAAAATAGATGACGTAGGTTTGTATCTGGTCAATCAAGCTTCGAGTTTCAAAAAGACCATTGGTCGTGGTCTGTTGGCATTTGCACCTAAGCTTATGAAAACTTTAACGATTGTTGGAACTATTGCTATGTTTTTGGTCGGTGGTGGTATTATTAGTCATGGCGTGCCTTGGTTTCATCATTTAACCGAAGAATCAGTGGGCTATGCGGAACATATTCCAACTTTTGGTCATATTTTTGGGGCATTAACACCAACCTTGCTCAATTTTGTGATCGGTTTTATTGCAGGTCTGATCGTGGTTTTAATTATGACAATAGGCAAGAAGATTTTCTCGAAAACCAAATCGGCATAATGAATTAAACAACGATAAAATATACACTAGATTAGAATAAGGATAAGACTATGCGTTGGAAAGGGCGTCGTGTTAGTAGTAATTTAGAAGATCGTCGTGGCGGTGGTGGGGTTAAAGCGGGTGGCTTTAGTATCTTGGGTTTAATTGTGGCTTTTATTGCATGGAAGTTTTTTGGTGTCGATCCTCAGCAGGCATATCAAGCTACTAAACAAGTGACCTCGCAAGGTTCACAGCAAGCATCAGAAATTGCCAATCCTACGCCAGAACAGCAAGAGGCTTCTGATTTTGTCGGTACAGTTTTAGCTGATACAGAAGATACGTGGGTGCCTATTTTTAAACAAAATGGAATGCAATATACAGCTCCAAAGTTGGTCATGTTTAGTGGTGTCGTTAATTCTGGTTGTGGTACGGCTGAATCTGCAATGGGTCCTTTTTACTGCCCAGCAGATCAAAAGGTCTATATTGACACGCAATTTTTTAAAGATATGCGCACGCAGATGGGCATTTCTGGTGAGCAAAATCAGTCTGAACTTGCCAACAATCAAGCTGCTGGAGATTTTGCTCAAGCGTACGTCATTTCACATGAAGTTGGTCATCATATTCAAAATCTATTGGGTATTTCGACTCAAGTTCAACAGGCGCGTCAACAAGCCAGTGAAGCACAAGGTAACCAATTGTCTGTTCGTTTAGAATTACAGGCAGATTGCTTAGCAGGGGTGTGGGCGAAATCAAATCATGAGCGCACACAATTCCTTGAAAAAGGGGATATAGAAGAAGCCATGGATGCTGCACATAAAATTGGCGATGACTACTTACAAAAACGGGCTCGTGGTCAAGTCGTACCAGACAGCTTTACCCATGGAACCAGTGCGCAGCGTATGCAATGGTTTAATCAAGGTATGCAAACAGGTGATATAAATCAGTGCGATACATTCAAGGCGAACATTTGATTCAATATTAGAGATGAATAAACATTTAGCCCAGCTCAATATTCAGGTTGACTGGGCTTTTATTTACCTTCAGCTGTACAGATTACTTTTCCATTTAAAATAGCAAAAAATAACAAACAATTCTTTTCAGTACTCTTAAATCATTATAAAATTTTAAAATATTTTCTCTTAAGTCATTTATTTATTAAATATTTGTATTTACCAATGCTATAAAAATAGATAGGCGCAAAATGGGTAGTTATTTTTTTCTCCAAGTATTTACGGTCGTCTTTGCGCTCTCCATCGCAACGACAATTTTCAACAAAAGAATTTTAGGTTTTCCGCAAGCAATTGGGGTGCCTATTGTCTCAGCTATTTTTGTCTTTATCTTACAATGGGCTGCAAACTTATTGGGGGGTAATCAATTTATTACCATTAACCTCGATAATATTGAGTCAGCGGTCAGGCACATCGACTTTTATGATTTTCTGGTCAATGGTGTAATTTGTTTTATTTTGACCTCAAGCGCACTCAAATTTAAAGTTTCAGATTTAAAAGTTTATTGGAAGCCAATTGGTATTTTAGCCACGATTGCTTTGGTCATTTGCGCAGCTTTATTCGGTGGTCTGATTTTCGGTTTCCAATATTTAATTGGCAATCCTGTGCCATTTTTAGTGTTATTGCTCCTGGGTTCTGCATTAGGTGCAACCGATCCTATCGGAATTAAGGGCGTACTAAGTTCGGTTCGTGCGCCGCATCATTTAATGGTGAAATTAGAAGGCGAATCTTTATTTAATGATGCGATGTGTATTGCCGTTTTCATGACCTTACTTAACGTGTTGGAAGGTGAGCATTTTAGTTTATTGGCAACACTACAAACGCTACTTTATGAGATTGTCGTAGCAGTCATCATTGGTTGGATCTTTGGTTGGGCGATTTTACGGATATTGCGTGGTAAGCATGAAATGGAATCACTGATTTTGACCACAGCATTATTGGCATGTGGTTCATATTTAGTGGCCTTGTTTGCTCATGCATCAGCACCCATTGCCTGCGTCATTGGCGGTTTAATTGTAGGTAACCGTTGGAAAGAGATTTTAGCTGCACGTGAAATTAGTGAAGTGAATCATTTTTGGCATACAGTGGAAGGAATTATTAATTCATTTTTGTTCACCTTAATTGGTCTAGAATTATTTATTTTGGACTTAAATGCCAGCATGATTTTAGGGGGTATTGTTGCCTTTATTATTCTGCATCTTTCTCGCTTTGCGGCCAACTATTTATCTTTTGCTTTCTTCCCATCATTTCGTAAAAAAAGCTATAACGGCAGTTTAGCTATTTTATCGTGGGGAGGTGTAAGAGGGGGGATTTCACTTGCGCTTATTTTAGCGGTAGCGAATGTACCTCAATTAAGCGAGTACAGCAGTATTTTGATTGGATATACCTTTATCGTAGTGCTGTTGTCGGGCTTGGTCTGTGGTTTGGGGCTACCTTCAGTAATGAACGCCTTTTATTATAATCCAAATGAAGAAACGGAAGGATTTAAAGGTTGGTATCAGCGTATGTGCCACAAAATGAACCGAAGTGGCGTAAAATACATTATTGGAGAAGATGCAAAGGGGAATGAAATTATTACGATTTACAATCCTGAGGCCATTTCTGATATTAAAACTGGAGACGGTGTCACAGCAGTACATCATCCAAATAAAGTACAAGAGCTTCAGCGCCTCGAAAATCCCGATAACTTCTAAACTGATGAGATGATTTTCAAATCTCACGCCAATAAGAGCAGAAGTAGTGATAAATGGATTTACACTACTTCATAGATTCGACTCATCATTTAAATTTTACCTTTACTTACAATAATGTATTTAAATTGCAAATCTTTTTTCGTCGCAAAAAAATGATAAAAATTAAAAAAATCATTTATGAGTTAAACATAAACTGATCTTGTGAAATCTGAATAAAATCCATCTAAAGCCGCATTCTAGCGTTTAAATATATTACATTCGAGTTGATAGTTTTTTTCCTATCAGATTGCTTTTGTAATTACAATATAATTTGTGTTTAAGAAGATTTTTATTTGTGAATATTATAAATAACTATTTGAATTTTAAGTTTTTAATAATAACGAATTACCATTAAATTTTATTTTTCTAATCTTTAAACGACTGAATTGCATAGAAATATAGTTGCAAAAAGATGCGGTTTACAAAAATGGATACAACCCATCGGGCATATTGCACAAAAAATATATAAAGTGTGATATAAGTCTCAGATACGTATAATAGTGTCAATCTTTTCTATCTTTGTGATTTATAAAAGGTCGATAAAAATAAAATTTATAAGAGAGAAATTTACCATGCCCAATATCTCAGTCATTTCTAAAGAGAGTCATCAGGTATTAGAGAATGTAAGCTCTAGTAAGGTGGGACTAAGTGAGAACTCTGTTGTTGTTGTTCAGGTTTCAAAAGATGATGTGGCTTCAGTCACTCGTGATAACAATAACGCTTTAATCAATTTAAGAAACGGTGAAGTAATCGTAATTGAAAACTATTTCAATGCGGAATTTTCAGACAATAGCTTGGTTTTTCAAGATGATGCTGGTCAGTTGTTTTGGGTGAAATTCACCAATGCAGACGGCACGATTGCTGACACTATTTTGTATTATCCAATTGACGAAATCGAGCCTCTTCTTTACTCAGATAACTTCATAGGCGGAATTTTACCTTGGTTGGCTGGTGCTGGTGTTGCTGGTATTGCAGCGGCAGCAGGTGGCGGCGGTGATGGCGGAAATACTAAACCTCCTGTGCCAGTTGTTGATGCTTTAGCAGCTCCTACGGTTACAGATGATCGTGAGCCTCAAATAGGTGTTGTCGCAAATGGCGGGTTTACCAATGATACAGCTCCAACCATTAGTGGTTCTGGGGCAAAGCCAGGCGCGACGATCAAAGTCTATGATGGTGAAACATTAGTTGGTGAAACTGTAGCCAAAGAGAATGGAGCATGGGAGTTTGTCCCAGCGACTCCGTTGGCTGAAGGTCAACATAGCTTAACCGTGACACAAACTATAAATGGACAAGAAAGCCCTAAATCACCTATTAGTGATTTTACAGTTGATTCTATTCCGCCAGTTGTTTCTATTGATCCAGTTGGAGTAGCGACTGATGACACTCCAACCCTAACAGGTAAAGCTGAGCCAGACTCGACAGTGAGTGTTGTTGTTAAGGATAAAGATGGCAATATCTTGGCTTCGGGTCCAGCAACAGTAAATCCAAATGGGACGTGGTCATTTACACCAACAACGTCATTACCAGAAGGCGATTACACAGTTGAAGCAACTGCAAAAGATAAAGCAGGCAACACGACTCTAGCAGCACCTGAAGATTTTATTGTTGATACAACTCCACCAGATGTTTCAATTAACCCGTTGGATGAAACCAATGACACTACACCTGAAATTTCAGGCCATGCTGAGTCAGGTTCAAAAGTTGAAGTAGTCGTTAAGGATAAAGATGGTAATCCTGTGGCGCAAGGTCCAGCAACGGTTAATCCAGACGGCACTTGGACATTTACACCTGAAACTGTATTACCAGAAGGTGAATATACAGTTGATGCCACTGCAACAGATCCAAATGGAAACAAGGATATTGCAACACCAGAAAAGCTTGTAATCGATACGACACCACCTGTTGTTTCTATAAATCCTCCTGCAGATACCAATGACACAACGCCTGAAGTTACAGGCAAGACGGAGCCAGGTTCAACCGTTGATGTGGTGATCAAAGATAAAGATGGTAATCCAGTTACACAAGGTCCAGCAACGGTTAATCCAGACGGTACTTGGTCATATACGCCAACAACTGAATTACCAGAAGGTGAATACAAAGTAGAAGCAACTGCAAAAGATCCTGCAGGTAACGTTAAAGATGCAGTACCAGAAGGGTTAGTGATTGACACCACTCCTCCAGAAATTTCAATTGATCCCCCTGTTGATACAAATGACACAACGCCTGAATTAACGGGTCAAGTTGAACCTGGTTCAACCGTTGAGGTGGTGGTCAAAGATAAAGATGGTAATCCTGTGGCGCAAGGTCCAGCAACGGTTAATCCAGACGGCACTTGGTTATTCACACCAGAAACTGCACTACCAGAAGGTGAATATACAGTTGAAGCAACTGCAAAAGATCCTGTTGGTAACCTGAAAGATGCAGCATCAGAAGGGTTGGTGATTGATACAACTCCTCCAGATATATCGATTGATCCCCCTGTTGATACAAATGACACAACCCCTGAAATAACAGGTCAGGCTGAACCAGGTTCAACTGTTGATGTAGTGATTAAAGATAAAGATGGTAATCCAGTTGCAGAAGGTCCAGCAACGGTTAATCCAGATGGTACTTGGTCATTTACGCCAACGACTGAATTACCAGAAGGCAACTACACGGTTGAAGCGACTGCAACGGATCCTGCAGGTAATAAGGAAGATCTAGAGGTTGATGGCTTAGTGATTGACACTACTCCCCCTGAGATCTCGATTGATCCGCCAGATAACGGTGATGATGATGACTGGGAACTTACCAAACCTTCAGCATTCATTGCAAAATTCTCAGCTTTATCTATTCAGTCTGATGCTGTTCAAGAAAAGCTATTAAAAACGGAGACGAATGTGATTTTCCATATAAAAAACCCAGCATACGTGTTTACTGGAACGACCAATAAAGATGTCGTAAAAGTTGACTTAGAAATTAAAGATAAAAATGGAAATACGATTGCTAAAGGTCCAGCAACAACCTTTGACTTAACAACCGATAAGTGGACTTATAATAGTGGTGTTAAACTAATAGACGGTGAATATACACTGATTGCACACGGTGTTGACAGTGCGAATAACCAAACTACAGATGTTATTCAGTTTATCGTTGATACAGTCGCTCCTCCTGTAGATATCGTTGATTTCGGTTTAACCAACGACTCTACACCTACTTTTACAGGTTCGACCGAAGCTGGTATTCAAATTGTACGTATTGTTGTAAAAAATGCAGCTGGTGTCGTTGTTGAAAATGCAACGATTAAGCCAAATAATGATGGTAGTTGGTCATTTACACCGAAAAATCTAGCAGATGGTAAATACACAGTCGAAGCAACTGCTCGTGATTTAGCGGGTAATGTAACGCCTGTTCCAGATATTGCGGGTGTAATTGTTGATACAACACCGCCGCCAATTGCGATTGATCCAGTTGATCCTACCAATGACACGACACCTGAAATTAAAGGTACAACAGAGCCAGGCGC
>CAZOGM010000016.1:0-5140 GCA_964579445.1 uncultured Acinetobacter sp.
AGATGCACAAAGTGGTTATGCTCAAGCCCAGCCTGAGATGAAAGCTGTGTGCTGGTCACTCGAGGCAGAACAGTTGAAGCAAGAATTACTCAATCAGCAGAAAATGACCCAACAGCATGTGGAAGAACTGGAAGCGGTGTTGTCTTTGGATCCAAGACCTGCGTATCAAATTGATGCAGAACGAATTTACGGTATGAATTTCGCAGGAATAGAAGTTAAATTTAAGGTCAATGAACAGGGGGTGCAGATACTGAATATCGTTTAGGTCAAGTTTAGTTGCTCGATATAAAAGCTCATGTCGATAAAGCATTTTTTAAAACTTTAGTGATTATGCTAACGTGATGGTTGAATATGCTTAATCATCTGATGTTGGGTAAAATTCCTGAAAAATTTATGCTTAAAATGGGCGGAGTATGTCTATGGTCGCGTTTATCTATTCTTGGATTTAAGCATAATCTATTTAGATTTTCAGGAATATATTTGAAACCTAGTACTTATAAAATATCAAGAATTTTGGCTTGAATTATTTTGATTCGATCAGTGAATCTTCACCAGAATTTGTTATAGTCGAATCAAGTTTTGGGGCTTAAAAGAATGAACTTTAATTTTGAAATTGATACCATCTGGTGCTTAGAACAATTATTAAAAGATGGAAGAATCTCAGAGCGCGATAAACTCTTGGTGCAAACCACACACCGCCAAAGAGAACAACTAAAATGGCATCCTTTACAGTGGATTTCACACTTTAATTTGAGTGACTATGCAGCGCCGCAAAGCCGTTTAACCCTGACCGCATTGTGTCAGTGGTTAGCGATCAAAACGGATATGCCGTTGTATGTGATTGATCCTTTAAAAGCAGATGTTGCGGCACTGACTCAAGTCATGTCACAAGAGTTTGCAGTCAAAAATAATATCTTGGCTGTTGAAGTACATCCAGATCAAATTTTAATCGGAACAGATCAGCCTTATTTAAGTGATTGGTTGCATAATCTGCAACAGAGCTTAAGCCCCAAAAAAATTGTTAAAGTTTTGCTAAGTCCTGAGCAACTTAAACGTTATATTGTTGAATATTATCAGGTCAGTCGTGCGGTAAATTCATCACAAAAAACCAGTGCGTATGATGTACAAAGTAAAAATGTAGAAGCACTTTTACAGTTGGGCGATGCGCAAAATCCCGATGCCAATGATCAACACATTGTCAAATTGGTCGATTGGGTTTTACAGTTTGCTTTCGAGCAAGGTGCCAGTGATATTCACCTAGAACCGCGTAAAGAAAAAGGCAAAGTTCGCTTTCGTATCGATGGGGTGTTGCATACCATTTATAATATGCCTGCCAACACACTCACTGCAGTCATTTCCCGAATTAAAATTTTAGGTCGCATGAATGTCGCGGAAAAGCGCCGTCCACAAGATGGACGGTTAAAAACGCGAACTCCGAAAGGCGTTGAGACTGAACTGCGCTTATCAACTTTACCCACGGCATTTGGTGAGAAGTTGGTCATGCGTATTTTTGATCCTGAAGTGTTGGTCAGGAGTTTCCAGCAACTCGGTTTTGATGAGCGTTTACTGGATCAATGGCACAGTTTAACTGAGCACAGTCACGGTATTATTTTGGTCACGGGTCCAACAGGTTCAGGTAAAACCACGACACTTTATTCTTCACTCAAGCAACTTGCCACAGAGCAAGTCAATGTCTGTACCATCGAAGACCCCATTGAAATGTTAGAGCCCAGTTTTAATCAAATGCAGGTTAATTCAGGTATTGAACTGGGATTTGCAGATGGTGTCCGGGCTTTAATGCGTCAAGATCCTGATATTATTATGGTCGGTGAGATTCGAGATCAAGACACTGCCAACATGGCCATTCAAGCTGCGCTTACAGGGCATTTGGTGCTGTCGACTTTGCATACCAATGATGCACCTTCAAGTCTGACGCGTTTGCATGATTTGGGTGTTCAGCCTTTTCTAAGCGCCGCGACTATTTTAGGGGTATTGGCACAGCGCTTGGTACGTAAGCTGTGTGTACACTGTAAAGAAAAATCCAATATTAATGCGCAAGAGTGGGAGCATCTGACTTTTGATTATGTCATGGAGATGCCCGAGCAAGTTTATCATGCCAAAGGCTGTGAAGTATGCCGACAGACAGGCTATAAAGGCCGTGTGGGCATTTATGAGTTTATGCCGGTCAGTTTAGAGGCGAAGCAGAAAATCAGTGCGCATGCCAATTTAGATGAACTTCGTGCTCAAGCCAAAAAAGAAGGTGTTGAACCTTTACGTATTGCAGGTGCGCGTAAAGTTATAGATGGGATGACCACCTTGGAGGAAGTGCTTCGGGTTGTACCTTTAAATTAATGTGGGTATGCGTTGGAATACGCATTTTAGAAATAAAAATCATAAAATTGAAAATGATCATTTCTTAAGATTCACCTCATCTTGGTTTGTTTTAATGCAGTTATCGAAAACACAAACTCAAAGATGAAGGTGATCACATGAATGTATTTAATCAGGCTTTAATGGCTGCAACACTTGTAACGGCAACTACATTTGCTGTGGCCGACACCGCAGTGAATAAAAGCGCTATTACGCCAATTTCAACCACAACAGTGAAACAAGCGTTAACGCTCAAAGATGACAGCAAAGTGCAGTTAAAAGGCTATATTGTAAAAGCTACGGGCGATGAGAAATATCAATTCCGTGACAATACAGGCAGTATCAATGTCGATATTGATGATGAGCTATGGCATGGAAAAGCCATTTCTGCAAAAACACCAGTGGTGATTACAGGTGAAGTCGATATCGATTATAAACCTGCAAAACGTATCGAAATTGATGTCGATGCTGTTCAATTCTAATGTTTAGCTGAAGCCTTTTTACTCATGAATTTAGATCTATAAATGAGTAAATATTATGAAAACCACATTGTCATGATGTGGTTTTTTTATAGAGATTGATTGTTCAAACGGATATTTTTCAGGCATGCTATTTATAAGTAGTGAGCTGTAATCAAATCATTTAAATGAGAAGATAATGCGAATATTGTTGGCTGAAGATGATGCGTCTCAAGCAGAAAGTATTCAATCGTGGTTGGTACTTGATGGTTATAATGTCGATTGGGTCGATCGTGGTGACTATGCTATTCATGCGATAGAACAGCATCAATATGACTGTATCTTGTTAGATCGAGGTTTGCCCAAAGCTACAGGTGATGAGATCTTGCAGGTTCTACGTAAGCATAATATTGAAACCCCTGTGATTTTTATTACAGCGCAAGACAGCATTCATGACCGTGTTCAGGGTTTAGATTTGGGTGCCAATGATTATTTGGTGAAACCTTTTAGTTTAGAAGAATTATCTGCGCGCATCCGTAGTCAACTGAGACAGAAACAGCAGCACACTTCAGATCAAATTCACTATGCAAATCTATGCTTAGACACCCAAGCCAAAGTACTGATACAAAATCAAAAAACGGTGAGCTTAACGGCAAAAGAGTTTCAAATTTTATATAAATTGATGCAAAAACCAGAACACGTGGTGACACGTGAGCAACTGGAAGAATCCCTATATGCATGGGGGGATGAAATCGAGAGTAATGCCATTGAAGTGTATATTTATCAATTACGCAAAAAAATTGGCAGTGAATTGATTAAGACCATTCGTGGACTGGGCTATCGTATGAATCAATCATCAGAATAGCTGTGTAAGTGATTTTTTTATTAAGCGATCTTGCGAGCAACAATCTTCAACTTACTTCAGAGCCTCATTGATGTCAGATCAGCCAAAAACAGTGTCATTACAGAACAAATTGGTTCAATCATCCATGCTGAGTTCAATCGTTGCAGGGTTGGTTGCGCTGATACTGTTAATTGGTATTTCATTTTATCAAACCATGCAATTGCATGATCAAATGATGGATGAGATTTCTGAAATTTTGCTCAGCTCAGATATCAGTGCAGGTCAGCACAAAGCGTCTGGTGCAGACTTAGATGAGCTAAGTGAGCAGTTTGATATCGATTATCAGCTCAAATTACCCAATCAATTGCTCACGGAAACCGATCATTTTGAGTCGTACGCGAAGCAATCTGAAACAGTTTTGTATGAAGATGAGCACTTCGCATTTGTCTGGCTAGATGGACAGGTGTTAAGACGCTACCAAGCAATTGAAGATGATCAGACGCTCACCATGTATCAACCTATGCTGGCGCGCTTTGAAGAACTTGCAATGAGTAGCTTGGGATATTTGGGCATACTCGGTATTTTGTGGTTATTGCAATGGGGAATTGTTCATTTTGCCATTAAACGCCAATTTAGATCTTTATTAAAACTTTCCAAAGATATTTCTGAAAAAAGTGCAATCGACTTAAGTCCGATTCAGCAGCCACAGCCTGAACTTCAAGAATTACAACCCATGGTTGTGCAAATTAACCAGATGCTGAGTCGCTTGGAACAAACGTTACTGGCAGAGCAGCGCTTTACCTCAGATGCATCCCACGAATTACGTTCGCCACTCTCTGCCATTCAAATGCGTTTGCAGCTTTTAAACCGAAAATATGGAAAACTTGATCCTGCTTTAACTCAAGGTTTTCAACAGATTCAGTCTGATGTAAGCCGTGGTAGTAATGTGCTAGAAAATTTACTTTTACTTGCACGTCTAGATCCATCGGATGCCAAAAAACTTCCACGTCAAAGGGTAGAAATGCATCAACTTGTGGAAGAGGTGATTAAAATATCGCAGCCTGATGCATTGGATAAGCAGATTCAATATCAGCTTGAACTGGAAAATGTATGTATAGATGCAAATAGAGAGCTAATTTTAAGTTGCATACGAAACGTAGTCGACAATGCAATTCGTTATTCTGAACAGGGTGGAAGCGTTCAAATTAATTTAAATCAGCAAGACGCGAATTTACATTTCAAGATTGAAAATACTGGGTCAGGATTAAGTGAGACGGTTTTAAACCGTTTGGGAGAGCGGTTTTATCGAGAACTGGGAACGAAAACCCAAGGTTCAGGTTTAGGACTTTCAATTTGCAAAAAAATTATTCAATTACATGGAGGCAAGATTGAGTTTTCAGCATCTAGTTTGGGCGGTTTAAAGGTGGATATTTATTTACCTCAGTCGCAACATTATTCTTAATCAATA
>CAZOGM010000016.1:5240-7175 GCA_964579445.1 uncultured Acinetobacter sp.
CATTAAAAAAGCAGTATGCGCTGATTCATACTGCCTCTTTCCACGATTATTGTTGTGAGTTATTGTTATTTTATTTGGTTAGAATGAGTCGGTTGTTACGGGTTAAGCGCAAGCGGTATTCTTCTCCTGCATGCATAATGCGAATTTCACGACCCAATGCAAATAAGTTATTGGAATGTAGCATTGGAAGTGATTGGTGAGTTTCATTACTACGTGTAAATAAGCTAAATGGTGCGTTCATTCCTTCGACTCCGTGGTATGTGGTGAACGATTTAAATGATAATCATTATCGAATAGGCCTGTCAACGATAATTTTTATCATTTATAAAAAAATTATATTTGCTTACACTAGGACAAACTTTGAAAAGCTGAACATCATGAGCAAACCTATTGTAGAAGTTGCGATTGCATTATTATTTCATCGCAATAAAGTCTTGGTTGGATGGCGTGAAGCAAAACAGCATCAGGGCGACAAATATGAGTTTCCAGGCGGAAAGGTTGAACTGGGTGAATTACCATTTGAAGCTTGTCGACGTGAAATACGTGAAGAAGTTGGCATCGACATCCAAACCTGGCATTTGTTTGATCTGATTCAGCATGAATATGATGACATCCATGTACATTTACATATTTTCCACGCATTGGTTTCGGTTGAACAACTCAATCAAATCCAAACTCCATGGAAGTGGTACAGCAGAGCAGCGTTAAAGAATCTGGCGTTTCCAAAAGCCAATGACATGATCATTGAGCGTCTAAATTGGGTTCAATACCTTAAAATATCAGCTGATCTGAATGATTTAGCTGGTTTAAATCACGACACATGGCTTTATTTGAGAGTAATGCCTACGCTTGATCTGATACAAAAAATCAATGCGCTATCGCCTGCAAACCTGAATAAGCTGATTGTCAATATTGATGTTTGGCAAGGGTTAGATCGTGTCGTCCAACAGCGACTAGCAGCAGTACAGATCAAACATGAGCAGTTAATGCAGCTAAATGCCAAGACACTCCCGTTAGGTGTTCGCAGCATTGCATCGTGTCATGATCGACTTTCAGTTGAACAAGCAGGCAGCATAGGTTGTGATGCCATCATGCTTAGCCCCGTGCATACCACTACGACCCATACCGATGCTCAGGCTTTAGGCTGGGAGCAGTTTGAGCAGCTTTGCTTAAGCTCCGATGTACCTGTTTTTGGATTGGGGGGCTTAAGCCCCTTAGATTTGGATAGAGCACAGCAACACGGGGCCTATGGAGTCGCGGGAATTCGAAAGTTTTAGTTCAAATAAAATCTCCTGAGTGGAGATTTTATTTGATTATAAAGCGTGTATACGGGTCTGGGCTTCTTGCATGGTCTTGGCGTTTTTCTGTATCTGCGCTGACTTTAAAATAATCTGCCACAGCTGACGTTTCATCGTATTGGTCTGTGCATAACTGAGTCCTCGTCGAGCCAAAGACTCCGCATTGGCGGCTTGATTTTTATGGTTCGAAATCATTGCCAAGTACATATAGGTTTCCGCAGATTGTGGCGCAAGGCGCTGAGCATGCATGGCAGCTTGCTCGGCTTCATTCCATTTGCCTTGCTTAAATGCGGTCTGAGTTTGTTGCATGAATTGTTTGAAGGCTGGAAGCTCTCGTCCATCATCAAATTTTTGCTGAGTTTTCTGCTGTGGTATCACCACTTGCAGTTGTTCACGTTTGATTTCAGGACGTTCGTAAGGGGTAATCTTAATACCCTCTGGCGTTTTGAGTTGAGGCACACTTTCTGTTTTAGGTGAGTTTTGCGCTTGAGTCGGCTTTTGACTTAAGTTGGACTGACAACCGACTAATGCGACACTCGCGAATGAAACAAGACACAGCGAGAAAAAACCTGATTTAAACAACGTCATAAAGTATATCCATTAAAACTGGTACGCATCAAAACTTTCATGCCTCAAA
>CAZOGM010000016.1:7275-15772 GCA_964579445.1 uncultured Acinetobacter sp.
TAAAGTATATCCATTAAAACTGGTACGCATCAAAACTTTCATGCCTCAAAGCTTTCATGCACTAAAACTTAAACTCTTTAAAGCTTAGGGTTGAAAACTACCACTCGAAATCACGCGATTATTGGAGTTAGATAAATCTTGTTCCATGTCGCTTTCACTTTCTCGAATGTAATTTTCAATACTATCTTCAGATGAATCAGTTTCAGGAGGTGTTTGCGTATCAGGAATGTAAGTCGGTTCAACTTGATAGTGTGGCAGACCACATGCAGTTGCACGTTTAGGTATCGTGTGGCGTAGCAGAGGAATATACAGCGCACCTTCACAGCCTTGAGCAGAGAGTTCACCACTACTCACATCTAACCATTGCCACTGAACATCATCGGGCTGACGCAAATTGACAGGTTTCTGGCGCAATTGCTTCATCACGTTAATCCAAACGGGTAACGCACCTGATGTACCTGTAAGGCCAGTCACTTTATTGTCATCTAAACCCAGCCATACCACAGCCAGATTGTTACCTGAGTAACCTGCAAACCACGAATCACGGGTATCATTCGTCGTGCCGGATTTGCCTGCCAAATTCAAGCTGGTGGGTAGGCTGTTGTAGGCAGCTTTACCCGTACCCGAAGTCATTACTCGTTGTAGGCCATAGTTCAACAAGTAAGCCGCTGCAGGATCTATAGTCTGCTGTACATTCAGGCTATATCGATCAAGTGCACGTCCATTTGAGTCCACCACAGAACGAATCGATTTATTTGGGTATTTAAAACCACCTGTTGCAAAGTTTCCATAAATGCTCAGCACTTCCATAGGTGACATATCTACTGCACCTAAGAAAATAGACGGGTAGCTTGGAATATTGGACGTCACACCAAATTTGGACAAGTTATTGCTAAAAGTCGATAGCCCAAACTCTTGTCCTAAACGCACCGCTGATAAATTGTATGAATTGGCCAATGCCTGCACCATCGGCACATACCCGTAACCACTTCCGCTATAGTTTTTCGGTGTCCATGATTTGTTCCCTTCCACAGGAATGCTCACTGGACTATCTTCAACCACACTTGCCCAGTTGTAGCGACCAGATTGCAATGCACTCAAGTAAATCGCAGGCTTGAGTAGGGAACCGACTTGACGTTTGGCATCAACGGCACGGTTAAACCCTGTAAAGTCAGCAGTTGAGCCTACAGCGGCAATCAATTCGCCATTTTCAGGATGAGATACCAACACAGCCCCTTGTAAATCTTTTAAACGCGCAGGGTTTGCTTTAGAGATACGTGCAACAGTGTCGATAAAAGACGTTTGAATTTTAGTTTGTGCAATCGGATCTAAAGTCGTAAAAATACGCAGCCCTTGATTGGTTAAATCACTTTCTTGATATTCAGCTTTCAGCTGACGACGCACAATGTCCAAAAAGTCAGGGAAACGTGCAGGGCCAATGGTCGGTTTACTGATGACATTTAACGGTTTTGCAGATTCGGTATCATACTGATCTTGGGTCAAATACCCCATGACCAACATATTTTTTAACACGATATTGCGACGTTTTTTAGCACTTTCTGGGTTGCGCCAAGGGTTATACAAACTTGGCCCTTGAACCAAACCCACCAAAAAGGCTTGCTGAGCAATACTCAGTTCACGCAGCGGTAATCCAAAATAAAATTGTGACGCTAATCCATAGCCATTAATTGAATAGCTACCATTTTGACCTAAATTCACTTCATTCAGGTACGCTTCTAAAATTTCGTCTTTGTCATAATGTAATTCAAGTAAAAGTGCCATGAAAGCTTCATTTACTTTGCGTTTTAAGGTGCGCTCAGGCGTTAAATAAAAGTTTTTCACCAATTGCTGGGTTAAAGTCGAGCCACCTTGACGCTTGCCACCCGTCACATTACTCACCACCGCACGGGCTGTGCCACGCACAGAAATCCCGTGATGATGATAAAAATTACGATCTTCTGTGGCAATTAAAGCCTGAATTAAAGGTTTAGGGACTTTATTGAGTTTAATCAGCACGCGGTCTTCGTTGTGCTGTGGGTAAATCCCGCCAATCAGCATCGGCTCTAGACGTGCAATACCTGTGCTAGAGGGTTTGGTTGCTTTAATTTCAGTGACCTGTGCATCAGCAAAAGCCACTTGCAAAATTTGCTCAGGCTCAACGCTATCGCCAAAGTCAAAACCGCGAGTGTGTACGAAGATGGTATTGTCTTGAACCAAAAAATTGCCGGGTTTGGTGTAATTCTCAGAATTTTTATAGCCCAGTAAACCCAGTTCTTTTTGGAAATCAGCCTGATCAATGGGTGCATTGGCATACACTTCTAAAGGACGTGCAAAGACTTTTGCCGGAATGTCCCAGCGGTTGCCTTCAAATTTGTCACGAATGACATTATCTATACGAATAAGATAGATACTAAATACCACAAATGCTGCAATGATCAGCACACAAAAAAGGAGCGCAATTAAGCCAATACCACGTTCAGACTTCATAGATTATGAGCATAACTCGAATTAGTTTGGCTCATCATGCGAAGCTTTTCATTTTTTTGCAATAATTAAACTGTGAAAATAAGCAATTAAAAAGCTAAAATTAATGCTTGAGAAGCAAGCCACGATGCTTCAAAGTAAGTATAAACATCTCATTCATTTTGACTTGAAGTGCAAGGCGACTGGGCAGATTGTGCTCATTTGTAGTAGCTCTGTCAGATGTCAGATTGCACATGATAGTGTTATGATATTCCCTCATTATTCTGGAGCCGCCGCGTACGTGCAACTATCAGCCAAGACCTTTCGAAATATTGGACTCATTGGACGACCAGATAAATCATCGGTCGTGGAAACGCTCAGTCTGATTCATGATCATATTATCAGCTTAGGTTTACATCCAGTTTTTGACTCAGAAACTGCCAAACTCGTGCCTTATAAAAACACGCAAACAGTGAGTCGTGCTTTATTGGGTGAAGTGGTGGATTTGGTGATTGTGGTGGGTGGTGATGGCTCTTTACTGCATGCAGCGCGTTCCTTAGTCAAATACAATACACCGGTGATCGGTGTAAACCGTGGTCGTCTTGGTTTCTTAACGGATATTAAACCGACTGAAGTGTTGTTTAAGCTAGATCAAGTGTTAAAAGGTGAGTTTCAATTAGATCGCCGTTTTTTACTTGAGATTGAGGTTCGCAGTAAGAATGAACTGATTTACGATGCGGTTGCACTCAACGATGTAGTGCTGCACTCGGGTAAGTCGGTGCACATGATCGAATTTGATCTACATATCGATGGTCAGTACGTCTACCGTCAACATAGCGACGGATTGATCGTCTCTACACCAACGGGTTCAACCGCTTATGCACTCTCGGGTGGAGGTCCAATTCTGCATCCAAGTATGGATGCGATTGTGCTTGTACCGATGCATCCGCATACTTTGTCTTCCAGACCGATTGTGGTGGGTGGGCAGAGTGAAATTAAAATCCAAATTTGTGAAAATCGCGTGTTACCCATGGTCAGTGCCGATGGTCAGCACAGCATTTCACTGAATGAAGGGGATTGGTTGCACATTCGCAAACATCCTTTTAAATTAATGCTACTCCATCCACCAGGCTATGATTTTTATATGGCATGCCGTACCAAGCTTGGTTGGAATCAAGATTTTGAATCATTTCAACAACAGGATTGACCATGAATATTGAACAAATGCTTTCTATTTTAGATGCCGATATCGTCGCGCGTTTAAAGACAGCGGTTGAGATTGGTAAATGGCCAAATGGTGTTGTACTCACCAAAGAACAACGTCAAATTTCGATGCAAGCGGTGATTGCATGGGAAGCACAGAATTTGCCTGAAAATGAACGCTCAGGTTATATTGACAAAGGTCACAAAGATGAAGGTGATGAATGCGATTCTCACGTGCCTGAGCCTGAATTTCAACCGATTCGTTTTGTATAACATATCGTTTATTTGAGCATGAAAAAAAGACACTACGGTGTCTTTTTTTAACTGATTTTTAAAAAATTAAAGAAATGTTATTGTTTAGAAATAAGCAAACTAAAAGTTAGTCAGGCGTTATTAATAAGCAAATCACTGGTTCGAGGCTAAACGATTTTGCCAAAATATGTTCGCTTTGGTTTGTGCATCCTTAAAATTTCCGCAAGCATTCATGGTGTAAAGTGCAATCGCCATGGTTTCAACCACAGCCACTTCGCCATATTCATGGCTTTGTTGACCTTCCCAAACGGCTTTGAACGTCTCTAAATTCAAATCTTCTTCAATTGGACTTCGATCAGCGGTCAGTTTGGGCAGTTCAAGCTCATACAATTCACCATGCTTTACTCCGCAGATTAAGGTTTTCGCATCTGGATTACGTTCAAATTCACCACCTTCACCTTTAATTACAGCACTGTTTTGATAACCCAATTGAAATGCCGTTTGTTGATGCGAACTGCGATAAGCGGGATGAAAAATCGCTTGCAAAGTCGCGTTCGCATTAAATGGATTAATCAGTCGTGCAAGCGTATGAATTGGAGAGCGTAATCCCATCACATTTCTTAAGGCAATTAAATCACTTAAGATTGGGGAAATGGAATCTAGCGGTATATAAGCAAAGTTTCTGGATTGAAGCTGTAACGCAACGTCATCTTCATTTTGAGCAATAGAATAGCCTAAGTACTCTAAAACTTGTTCAGTATAAACACGGTTCAAGGTATGACCAGATGCACCATGCATGACGATTTTATAGCCATTTTGAGCAAGGGTGAGTGCCGCCAGTAAAAACCAAGGATAGTGCTTACGCTTGCCTGCATAAGATGACCAATCTAAATCTACATCTAACGGTTTAAACTTGAGCTGATCACGTGTGGCTTGAACAAAACCATGCAGTTCTTCAACCGATTCTTCCTTCACGCGAAGCAGCATCAAAAATGCGCCCAATTGCACATCTAAAACTTCACCATTGAGAATCAAGCTAAATGCGTCATAGGCTTCTTGATAGCTAAGCGATCTTGAGCCATTTTTACCTTTACCGACAATGCGCACATATTGGGCAAAAGGGTGTTCAAGATCTTTATAGAGATTACGTTTTTGGCTCATGGCTAACTTTTAAATATCAATATTTCATCCCTATACTAGGTTATAAATGTTGTGAATCCTATATCCAGTTTTGAGTGGGTTTTTTTTTTCAATCTGAATGAGTATTTTAAAATGCAGTCTTAATCCATTGACTGAAATAACGACGCTGCGGTTCAGCATTACGCATGACACCAGTCATAAAAATGATTAGGATGCCAAGAGATAAATTTCATACAACAACAAATGCTTTTGTATCTGTCCTTTAAACTGATGCATAACACATATAGATAAGGAAAGAATAAATGTTGGCTTATGATGCTGATTTAGAATTATTTCGCGATAACTTCAAGCGTTTTATGAAGGAGCATGTTGCCCCTTTTTATGATCAATGGGAGCGTGAAGGGCTATACCCTAGATCACTTTGGAACCAGTTAGGTGAAAATGGCTTTCTTTGTGTCGATGTTCCTGAAGAATACGGCGGCTATGGCGTACCTACCCATTATTCATTGATGTTGGTTGAAGAGTCAGCACGGGCAGGCTATAGCGCGATTTCAACTGGAATTTCATGTCACTCAGAAATTGCAGCACCTTATATTTTGCACATTGCCTCAGAAGAACAAAAGCAGTATTGGCTGCCCAAAATGGTTTCAGGCGAAGTGGTGGGTGCAATTGGTATGACTGAGCCAGGCGCAGGTTCGGACTTACAAGCCATGCGGACCAGTGCAATTTTGCAAGGTGATCATTATGTTTTAAATGGTTCTAAAACCTTTATTTCGAACGGTCAACATGCAGACCTTGTGGTACTTGCAGTGAAAACTGATCCGCAAGCGCGTGCCAAAGGCGTGTCTTTACTTTTGGCAGATACCCATTTAGATGGATTCAAAAAAGGCACCAATCTTGAAAAAATTGGTTTGCATTCACAAGATACTTCAGAGCTTTTCTTTGACAACGTCAAAGTGCCTAAAGATCAATTGCTGGGTCAGCCAGGTCAAGGTTTTGCTTATTTAATGCAAGAATTACCTCGCGAGCGTACTGCCATTGCAGCAACCGCAATAGGCGCGATTCGAGGTTCTATTGATGTGACCGCGGCATATGTCAAAGAGCGTCAAGCGTTTGGTCAAGCAATTGGTAACTTTCAAAATACTCGTTTTGTATTGGCGCAAGCCAAAATTGATGAGCTGGCAACCGCTGCATTTTATAATCAAAATGTCGAGCTTTATATGCAAGGCAAGTTAGACGTTGAAACTGCTGCGGCATTGAAAAGTTTCAGTACAGATATGCAAATGAAAATTGCCGACAATCTCCTACAATTGTTTGGTGGTTATGGCTATATGACTGAATATCCAATTTCACGTTTCTTTGTCGATGCGCGTATTCAACGTATTTATGGTGGAACCAATGAAATTATGAAAGAAATCGTGGCTCGCGGTATTTTGGGTCGCTAGATTGAATGCTTAAGTTGAGCATGGATGAATGAGTTTAATCGCTTGGGTCATTTTATTTCTGCTTCAGTCGCTATTTTATAAATGGCTGCTGTCGTGGGGTGGAGCACAGTGGTTGGTCGGATTGAAATCAGTGCTCACTTTTGGCTGGATGACTTGGGGCTGGAATGCAGAGCAAATTCGATTTTATGCACTGCTTTTATGGATCATGGCATCCATTTGGTTTGTGGTGGGTATATTTCAGCCCAATTTAAGAATTTAAAATTCAAAATTATTTCTTTTATTTTCAAATAAAATGCTCACTTTAGGTGGGCTTTATTTTTATTCAAATGAATTCAATTTAAAGTATGAAGAATTCGAATGTTAATGTTGCAATTGGAATTCGAGAATATAATTACACAGCCAAAACCTGATTAGAGATATTGATCAAATTGATGAATAATTCAACTGTATATTTTTAAAACTGATTTGATCAAAGTTTGGTTGCTTAACAATTGAAAGCTAACTATTGTTATACTGTTTAAATAACCGTTTCTGCAAGGCGACATAACAATGATCAACGATGATCAAAACACAACGAATTCTTTAGACTTAGTTCAAATCCGTGAAGATATTGACTCGGTCGATCAACAAATACAACAGTTGATCAATCGTCGCGCTAAACTGGCGGAAGCTGTGGCAAAAGCCAAGTTTGCCTCTGAAGAAAATCCAATGTTTTATCGTCCTGAGCGTGAAGCACAAGTTTTGCGTAATGTTATGGAGCGTAATGAAGGGCCTCTTTCTGATATCACCATGGCACGGTTGTTTCGTGAAATCATGTCTGCCTGCTTGGCTTTGGAAGCACCGCAAAGTATTGCGTTTTTGGGCCCTGTGGGAACCTATACCCACTCAGCAGTATTGAAACATTTTGGTCAAGATGCTGTGATTCGCCCAATGCCGACCATTGACGAAGTATTTCGTGAAGTTGAAGCAGGTAGTGCGCATTATGGTCTCGTACCGGTTGAGAATTCATCTGAAGGTGTGGTGAATCATACCTTGGATTGTTTTAAATCATCGCATCTCAATGTGATTGGTGAAGTTGAACTGCGTATTCATCATCAATTTTTGATTTCTCAAAATACGCGTAAAGACAGTATTAAACAAATTTATGCACATCAGCAAACATTGGCGCAGTGCCGCGGTTGGTTAGATGCCAATTACCCAGGTGTTGAACGCGTTGCTTTAAGTTCCAATGCCGAAGCTGCACGCCGTATTCGTAATGAATGGCATTCTGCTGCCATTGCCTCTGAAATCGCCGCAAATCTGTATGATCTTGAAATTCTAAATAGCAATATTGAAGATAATCCAGAGAACACGACGCGTTTCTTGGTCATCGGTCGTGAAAAAGTGCCACAAAGTGGCAATGATAAAACCTCATTATTGATTTCTGCACATGACCGTGCCGGTGCTTTACTTGAAATTTTAGCGCCATTTGCAAAACACAATATTAGTTTGACCAGCATTGAAACGCGTCCTGCTTTGCCTGAAAAATGGGCCTATGTGTTCTTTATTGACCTTGAAGGTCATGTCGAACAAGACAATGTTAAAGCGGCAATTGAAGAAATTCGCCCGTTGGTCAAAGAAGTTCGCGTCCTGGGTTCATACCCACTTGCTGTTCTATAAATTGGGTTAAACGTTTAAATATGGCTCAACCTCTATTTAAAAAAGTCGCATTTATTGGGCTGGGCTTGATTGGTTCAAGCTTGGCACGGGTAATCGCGGCTGAACAGCTTGCGACCACAGTGGTGGCATCGACTCGTTCGAAGCAGACTCTAGATGATGCCAAAACCTTGGGTTTAATTTCAGAAGGTTATAGTAATCCTATTGATGCGGTTAAAAATGCAGATTTGGTGGTGTTGGCTTTACCTGTTCGAGCAACTCAAAAAGTTTTGGAATTGATTCATCCGCATTTGACTGAAAATGTCATATTAACCGATGTAGGAAGTACCAAAGGCAAC
>CAZOGM010000016.1:15872-55713 GCA_964579445.1 uncultured Acinetobacter sp.
TCCGCATTTGACTGAAAATGTCATATTAACCGATGTAGGAAGTACCAAAGGCAACGTCGTTGATGCAGCTAAGGCTGTATTTGGTGAAGTTTTGCCGATCGGGTTTGTGCCCGGTCATCCGATTGCAGGGGCTGAACACACAGGGGTGCATGCGGGAAAAGTCGATTTATTTGCGCAGCATAAAGTGATTTTAACGCCATTGCCGAGCTCTGCACCTTGGGCGGTAGAAAAGCTTACGCGTCTGTGGCAAGCCGCCAAAGCAGAAGTGATTTGTATGGATGTGGAAAAGCACGATGAAGTGCTCGCACACACCAGTCATTTACCGCATTTGATGGCATTTAATTTGGTTGAGCAACTGGCCAACCGTGAAGATAATCTGGATATTTTCCGCTATGCAGCAGGCGGTTTTAGAGATTTTTCTCGGATTGCGGCCAGTGATCCACAAATGTGGCACGACATATTCTTTGCCAATAAAAAAGCCATTTTAAATGCAGTCGATGGTTTTGAAAGTCAGCTGTCCGTTATTCGTAAATTGATTGAAGAAGAAGATTCACAAGCACTGATGGGTTTACTCGGGCACGCGCAAGCAGCACGACAACACTTTACTCATATGCTTGCCAAGAAACCCTTGATGGAGAAAAAGAGCATGACACAGCAGTTTACTATTTTGCCGGGGGTGAAATCATTCCAAGGGAAATTTAGCATTCCGGGGGATAAGTCAGTGTCACATCGCTCAATCATGTTTGGTGCGATTGCAGAAGGCACCACACAGGTGACGGGTTTCTTGGAAGGTGAAGATGCGCTGGCAACTTTACAAGCATTCCGTGCGATGGGTGTGAATATTGAAGGGCCTAAAAATGGCGAAGTGACCATTCATGGCGTGGGCATGCATGGTTTAAAAGCGCCAAGTAGTGAGCTATATATGGGCAACTCAGGTACGTCTATGCGTCTACTTTCAGGCATGTTATCTGCTCAAAAGTTTGATTCAGTGATGACGGGTGATGCATCACTGTCTAAGCGTCCAATGGAGCGTATAGCCAAGCCCTTACGTGAAATGGGTGCGCAGATTCAAACCACAGGTGAGCGTGGTACACCGCCTGTGTCCATTACAGGCAATCAAAACCTCAAAGGTATTCAATACGACTTGCCAATGGCATCTGCACAAGTGAAATCAGGGATTTTACTCGCAGGTCTGTGGGCAGAAGGCGAAACTGTGGTGACTGAGCCTGAGCCAACGCGTGACCACTCTGAACGTATGCTACGTGCATTTGGTTATGACGTTAAAACGGAAGGCAATCGTATTTCACTGCAAGGTGGTGGTAAGCTGACGGGTACAAACATTCAAGTACCCTCAGATATTTCGTCTGCTGCATTCTTTATGGTCGGTGCTGCAATTACAGAAGGTTCAGATGTCACACTTGAAGCAGTCGGGATTAATCCAACGCGCACAGGTGTCATTGAAATTCTGAAGCAAATGGGGGCAGATCTGACGGTGGAAAACGAACGTATTGCGGGCGGTGAGCCGATTGCGGATATCCGGATTCGTGGTACGCGTACGCTCAAAGGTATTCATATGCCTGAAGACCAAGTACCTCTGGCAATTGATGAATTTCCTGCGTTATTTATTGCGGCAGCATGTGCAGAAGGGCGTACCATTTTAACCGGTGCTGCTGAGCTTCGCGTAAAAGAATCAGATCGTATACAAGTGATGGCGGATGGTTTAATTACCCTAGGTATTGACTGCACACCGACTGATGATGGCATCATTATTGAAGGGAAGGGTAAGTCAGGTGACTGGTCTGCCATTTTCAAAGGTGGCGAAATTGAGTCACATCATGATCACCGCATTGCCATGAGTTTCTCAATGGCCGGTTTACGGACTGGGGGTGAAATCAAAATCGTGGGTACTGAAACTGTTGCGACCAGTTTTCCAACCTTTACAGCACTCACGAATCAAGCTGGACTGAGCATTCAAGTCAGCGAATAATTCGTCACGATTTGTATCTTTGGTCTAAAACAGCCAAGCTTTTGCTTGGCTGTTTTGCGTTTATTGCTTATGCTAAATCCATATAAATAAAATGCCTTTGGATGAAGACATGAGAAAATTACAATTTATAGCGGACTGTCAAAAGCATTCACATTCACCAGATACAGAATCTTGCCATGTCACTCAAAAATATGTCACTGAATTATTATCGTCACAATTAAAACAATACGGATTTCAGGCTGAAACAGGCGACGAGCAAAAAATTGCAGTGAGTGTGGAAGATCATCCAGTGGCGATTGGTGTAAATTGTAGTGTTATGGATGAAAACGGCTTATTGGTATGCGAAATCAGTGCGCATGCCAATGAAGAGCAAGATTGGTTTAGTCGAATTGAAACGCAAAGTGTGATCAAGCAATTATCGCAAGCGGTAGAAAATACCTTAAAAGAAGATCAGTCATTCAGTGAATTTGAATGGAAAAACTGAAGCCTCATTTCATACTGAAAAGCATTGGATAATTAGAGTTTGAATTTATTATGTATTTACCTGAGCATTTTGTAGAAAATCGCACTGAGCTTCTCATTCCGCTGATTCAGGAACATGCATTGGGTTGTTTAATTACACAGGAAAATGGTGAACTGGATGCCAATCATTTACCCTTTATTTATGATGATTTGAATCAATCATTATTAGCCCATATCGCCAAAGCGAATCCACTGTATGCGCAATTAAAACAAGACTTAGACGTATTGGTCGTATTCCAAATAGATCATGCCTATGTATCTCCAAATTGGTATGCAGGAAAATTTGAGCACCATGAAGCTGTTCCGACGTGGAATTATGTGGTGATTCAGGTCAAAGGTAAAGCGTACCTCATTGAGGATCAAAAAAAGTTAAGGGGCATCCTCGCCAAACTGACGCGACGCCATGAGGCAAGCCAAAGCCCACCTTGGAAAATGACCGATGCGCCAGATGATTATATCAATGATCAATTACAGCGTATCGTGGGTCTTAAAATTGAAATTAAAGAAATGATGGGTAAATTTAAAATCAGTCAGAATCGCTCTAGTGTTGATGCAACACAAGTGGCTAAAGCTTTGGCTCAACAAGGAAAATCTAAGATAAGCGATTTGATGTTTAAACAAATTCAAGATCGAACGAAATAATAAGTCAAAAAAAGACCACTTTGAAAGTGGTCTAAAATATGTATTATGCCGTTAAGAAGCGTGAAATTGCGATACGAAGCTGTTTTAAATAACCAGTAAAAAAGTGATTTGCCCCTGGAAGTACAGTCAGTAAATGACGCTGTGGTTTCGCCCAAACAATCAAATCGGACAGTAAAGTGACTTCATCAGCTTCACCATGAATAAATAAAATATCGCCTTTAATGGCGGGTGTTTCATAGTGACGAATGCCTGCAACGGTTGCTGTAGGTAAACCACAAAGAATCACCTGTTCTGGCTGAATTTCATCTGGCAGTGCGTGATAGGCCTTGGCCATGACATGCGCACCAAAACTAAAACCACCCACATAAAATGGCAAGCTAATATGCATTAAACGGACATGCTTAATTAAGGTTAAGATATCTTCAGTTTCGCCAAATCCCTCGTCATGCACACCTTCGCTTTGACCAGAACCACGGAAACTTGGACGATATACAATATAACCGCGTTCAAGGAACATTTGCGCCAAAAGCGTAGGGACTTTATGTTGTGGCGTACCGCCTTGAAGGGGATGTGGGTGACAAACGACAGCAAATCCTTTTACTTCGCCCTGAGGATAATCAACAAAAACCTCAATTTTGCCAACAGAACCTTGAATGAACATTTGTTCAGACATAATTAATACCGATTAACGTGCAGGGGAATCGGGTATTTTAACGTCAATTTCAATGAAAAACACAAATGGAAATAAAATAAGTCTACTGTTATAGTTTGATTACTTGTTTTTTGATCAGGTTTCTATGCTCGCCTTAATTTCCCCTGCTAAGACGTTAGATTATGAATCTACACTTCCAACCGATAAACACACTTTACCAAGATTATTAGAACACGCTCAACAGCTTGTAGACATAAGTCGTAGTTTGTCTGCTACTGAAGTCGCCAAACTCATGAGCGTGAGCGAGAAAATTGCCACACTCAATGTTAAGCGCTTTCGAGATTGGCAAGCTGATTTTGATTTCTCCAATGCACGTCAAGCCATCTTTGCTTTTAAAGGGGATGTATATGCTGGCTTAGATGCTTATCAATTGAATGCTTCAAAGCTTGAGTTCGCGCAGCAGCACTTGCGCATGTTATCGGGCTTATATGGGTTATTACGCCCTTTAGACTTAATGATGCCGTATCGTCTGGAAATGGGTACAAAATTGACCAATCATCATGGTCAAAATTTATATAGCTTTTGGGGTGATCATATTACTGACTTGATCAATGCAGATCTGGCAGATGTCCAGTCAGAGCTCTTGGTCAATCTGGCATCTGATGAATATTATAAATCGGTCAAAGAGAGCAAAATTAAGGCTGAAATTATAAAACCTGTGTTCCTCGATCAAAAAACAGGGAAATATAAAGTGATTAGTTTCTATGCTAAAAAAGCACGGGGATTGATGGCGCGTTACATCATTGAAAATAAAATTTCAAAAGCTGAAGATCTTAAATCATTTAATACCGATGGTTATTATTTTGATGCTGAAAGCTCATTGAAAGGCGAGTTGGTGTTTAAACGTAATGAGCAATGAGCTTAATGTTTTTTAAATAGCGTGCATCAAAGCATGAGAATTAAAGTGTGAGGATGTCCAATGCTCTCAAGTCGTCATCGCTATAGCCAAGACTTTGGTCAGCATTGGGCGTGCTCTCTGCTTCAAGCGCATCTGCCCAAATCAGATGGTAAAAATGTTTATGAGCTTTTAAGTCAGGCCTATACAGAGCCGCAGCGTTATTATCATACCCAGCAACATATTGTGGAGTGTCTAGCGCATTTCGACAAGATTCAGCATTTGTTGCATGATCCTTTAGCCGTTGAAATCGCAATTTGGTTTCATGATCTGGTTTATGACCCCAAAGCTTCTGATAATGAATTGCAAAGTGCAGAACTCATGAAGCAAGTCTGTCAGCGGTTTTTATCAAAAGTTCAACTTGAAAAAGTCTATACATGGATAATGGAGACCCAAAAGCATCAAGCTTCGACTGATACAGATTTAAATTATCTATTGGATATTGATCTTGCGATTTTAGGTAGTGATTCAAATCGATTTGCTGAATATGAACAACAAATTCAGTTTGAATATGCATGGGTAGAGCCAAATACTTATCAAGTGAAAAGAAAACAAGTCCTCAAACAGTTTGATCAGATGAATCCTATTTTTCAAACAATTTATTTTCAGCAGCGCTTTGAAAAACAAGCCAAAATTAATTTAAAAAAGCATGTTTAATTCACAAATTAGAGCTATCCAATCTTTAAAAAACTTAGCCGACTCAAACAGCACATCGATCAAAATCCTAAAAGACAAGACAATTGTTTCATCGCGATTCTCAAAAAGTGTTTTGGAGAGGTTTTTGTCTATCTCTTTTTATCCTATTGGTGGCGGTATGGGCAGGAATATTTATATTTTTAGGCAGTAGAGCTTTGGTATTTTTTTCGATTTTAGGTGGGTTGATTTATGGCTATATTTATAAAAATAGTAAAAAAAGCAGATTCTAAGAAAAAATCAGACAAATTGGTTGGATCAATCTCACATGACCCATGCGTTTATTATAGGAGCGTTAAGTGATTTTGAATCCATCAGAATCTCCTAATTGATTTACTGTATCTATATGACCGAGATCTTCGCGCTAGATTATTTAAATGAACCTGCAGTGCATTTAGCTGAACAGATTCTGGATAAATCATTTCAATTTGAACATATCCCACCCCATGTCATTGAAAAAGTGGTCTATGCAAAAAATGAATATTCATTTGGACTCAGCCAAGTTGCAGAGGTGTTCTGTGTTCTAGTAACCATCAAAACTTTAAATCGAAAGATTACAGAAGACCTCATTCAAAAGCTGTTTCAAAGCTTAGCGCTTGAACAGCAAGATTTTATTGAATATGAGGACATTCATCTTCATCAACTGCTCAGCGCTCAGTGTTAATTTAAATTAAGTTAAATTAAGTTAAATATTCTTAAACGCCTCAATAGCGCGAATACGACTTTGTTTTAAATCCACAATTGGTCTTGGATAATCAAGTTTTAAATGTGGATTTTTCGCATAAGGATCATGAATGCTCTTGGCATCTAAATGCGCAAGTTCGGGTAACCATTGGCGCAAATAATCACCATTGGGATCAAATTTTTGAGACTGGCTGACAGGATTGAAAATACGGAAATATGGTACGGAATCTGTACCTGTGGATGCACACCATTGCCAACCGCCATTGTTGGCAGCCAAATCACCATCAATTAAATGTTGCATAAACCACTGTTCACCCTTACGCCAATCAATCAATAGGTTTTTACACAGGAACATGGCAACAATCATTCGCACACGGTTATGCATCCAACCCGTAGCAAGCATTTGGCGCATACCTGCATCTACAATTGGAATACCCGTTTGACCTTGCTGCCAAGCGGCTAGGTCTTCAGGTGCATCTCGCCATGCGATATTCTGGGTATTTTTTTTAAAGGGAAGATGCTTCGAGACGCGCGCAAAGTCAAATAAAATATGTTGATAAAATTCACGCCAGAGCAGTTCATCAAGCCAAGTTTGTTGACCTTCATGATCAATAAAGAAATGTCCATGATGCTCTCGGAACAGGGCTTGAACGCATTGTCGAACTGAAATTATTCCAATATTTAAATAAGCTGAGAGCTGACTGGTACCTTGAACATGTGGCAAATCTCGCTCGGTTTTATACTGACGCAAATGATGAGCTAGAAAATCATCTAATATGTTCCAAGCTGTATCTTCACCGACCTTCCAATCTTGCTCAGGTTGCACAAAATCAGGGTAAAAATCATGAATACTTGGAAGCGTTACATGGTCTAAATCAATACTTTTCAAATCATGAGAATCAATCTTAGATTGTACTTCAGGCGCAGGAAAGCAAGGTGTTAAGGCAATACTGAGTTTTTCATACACGTTCTTTTTAAAAGCACCAAAGACTTGATATGGAAGACCTGATTGGTTGCGAATCGTACCGACAGGAAACAGTGTGCGGTCATGATATAGCTCAAAAGGAATGGAGTGCTTATCTAAAGTATTTTGTACTTCTGCGTCACGATCCAGCTCATGAATACCCAGTTCGATATTGCTATGAACCGTGCTGATATTCAGCTTGCTACACAGGTCTTCTAAATATGCAGGAATATCCTGCCAAAGATTAACTGTTTCTACAATGAGAGAGATATTTAACGCATTGAGTTGAATCTGTAGTTGCTCAAGTTGCCTCAAATAAAAGTCAATTTTAAATGGGGCATCATGATGTAGTTGCCACTGCTTGGGGCTTAGAATCACCAAAGCAACACATGGGCCAGACGAAGTTGCATGCCACAGGGCAGTATGATCATGAATACGTAAATCTTGTCTAAACCAAATCAGTTGCATAATGAATATAACAAAGGAGAACCAAGCTTAATTATATAAAAAGATAGCGTTTTTTTGGTAGTTTTCCTGTAATAGTGAGCGCGAAAAATAAGAAAAACCAAAATAGCAGGCATAAAAAAAGGCAAAGTATTTTACTTTGCCTTTTTTTCAGATCGAATCGATCTTAGTGGTGATGACCACCTGCACCGTGAACATGACCGTGATCTAATTCTTCTTGAGAAGCTTCACGGATTTCAACAATTTCAACATCAAAAGTTAAATCTTGACCAGCAAGTGGGAAGTTAGCATCAACAATGATGTTTTCGCCATCAACTGATTTAACAGTCACAATTTGAACGCCGTCATCAGTTTGTGCTTGGAATTGCATGCCAGCTTCGATGTTTTCAACGCCTTGGAACATTTGCGCAGGAACTTCTTGAACGAGATCAGCGTTGTATTCGCCATAACCTTCAGCAGCAGGTACATTGACTGTGAATTTTTCACCCACAGTTTTACCTTCTAAAGCTTTTTCCAAACCTGGGATGATGTTGCCAGCACCGTGCAAATATGCAAGTGGTTCACCTTGAGATTGGTCCAGAGTTTCACCCTCTGCGTTAGTCAACGTGTAGTTAAATAAAACCACAAGGTTATTTGCAATAACTGTCATGTTAATGATCCATTCAAATATTTTAAGGGTACATCATAAAGTGAAATACAATTTTTGTAGACTAAAATTAGCAAAAAAATGCATTTTAGGTACTGTATGATGGTTTTTTCATTAATAAGGGCACTTTTTTAGATTTCAATGCAATTTTATCTTGGGAGCAATTTTGCGTGTAACAAAATCTTTTGCAGTGAGTAAGCCTGCATGTGCATAGCCATAAATTGTGGCTTGATGCAGTCGGTATAAAGACACGTACATGGATTTTGCCACGAAACCTTGTACATTGACTTGACCGAGCAATTCACCTACGGCTTTATTTTTACTTAAAGAGACCAGGGAGCCTTTGTCTGAAAAGACAAACATGGGTTGTTGTTTACCGTTTATGCGTGCTTTAAGCGCTTCAACCATAAAAGCAGCTTGTTGGCTTGCGACTTGGGCACGAGGTCCAAGCGCTGCTTCACGGGCATCTAATACACAGTGTGCGCAGTCACCTAGAGCAAAAATATTGGGATCAGACTTGGTCTGCAAGGTGGCATACACATCCAAACGGCCCATTCGATCTTTTTCAAAGCCTTCAAGTTGTTGTATCACTTGAGGGGTCTTAATTCCTGCTGCCCAGACTTTCAGTTCAGCCTGAATGCTGGTGCCATCATTAAAATAAATACGTTCAGCATCCACGCGCTCAACACGTTTTGATGTCGCAATCTCAACCTTCATGCGTGAAAGTTGTTTTACACTGTGCTCTGCCATCGCATCGGACAAGGCAGGTAAAATTCGCTCTGCACCTTCAATGAGGGTGATTTTGACATTTTTAGGATTAATTTTATTTAAGCCATATTTATAAAAATTCTGTTTGGCTTGCACCAACTCTGCAGCAAGTTCAACCCCTGTTGCACCTGCACCAATAATTCCGATATGTAGCTCTCGATCTTGGGCTTTATTTTGTGCATCTAGATATAAATGCAATAAGTCTTGTTGAAATACTTCGGCTTGTTTTGGTGTGTCAAGGAAATGACAAAATTCTTTTACACCTTGAGTGTTGAAATCATTGGACACTGAGCCCACCGCCAGCACCAAGGTATCGTATTCGAGTTCAATCTGTTCAGTACCACTTTCATACTTGGATGAAATGACTTTTTTAATGATCAAGGACTTGTCTTTGGCTTGAATTGTTTCTAGCCGACCCAATAGAAATTCGTAATGATGCTTAGTTGCATGTCCAAAATAATTGGTTTCTTCATCACTGGCATTCATGGTACCTGCCGCAATTTCATGCAGTAGCGGTTTCCAAATATGAGTAAGCTTCTGATCCACCAGCGTGATTTTGGCTTTTTCTGACTTGCCCAAAGTGTCACCCAGTTGTGTCGCCAGTTCTAATCCACCTGCGCCACCACCGATAATAACAATACGATGAAGATTGCTCATTATTGTATCCTAATATTTATTTTATAAAGAAAAAGAGATGAGCGTAATATGCCATCTCTTTGGATTAAACTTGTTGTTTTTGTTTTACAAGTTACAGATTTACAATAAAAAGTTAAATTTATTTGAGCTTAAGGCAGTGGATAGATTTTTGCAGGGGAAATACTTTCTGCACCAAAGTTAAACAGTTGTTTGAACCAATCAAAAAAACGTTCTAACCCACTGGATTGTTCAATTTTGACCTCATCTTGAATGAAAAAAGTTTGAATAAGTTGATTATTTTGATAAACCTGAATTTCTGCCAATTGCATAATTTGGGCTAAAGGAGCAGTTAAAGACTGTGTGTTTAATGCAATATTCATATGGGTTTGAGTATCTTGCAAAGGTTCAAGTACGCTTGAATTGCCCAATGCATCGGTTTGAACTAGACGCTGTGCTTGATTGTCAAATTGATTCATATCAATGCTGTTATTTAAAGCATACAGCGATGTCGTCATATAGCGTGACTCTTTGGATTCAACTTTAAATATTTTTAAAGTCGATTGAATCACAGGTAATTCAGCTATGATCTGTTTGTCTTTAATCGCGATCTCGTTACGGGTGTAGCTATAAGCAAGGTTCAGCAGTTTGTGTGCGACTTCCGCACGCTTAGCTGCATTTTTGGCACCCAGCACCACCACAACCAAACGTCTGTTGGGTAGGTCAAACTGCATTGCAGGGCGACTGGCGGTTAAAGCCAAATTATATCCCGCCGCCTTGGTGAAACCAGTTTTTAAACCGTCCACAGATGGATCTTGTTTTAATAAAATATTGGTGGCGCGGTGAAAATGTAAGTTATAGGTAAAACTTTGCTGTTTGGAATAATATAAATAATCGGGTGTGTCATTACTTACCGCTTGACCCAGTAATGCCAAATCGTGCGCGGTTGAATAATGGTCATCCATGGTAATGCCCGCAGGATTTGAAAAATGAGTATCTTTCATACCCAAGGCTTGAGCCTCTTGATTCATACGAATAATGAAATTGGGTACCGAGCCAGATATGCGTTCCGCTAAAGTCACCGCTGCATCATTGGCAGACATGACAATTAAACCAGCCAACAATTGATCGACACTAATTTTCTCAGTGGGTTTTAAGTACATTTGAGACTCATCCCATTGCACCATATTGACTACAGGCGTAGCAGTTAAAATCTCATTTTTATTGAGCTTACCTGCTTTAATATCTTTGAGTGTGATGTAGGCAACCATCATTTTGGTTAAGGATGCCGGTGCTCGCTTAACATGACTGTTATGCTCTGCAATGACTTGACCCGATTGAGGGTCTAAAATAGTCCATGCTTCAGATTCAACACTGAGTGGTTCGATATTGAGGAGGGCAGCGCTTGCCCATGTAGAGCAAAATAAACTGAGAGTTACAATGAGAGCAGTAATAATTTTCAACGGTTTTACCTTTACAAGCCAATCCTGTGGCATTGATGATTCAAGCACACCGCATGCTATGCCTTTTTTTTTATCATCGCTAGTCAGAATTGTAGACAATTAGATCGAATCACGCCTGACTGGCGAAAAAAATGCTAATCTAATTACAAATTAGCTCTTTAGTATTTTAAACACTTATTATGTTGCATTATCAGATCGAATTTGACGATTATCGTCAGCATCTTATTCACGTCACTGTGCGCTTTGTGGCGCAGCCAACGCAAATTTTATCGCTACCGACTTGGATTCCAGGTAGTTACCTGATTCGTGAGTTTTCTAAACACATTGAATCGGTTCGTGCCTATGATGAAGACGGACGTGTGTTACAGATTCGCAAGACTGAAAAGAATAAATGGAGTCTGTTTAATACCGACTTTGAGCTGATCACTGTAGAATATGATGTCTATGCTTATGACCTGTCAGTGCGTGGATCATACGTTGATCAAAACCGTTTATATGTCAATCCAGCCTGTGCATGTTTAGGACTTGAAGGGCAAGAAGACAGCCCAGTTGAAGTCGAAGTTTTTCTGCCTAAAGCATTAAAGCATTTCCAAATAGCGACAGGAATGCCCTCTAAAACCTTAATTAAAGGTCGTTACACGCTCAAAGCAAAAAATTATGCCGAACTAATCGATTCGCCTTTTGAATTGGCAGAACACACGCGTTTTAATTTTGAAGCAAATGGCATTGCGCATGAGTTTGTGGTGTCAGGCAAACATGCGATGAACCAACAGCGAATGAAGCAAGACATTGAGAAGATCTGTGCGACAGAAATTTCCATGTTTGGCTCGGCACCATTTGAAAACTATACTTTTATGACCATGGCAACTGGAAATGGTTATGGTGGACTTGAGCATCCGAATAGCACCAGTCTGATTTGTCCTCGTGAAGATTTACCAAAAGCCAATGAACCCGATGAACCCTCAAAAGATTATCAACGTTTCTTGGGTTTATGTAGTCACGAATATTTCCATTCGTGGTTGGTGAAGTTTATTCGTCCTGAAAATTTCGTCAATTATGACTTGAATAAAGAAGGTTACACCACACTGCTTTGGATTTTTGAAGGCTTTACTTCATATTATGATGATTTGATTTTGCTCCGTAGTGGCGTGATCAATCAAGACTCATACATTGCGTTACTCAAAGCACAGATAGATCGTTATTTACAAAACCCGGGTCGTGCTGTACAGACTGTGGCCGAGTCTAGTTTTGACGCTTGGGTTAAGTTTTATCGTCCAGATGAAAACTCAAACAATGCAGGAACGAGTTACTACAACAAAGGCTGTTTGGTTGCACTGTGTTTAGATTTAGGCTTACGTTTGCGTGGATCGAGCCTAGATGCGCTCCTGCGTAAAATGTATGAAAATGCACAACAGGGCATTCAAGTCAGTGAGCGGACCATTTTTGATTTGTGTAAAGAATTAACAGGTGATGATTGGTCTGAGCAGATTCATCATTTGATCAATACCACGGACGAATTACCGCTCGATCAATTGTTGCCTGAGTTTGGCATGCGTTACCTGCTCAAAGACGATAAGTCACTGCCTTTTGGTTTGAAACTACAAGATAAGCCTGAGGGCGTGTTGGTACAAAGCAGCCGTCGTGATGGATCTGCTGCCCAAGCAGGGCTGTCTGCGCAAGATGTGATTGTGGCGATTGATGGGCTTAAAGCGTCTGAAAAACTCTTAACGCACTATGCGAAACAATCAGGCACTTTTAAGATCTTTGCATTCCGCCGTGATGAATTTATGCAGTTTGACGTGAATGCTTCAGGTTCAACCTTGCATGAAGTTGAGCTTAAAGTTGTCGATCAAGCCAAAACGGATCAATGGTTAAAAGCTTAACAAAATCGAATAAAATTTTTTCAAAAACCGATGTTAAGCATCGGTTTTTGATCACTCATAGGTCAAAATATTCAACTGTAATACCTAAACATGCAGAAGAATATGAAGTAAATATTAAAAGTGTGGCATATAAAAAGCCCACTGATGTGAGCTTCATTTAAAACAATAACACATTAGCGTGGACGACGACCACGCGGTGCTTTGGTATTTGGACGCGTTGTACCGTTGGTTTTACGCTTTGGTTTATCTGCTTCATCCATTTGCCAAATACGTGTTGTACCGCCCGTGGCTTTTTTCTTGCCTTTAAACGGTGCTTCACCACGTTCTTCACGTGCTTTATCTTTCGCTACAGAGAAATGCTGTTTTTTAGTCGTGGTCTTTTTCGCAAAAGAACGACCTTCATACGGTTTTTCGGCAGGAACGTCTTTAAAGTCTGGATATAATAAAGGTTCAATTTCGATTTGCTCACCCGGTTTTAAGCCGAGCTTTTCTAAATTAATTGTCCCGATTTGCGTGCGAATCAAACGCAAAGTTGGGAAACCCACTGCAGATGTCATGCGACGGACTTGACGGTTACGACCTTCACAAATCGAGATTTCAACCCAAGTCGTTGGCACTGAAGCACGATAACGTACAGGAGGCGTACGCTCCCATAACCAATCGGGTTCATCTATCTTTTTCGCAGTTGCTGGCAGTGTGATGCCATCTTTAAGTTCAACACCTTGACGAAGTTGCTCTAGCGCTTCTTCCGTAATGTCACCATCTACTTGAACGACATAAGTTTTAAATTTCTTATTGGCTGGATTGGTAATAAATTGGTTCAAACCGCCGTGATCGGTTAAGAACATTAAACCTTCAGAATCCAAATCAAGACGACCTGCAATACGCAGTTCTGGATCGCTGATGAAATCTGCCATCGTTTGATGTTTTTCATCTGGACGAAATTGGGAGAGGACGTCATAAGGCTTATTGAGAATGACAATTTTCATAATAACTGCTTGAAATATAATGACTAAATTCAGGTCTGTAGGGGTGTTACCCGTTTAGTTACCCGTTTTTAAATATGTGGATGCGTGAGAATAAATAAAGCCCACTTGAATGCGGGCTATTATATCATGCTTCAAACTTATGTTCTTCAACTTTACTTTTAACGTAAGAAGAATACTAAAACACATCTTTTCAGACTCTCGGACTGGTTCTTTAATTTCGCCAAGTTTAATCAACTTAATAAAGCTTATCCTTTTTAATCCCGAGAAAGTGCATAAATTCTTTTGCTCGGACTCTGCGATCAATTTGCATCACCCACCTCCAATCGTTTACAACTCTCAAGATCAACCTTTATAAAAGTAATCCAGTGAGTATTTGCTTGCTTTCCACTTATGTGGCCAAACAATGGTTTTTGAGGTGTTAAATGTAAAATTTCAGAAACCTTGATTTGTGTTCCATTCCATTTGAAAATTAAAACCCCATCGGTAGCCAATACTCGAAAGCATTCAGCGAAACCTTTTTTAATATCTTCACGCCAATCATCTTTAAGCCTTTCATACTTTAAAGCTAGCTACGACTGCTTACCTGCACGAACTCAATGCGGTGGATCGAATACCACTAATTTGAATTGACCATCATTAAACTGGTCAAAAAAGGGATCCTTATACAATTTATACACGAGACTATTACTTTTACAGCCCAATAAACGTTTTTCAGTTTGAGGAGAAAATGTTGCATCCAACGATTAGTAGTCTCATCAATATCTGCATTCAATCGAGTAAAGATTTCCTTTAGTTTACGATATCTAAAACACATCAAGATTAAATATCTAAATTTTGAAAAGCATTCTCTACTTATTAATTCACATTCGTATTGAATAATTTTTTAAGGCATGATAAAAATAATTAAATTCATCAATGCGTAATTTGATTACGAAAATAAAATTGTATTGATTTAATATTTGTATCCTCATTTAAGGATTGCAACTAACTAACAAGGATTTTTTATATAAATGGACATTACATGAAAATATCACTAAAGCAATTACTGGTGATAGGAAGCCTATTACCTTTTTCGACTTCCATTTTTGCAAATATAATATTTGACAATGACTCCCTTAAACTCAGCAACAAGAATTTTTATTTTTATAGAGACTTCCGTGAAGGTGCATTTAATCCTTCAGGTGCCAATCAAAATGTCCCTATAGATGAGAAAGAAGGTTATCGTAGTGAGTGGGCTCATGGTTTAATGCTCAAGTATGATTCTGGATTTACCGATGGAACGGTGCAATTTGGATTTGATGCATATGGAATGCTAGGCATTAAACTCTATAGTGACCCCTTTAAAACAGGTACTAGTATTTTAGAGTTTGATCCTAAAGGTGGCGCAAAAGATGCGTATGGTGAAGTTGGCGGAAGTTTAAAAGTTAAATATAAAGACACCATTTTAACTTATGGTAATCAGTTCCCTACACTACCTATATTTTGGATTCATCAAGCACGTTTATTTCCAAGTACAGCAACTGGTTTAAGTCTTCAGGATAACTCTTTTGAAAACTTAACGCTAAATATGGGTTACTTTTATAGTATGAACCCTGTAGATTCAACCAAAGATCTTCATTATTTCACCACCGATTACAACACAGGAATTATCGGCGATAGTGTGAAATATGCAGGCGGAATATATAAATTACCACATGGAAGTTTAACTGCTTACATCTCTGAATTAGAAGATGTTTGGATTCAATCTTACTTTGGTGGTGATTACGTGCATAAGATTAATGAGTCAAAAAACCTCAAATTAAATTTTAATGCATATAACAATCAGGATACAGGTGACAAAAAAGGGGGGGATATCTCCACTACGATTGCATCTGCGATGTTAAGTTATGGCATTTATAATCATAAGTTTAGTGTTGCTTATCAACAAGTTTTTGGCGATGAGCCTGCAGACTGGGCGGGATTCTCATCTATGGGGCCAGGTATTGCAATTGCTAATGCTGTGCAATTTGCTACATTCTCTGAAGCTAATGAAAAATCTACACAAGTTCGTTATGACGTAGATTTGGCACCATATGGTATGACAGGTTTAAGCTTTATGGGGCGTTATATCTATGGTTGGGATATGGATAATAAAGATAGTAATAATGCGTTTTATACTGGCCGTCATATCTATGATCCTAATGTGGATAACAAGCATTGGGAACGTGATTTTCAGCTCGGTTATACTGTGCAATCAGGATCTGCTAAGGGACTGAATATATTGTTACGTCAAGCGACGCATCGTTCAACTAAAGGGTACCGTTATAATAATATTGATGAGCTTCGTGTAATTTTTGAATATCCTTATTCTTTTTAAATCAGTAATATAAATAAAAAAGCAGATCTTATTCTGCTTTTTTTGCATCAGCCATCATTTAATCTTAGCTTATACAAATCAAGTTGTTTTTATATTCTTTGATTTTCAGGTGAGGTGCAGCAGAGATTAAGTGATCGGGAGGAAGATAAGCGAGCATTCTGCTTCCGATCGATCAAATTCAAAATTGCATCATGAATTATACTTGTCTTACCGAAGAAGAAAGATATCAGATTTATAAATTGTTACATGGCGGGCTAAACGTTAAATCGCTCATCTTTAATCATTTCCAGAGAGATTATACGTAATCGAGCAAGAAATGCGGCCTTCGCTAAACATGCCAATAAATTAGCTCGAAGACGCCATTGCTCTAATCCTAAACGAATACCGAATATGATGTGTGAACATGTTATTTCTGATCTTGATCTTTAATGGAGTCTAAATAGATCGCTTCTTATGTTGCCATCAGGATTCATTCAATTGACTACTTTATACGGCAGGAGAAAAGCAAGCGTGGCAAACTCGTGCACAATTGATGTGTCAGAAATCAAAGAAAAAGGAAATATGCCTCTACTGAAACCCAGTGGTTGAATGGCTAACCGAAAAATTATTCACGATAGATCATTTGAGATTGAACAGAGAGTTCACTTAGATGATTTGGAAATTGACACGATTGTGCGGAAGAACCATCAATAATTACTGGTCTTGATTGTAGGTCGGGAGACAGGTTACCTATAGTTTAAAAAGTTTTGTTTACGCAATACAAAATAAATCCGCCAAACAACCATTAGATTACTCAAACCAGTCAAAGATCAATTCAAACTGATTGCGGTAGATAATTTATAAGAATTCAGGCTGCTCAAGGATTAGAATTAGAGTGGTATTTAACTAATCTTTATAATGTCTGACAAAGATGCACTAATGAAAGTACCAAGGGCTTAATTATTTCATGTATTTGAAAAAACAATGATTTAATTATATATGCGGATGAATATATATTATAGAAATCACTCAACACTTGAATCATAGCCCCAGAAAAAGAAACGGTTTTAAAAATCCAATTCAGGTATTATGCCAACAAAATAGTATTGCACTTCAAACGTAATCTAAGATTAATTTTAACACACAAAAAAGCCAGCCTCTCATAAGGCTGGCTTTAGCAAACCTTAGAATTTAATGATGAAAAGCTGCTGAGCTGTTTGATTCTGTCTGAGGTGCTTCATAGCCTTTAGGCTTACGAACAAAAAGAATAAAAAAGCTTGCAATTACGGCTGGAACAATAAAAATGAAGAAAATATCACTTACGTTGGTATTAGATGCCAATAGATAGCCTCCTAGTACTGGTGCCATAATCGAACCAAATCGACCGATACCTAAACCCCAGCCAATACCAGTTGCACGCGCGTAATCAGGATAAAAACTACTTGTGAAAGAGTTCATGATCAAGTTACCACCAATGATGCAGAATCCAGCTGTTAATACACCAATCACCAGTAAGGTAGGGTTTGTATTTTGGAATCCAATGAACAATGTTGCTAATGCCGACCCCAAAAACATGGTAAATAAAATAGGTGATTTATTTTGAACTTTATCCGCGAAATATGAGATTAATAATGCACCAATTACACCTGAAAGCAGAAACAACGAAGTCATTACATTTGCAAGATTAATTGACAAACCAGACTGCTTAAGTAGCACTGGTAACCAACTTAGATAGAAATATGTCAACATCATCATGGACATATATGTACCCCAGATAAAGATTGTTGGTCTAGCCCAACCATTTCTGAATAAATTAAGTACTGGAAACTTAGTATCTGTTGATTGTGCAGTAATCTCTTTTGGTAATTGGCTAAATCCTTCTGGAATCTTCCAGTCCGGAATAAAATTTTTCGTCATCAAACGGAAACGTGTATGAGGTGCAGGATGCGCAAGTAAATTATTAATAGCTTCAGGCAAGAATTTATAAATGAAGGGCAACATTAAAATTGGAATAATACCGCCTAGCATCAGTACAGCTTTCCAGCCTAATGTATCAACAATCCCAGCCGCCACTAATCCACTTAGCATACCACCAAGCGAGTAACCTGCAGCTGCCACTGTCACCATTAATGTCCTATAGCGTGTAGGTGAATAGTCAGACATTAATGCTAATGCATTTGGCATCGCTGCCCCCATTCCTAGGCCACATAAAAAACGTACTACCATAAGAGAGTTAATATCATAGGCGAACATCATGCCTATCGTTAGTAATGAGTAAGTTAATACACATGCCATTAAAACGTTACGACTACCAAAACGATCGCCAAGTGGAGAGATGAGCATTGCACCTAGCGTTAAGCCTAAAATATTAGCTGTAAATACAGGTGCAAAGGTAGCTGCAGGCATTCCCCATTGTTCTGATAATATTGGCACGATGTAGCTAATTGCTTGGGCATCATAACCATCTGTAATGAGTACTATGAGAATAATGGCAAGTGCCCACCATGTCTTCTTCGACACCGGGTGTTTATCTAAGGCTTCACGATAAGCCGTCGTCTGTGAATTACTCATATAAGTCCTTTAATTTTTTATTCAATGTATAAGCATACGAATCCCTCAATGCCTATTACGTTGATCGTAATTCAATTCTATTTATCTTGCAATATTAAAAAAACATGTTTATTTTAAAAATACAGTAAATCTATTGCTCATTTTGTAAATAAAAAAGATAGGGAAGTTTTTTTGATGGTAAATGGAAGAAGAGTTTTGATAACTGGTGCTGGTCAAGGTATTGGTGCAGGGCTAGCAAAAATACTCGCGCAAGCGGGATATCAAATTATAGCTACAGATATTAATCAAAAAAATTGTGAAAGATTAATTGGTGAGCTAAATGGTTCAGGACATTTTGCATATGCCATGGATGTATCAGATGAAAATCAAGTACAGCAAGTTTTTAATGATGTAGAAAATAAATTAGGTGCTATCGACTGTTTAGTATGTGCAGCCGGCATTTTAATTTTGCATGATGGCCAACGTAAACTCATCGTCGATACGGAATTATCTGAATGGGAACTGACTCATGCAATTAATACACGCGGGACATTCCTGTGTACGCGTGAGTTTGTCCGTGCCCGTATTAAAAAGCCTGTTCCACATGGACGTGTAGTTACTTTCTCATCTTGTGCAGCACAGCTTGGTGGATATCGCTCAAGTTCTGCATATATTTCAAGTAAAGCTGCTGTATTGGGTTATACCAAAGCTTTAGCACGTGAAGTTGCCGAGCATCAAATTACCGTAAATGGTATTGCACCAGGGCTTATTGATACGGCTATGCTAAGAATTTCCATGACTCAAGAAGGTCAAGCAGAAGCTGCCGCTGCCAATATTCCGCTACAACGCCTAGGACAAGTTGAAGATATTGCATCTGCAATCCAATTTTTAATTTCAGAACAAGCTGCCTACATCACAGGGTCAATGATCGATGTAAATGGCGGCTATCGTATGCAGTAACACAAAATTAAAGGGAAATATTCATGGAAAAGAAATATGCATTAGTGACTGGAGGTGCCAGTGGTATGGGCTTGGCGACCGTACAACGTTTAGCTAAAGATGGTTTTACTGTTTTTTTCTTAGATCGTGATGCAGCACTGGTTGAAAAAGTCACTACTGATTTACAAGCACAAGGTTTAGACATCACCGGTTATCTTGTTGATTTATGTGATGAGCATGCATTGGCTAAATTAATTGATGAATTGCCGCCATTAAATGCATTAGTAAATAATGCGGGTATTTTTGACGAACGTCCATTCGATCAAGCAAATGCTGATGATTTCCGCCGGATGTTTGACATCAATACCATTGCTGTACATAACCTAACCCAATTAGCCGTACGCAGAATGCCCAATAATTCACGCATTGTCATTATTGCATCTCGTGCTTACTTAGGTGCAAAAAATCATATTCATTATGTTGCATCAAAAGCAGCTGTTGTAGGTTACACACGTGCAGCCGCAATGGAGCTTGCACCACGCGAAATTATGGTCAATGCCATTGCACCAGGTTTGATTGATACACCCATCTTAAAATCGTTAACACCAGAGCGTTTGCAAGCCCAAGTGAATTTACAACCGACAGGTAAAGCTGGGACAACCGATGATATTGCCAATGCAGTTTCTTTCTTTAGCAGTGCACAAACAGGCTTTATTACGGGTCAAGTTCTATTTGTAGATGGTGGTAAATCTTTAGGCGGTAGTAGCGCTTAACAACGTTTTTGGCAATATGTCCTCCTCTTTTTCATATTGCCTTTTTTATTTTAATAGGATGTCAGCATGACGCAGAGCTCCACAGCTATTATCACAGGTGCTGGCCAGGGACTTGGACGTGCCACAGCACTTGAATTTGTTAAAAATGGCATCAATGTTCTTATAACAGATTTAAATGAAGATGCTTTAAAGAACACAATTGCAGAAGCTATAGATAAAGAAAAAATACATTATCTTGTCCAAGACATTACTAGTGAAGATGCTCCAAATGATGCAGTAAATACTGCAATCGCAAAATTTGGTTCACTCGATTTCGTCATTAACAATGCGGGTATTGGCAAATCAAAAAGTTTGGTTGACACCTCTGACCTAGATTGGGACCGCTATACCGATCTGAATTTGCGCAGCGTCTTTCGTTTATCCAAAGCAGCAATCCCACATCTTAAATCAGGTCGTGGCGTCATTATTAATTTAGGTTCTATTTTTGGCTTACTTGGTTTTCCAGGAACTGCACCTTATGCAGCAACCAAAGCAGCTGTGATGGGATTAACCAAACAAATGGCAACGGACTTAGGTCCTAAAGGCATCCGCGTCAATGCGATAGCACCAGGCATTATTAAAACGCCTCTTACAGCCGACCGTATTGATAATGACAAACAATTCCAAAAATTGATGGTAGAAACCACACCGTTTCAACGTGTGGGTACACCTGAAGACATTGCCAATGCAATTTATTTTCTATGTTCTGATAAAGCTGGCTTTATTAATGGACATACTTTAGTCGTTGATGGTGGATGGAGCACATCCAATTATATTTCTTCAGCTTTTAATGAGATTTAACATATGCAATATGAATTAAGATTTTACTACATTGAAAAAGGCCGCACTAAAGACATCGAAGCACGCATGCGCGATGGCTTACCACCATTACTCGATAAGCACGGCATTAATGTGGTTGGTCGTTGGAATGTACTCGCTGGTCCACAGTGTTCTACGTTTATTTATTTGATGGCATGGAAAGACAATGCAGAACGTGAAGCTAACTGGGGTGGATTCTATACAGACCCAGATTGGTGGGCATTACGTGCAGAAACGAATGCTGGTACAGAACTCGTTGAGTTTTATGATATTCATTTATTATCACCTGCTATTTCTTGGTTAAACCATGTTGAAAAATATGGTAATCCAAAAATTGGTGCATTACATGATTTGATTGTACAACCGATTGCCAATGGTCAACCTAAAGCAGCACAAGACTATTTAGAGCATATTGTGTTTCCAACCTTAAAAAAACATGGTGGAGAAATTTTAGCGAGTTTTGTACCGCAAAGTGGGATGAACATGCCAGGCATTGTAAGTTTCATCAGCTGGCCAGACTTTGCAACACGCCTTCAAGGTTGGAAGGCATATTGGGAAGATGAAACCATACAAACCGCTCTAAAAGCTCAACAAAAAGAATTAGGCAAATATCTATTAGGCCGCTCTGATATTTATTTACTTGAACCTGTCAACTTTGCACAAGTACATCCATCGTTAGGATTGGTAAAATGAGTCACAACGTTGATTTATTAGTGATTGGCAGTGGCGCCGCAGGGATGTGCGCCGCCATCACTGCCAAACTGTCTGGGCTAAACGTCATCTTAATTGAAAAATCAGACAAAATTGGCGGAACAACGGCTTTATCTGGTGGTGGAACTTGGATTCCACTCAACCATCAAGCCAAGGCATTGGGTATCAAAGATACGTTAGAACAAGCAAAACTCTATTTAGATAATGTTATCGGCGATGATGCACCACAAAAACTTAGAGATCAATTTTTAAAGCATGGTCCCATCATGCTGAAGTACCTTGAAGAACATACTGAAGTTAAATTTTCAGGTCGCCTGTATTCTCCTGATTACTTGCCTGACTATGTCGGTGCTGGCACTGGTGGTCGTGCATTAGATCCTTTGGAATTTGATGGTCGATTATTAGGAAAAAATTTTGAAAACCTCAAAGCCCCATTACCTGAGTTTTTGGTCTTTGATGGCATGATGGTCAATAAAATGGATATTGACCTACTGTTAAGAGCTAAAACAAGTATTGATGGTTTTATGCATGCAGTAAAAATGCTCATGCGTTATGGTCTTGATCGCTTAAGAGGTTATTCTCGTGGCACTCGGCTTGTACTAGGCAATGCATTAGCTGCACGCTTATATAAAAGTATGTTGGATTTAAATGTTGAAATCCATACGGAAACTGTACTAAGTGAATTGATTCAGAATCCTAATGGCGATGTAGTGGGTACAAGATGTCATCAACATGGAAAAACCATCGAATATCATTCCAAAAAAGGGGTTGTACTTGCAACAGGTGGTTTTCCCAACAACTTAAGTATGAGAAAACAATATTTACCATCTCCAACAGAACTTTGGTCAGCCGCTAATCCATTAAATACAGGTGATGGTATTCAAGCAGGACAAAATATTGGCGGTGTTATGGGGGAAAATGTCAATAATGCATTTTATTCCCCTATTTCGCAGCGTAAACGTAAAGATGGCACAACGGCCAACTTTCCACATTTAATGTTAGATCGATATAAACCTGGCATTATTATGCTCAATGCTGAGGGTCAACGATTCGTAAATGAAGCGAGTTCTTATCATGAGTGCGGTGCTGCGCAATATAAAAATAATGCCGTACCAGGTTGGATTATTTGCGATCATCATGCTCTTACCAAATATGGTCTAGGGCTAGTACGACCTAACCCGAGTGCGCAAGAGTTAAATGTATTTTTGAAAGAAAATTATTTAATTCGTGCACATTCAATTGCAGAATTTGCGACAGCCTTAAGCATTGATGAAAATATACTGGTGCAAACTTTAAATAAATATAACGAGGATGCGCAGTCTGGAACTGATACCCTATTTAACAAAGGTGGGAATATTTACAACACTTATTTAGGTGATGCAAACCACCCAACACACCCATGTTTAGCACCTGTTGAACAATCACCCTATTATGCGGTTGAAATATTCCCAGGTGATATTGGCACTTCTGCTGGTCTAGTCACAGATGAATTCGCTCGCGTGCTTGAGCAAGATAAAACTGTCATTCAGGGATTATATGCTGTTGGAAATGATATGAATTCAATTATGGGGGGGCATTATCCTGGCCCCGGTATTACGCTTGGTCCCGGTCTAACCTTTGGCTACATTGCAGCCAAGCATGCAGCTCATGAATTGTTATAAACTAGTTGTAAAACAGAAAGTAGATTTAATGATCTGCCTTCTGTTTTACTCAATCCCATTTTAAACATTATCCCAATTACAGCCCAATTTATAACTAATCTCACGGGCATAATTTTTTAAAATTTTAGCGGATTCACCCTCAATATCTGCATCAAAATTATCAGTCATCCCGATCACTGTGACCACACCCACAATACGATCATGAATATCAAAAATTGGGGCTGATAGCGCATTCACTCCTTGCATAATCTTGCCATGAATACTATTCACTTTATGTTCTTTAATCCTAAGTACTTTAGAGCGAATTTTTCCCAAGTTATCGATACCATGTGTTTTTTTTAATTCATCCTCTGGTATATACGAACAAAAAACTTGACCTGTAGAAGACTCTAGTAAAGGCAATACTGATCCAACTTTGGTTACCATAGTGAATGCTTTTACTGATTCTTCAACATGGATGACTGTGGGACCTTTATTTCCCCATATAGCAAGAAAACATGATTCTTTTAAGTCTAATGACAACTGCCGTATATATGGCTTAGCAATTTTAATGACATCCAAGCTTCCTAAGGCAGCAGCTGCAACATATAGAACCGTTGGCCCTAATTTATATTGATTATTTTCAGGATCTTGCTCAGCAAAACCATTCGCTATCAAAGCCTGTAAATAACGATGTAATTTGCTTGCAGGAATGTCTAAATGTTCCGATAACCCACTTAAGGTTGTAGAAGGAGCTAAATCTGCTAAACCTTTTAAAATATCAGTACTGAGCTCAGCTGCTTGCACTTTCTGCTGTCTCTTCAAGATCACATCACTCATTTTTTAGTTGCCATAAATTTAATTGGTTACATTTAGTATGATAATAAGATTTAAAAGACATTACTTTCAAATCCTTAAAAGAAATTAACAATTCAGTCAGTAAAGTTATAATTAATTATGATTGTAATGTTAAAAAACTGCCCATTTATTGCTTGGATTACTTTGAATGCAAATTCAAAGCATAGCTTATTTTTGAACTCAATTATCTAGCTAAATGTACTAATTATTCAAAATGTCATCCCAATAGATAAATTGAATCATAAATGAAAAAATTACGAAAAACATAATTTAATTTCTTATTGCGTAATTATTGTTTTCGGGTAATATCTACATATACTAGATGAAAAAAATATTTAAATTTATATCTAATTGTTTTAAATATAATTAAATTTATTTCATGTAGGCGAAAATTATCTAAATGCAAAATTTTTTTAAAAAAACCAAGTGGATTTGTAAAATATGGAAATTAAAAAAGTCTTAAATTCATTTATTGAAGTAAATTCTAACTCAGATTTCCCAATTCAGAACTTACCTTATGGTGTCTTCAGTACGTCAACAGATGACGAGCGTCGTGTTGGTGTGGCATTGGGTGAATGGGTGGTTGACCTTGCTGCTTTAGAGGCACATGGTTATTTTGTCCTGCAATCAGGTGAAACCTTTTTCAATCAAGCCACGTTGAATAAGTTTATTGATTCAGGTAAGGCAAACTGGTCGAAAGTTCGAGCGGAGTTACAAAGCTTACTTTCAGCAGACAATGCTGAATTACGTGACAATGCAGCACTTCGTGAGCAAGTCTTCTTTAAGCAAGCAGACATCACGCTACACCTTCCTGTTCATATTCCAGGTTATACCGATTTCTATTCATCTAAAGAACACGCAACCAATGTTGGTTGCATGTTCCGTGACCCTAAAAATGCACTTCTTGCAAACTGGTCTGAACTTCCTGTCGGTTATAACGGCCGTGCCAGTTCTGTAATTGTTAGCGGTACAGATATCGTACGTCCTTCAGGTCAAATCAAGCTACCAGATGAAGAGCGTCCTCAATTCTCTGCATGTCGTAAACTCGATTTCGAATTAGAAACAGGTTTCATCATCGGCAAACCCAATAAATTGGGTGAGCCAATTTTAATTGAAAATGCATGGGATCATATCTTTGGTATGGTGCTGTTCAATGACTGGTCTGCACGTGACTTACAACAATGGGAATACGTGCCACTGGGTCCGTTCAATGCAAAAACATTTGCATCTTCAATTTCACCGTGGATTGTGACGTTAGAAGCACTTGAGCCATTTAAAACAAGTTCACCCGTTCAAGAACCTCAACCACTGGCGTACTTACGTGAAGACCACACTGCCAATAGCTATGACATCAATCTTTCAGTTGAAATCCAAGCTGAAAACGCTGAACAAGCTGATGTGATTTGTGAAACCAATTTCAAATACATGTACTGGTCAATGGCACAGCAACTGGCGCATCACACCATTGCAGGTTGTAACGTCCAAGTCGGTGATTTGATGGGTTCAGGCACAATTTCCGGTCCTACACCAAACTCATATGGTTCATTGCTTGAAATCACTTGGAACGCAACCAAACCACTGACACTTTCTAATGGTGAACAACGTACCTTCATGCAAGATGGTGACATACTCATTATGAAAGGTCATTGTGAAAAGGATGGTTTACGTATCGGCTTTGGTGAAGTGACAGGTAAAATTTTGCCTGCAGTTCAATTTGATTTCCAATAATTTTTAGGATTAATCAAATGCAACTGTATACCTATTTCCGAAGCTCTGCTGCATACCGTGTTCGTATTGCACTGAACTTAAAAGGCTTAAATGCAGAGCTTATCCCTGTACATCTGGTCAATAACGGTGGCGAGCAACACAGCGATGCTTATAAAGCCGTGAATCCATCTGAGCTTGTACCGAGTTGGATTGAAGATGATTTCAAATTAGGTCAATCCTTAAGTATTCTTGAATATTTAGAGGAGCAACATCCTGATCTAGCTTTATTGCCACAGGATGCACAGCAACGTGCTTTGGTTCGTGCCTTTAGTCTTGCCATTGCATGCGATATTCACCCGCTGAATAACCTGCGTGTATTGCAATATCTCACAGGCACATTACAAGTAACTGATGAGCAAAAGACCACTTGGTATAAGCATTGGGTAGAGACAGGCTTTAAAGCATTAGAAGCCTTATTGGCTGATTCAAATGGAAAATTCTGCTTTGGTGAACAGGTAACTATTGCTGATTGTTGCCTGATTCCACAAGTCTATAACGCTTTACGTTTTAATATTGATTTATCGGTATATCCAAAAATTACGTCGATTTATCAACATTGCAACACCTTAGTAGCATTCCAAAATGCTGTACCAGAAGCCCAGCAAGAAGCTGCATAATTCAAGATAAGGACATTCATATGGCTATACAAATTGAGAAAATTCACCACGTTGCGTATCGCTGTAAAGATGCGAAAGAAACGGTGGAGTGGTACAAAAAGAACCTCAACATGGATTTCATTTTGGCATTTGCTGAAGACTATGTGCCATCAACTAAAGCCTTTGATCCGTATATGCATTTATTCCTAAATGCAGGTCAAGGCAACGTTTTGGCATTCTTTGAACTGCCAACACAACCTGAAATGGGTCGTGATGAAAACACGCCAAAATGGGTTCAACACATCGCGCTTAAAGTGAAAGATCGCGCAGCTTTAATTGAAGCCAAAGCACATTTAGAAGCCAATGGTGTCGATGTTTTGGGCATTACCAATCACGGCATTTTCCATTCAATTTACTTCTTCGATCCTAATGGTCATCGTTTAGAGCTGGCGTATGACGATGAAAAAGCAGCTGAAAAAATTGCCCGAATTACTGAAGAAATGAAATATGAGATGTTGCAAGAGTGGTCAAAGACCAAACGTGCCCCACATCACACACATTTCTTACATGCTGATGAATTGGAAAACAATTCAGCTTCGGCAAAAGTTGATCACTGATTTAAAGGATTAAACACGTGAATAAATTGGTCGCAAGTGCACTCGATGCACTTGATGGTATCGTTGCCGATGGTCAAACCCTTGCTGTAGGCGGTTTTGGTTTATGCGGTATCCCAGAAGCTTTAATTGAAGCGTTGAAAGACACAGGCGTTAAAAACCTAACCTGTATTTCGAACAATGCAGGTGTAGATGATTTTGGTTTGGGAAAATTGCTACAAACCAAGCAAATCAAAAAAATGATTTCATCTTATGTGGGTGAAAACAAAGAGTTTGAACGCCAATACTTAAGTGGTGAACTTGAAGTGGAATTGACTCCTCAAGGCACACTTGCTGAAAAACTACGTTCAGGCGGTGCTGGTATTCCTGCCTTCTATACGCAAACTGGTGTGGGCACGCTCATTGCTGAAGGCAAAGAAAGTCGTATTTTTGATGGTAAAGAATACATCTTAGAAGAAACTTTAACTGCTGACGTTGCATTGGTAAAAGCTTATAAAGCGGATAAAGCCGGTAATTTAGTGTTTCGTAAAACTGCCCGTAACTTTAACCCTGAATGTGCTGTTGCGGGAAAATTCACGGTTGTTGAAGTGGAGCAAGTGGTTGAAATTGGTGAAATTGATCCAGATGATATTCATTTGCCTGGTATTTATGTCAATCGGATTGTGTTGAATACAACGCCTGAAAAGCGTATTGAACAAATGACGTTAAAAGCGGAGGAGGCATAAATTATGGCTTGGACACGCAATGAAATGGCGCAACGTGCCGCGCTTGAACTTGAAGATGGTTTCTACGTAAATTTAGGCATTGGTTTACCGACACTGGTTGCCAACTATATTCCTGAAAATATCAATGTCTGGCTACAGTCTGAAAATGGTTTACTCGGTATTGGTGAATTCCCAACGGCCGAAACTGTAGATGCAGACTTGATTAATGCAGGTAAACAAACGGTCACTGCCCGTAAAGGGGCATCCTTTTTCTCGAGCTCTGAATCTTTTGCCATGATCCGTGGTGGACACGTAAACATTGCTATTCTAGGTGCTATGGAAGTATCTGAACAAGGTGATCTTGCTAACTGGATGATTCCGGGCAAGAAGGTTAAAGGTATGGGCGGTGCAATGGATTTAGTTGCTGGCGTTCAAAAGGTCGTTGTATTAATGGAACACCATGCTAAGGATGGCAACATGAAGATTCTTAGAAACTGTACTCTTCCATTAACAGGAAAAGGCGTTGTCAATCGTATCATCACAGACCTAGGTGTAATGGATATTACAGCTGAAGGAATCAAATTAATTGAGCTAGCAAAAGATGTGACTTTGGAACAGATTAAAGCGCTTACAGGCGTTGAGTTGATTACTGATAGCAGGGTGCTGCTTAAACAGTAATATTCGTACCATCAAAGTTACTTTGATGGTACGTACACGGAATGAAATCATAAAATTCTCATTGCTATAATGAACATTCTACACAAGTAATGTGGATCAATAACCTTACTTTAATAGTTAATACATATGGTTTTCTTAACGTTATCTGGTAATTTCACCAATAGGAAATGAAGAAATAATACAGGGGCTTAGGAAGTAAACATATACAAGATATTTAGTCACTTTTTAATATGAAACATAAAAATAGGTATTACTTCTGTTTAAAAATTAATGAAGCGAAATTCAGCCAGATTATTCGATTTTTTACCATGGATTTCACTGCAACTGATACAGCTTAACGATCCAATATTACTCTCCGTTCAATCAACTCTACTTTCATTAGAGGTCGTAAAAAATAGCATATAAATGTGAAAAAATTTCATTTTTTGCGGTGTCGTTGAACTGGATGAGTTTTACTTTGTTACTCCACAAGTAATAGGTAAAAGAGGTCGTAGAGCTTAAGGTAAAATTATCGTATTTGGACTGCTGAAGCGTGAAGTTATCTTTATACAATAGTGCCTGATTGTTCTAAAGCTATGCTACAAGTCATTATCAGAGGACATATAGAGCTTGACTCAGTGACCAATAGGGATAGTTGGCGTGGATATAATGGCTTAGTTGATCGGTTATAATAAACACCTTAGAGTGAATCATGGTGATGATCAATGTGCGTGTGGAGATCGGCATATTAACGGTATCGAATCATTCGGAGTTATGCAAAAAAACGTCTAATTAAATTTAATAGAATTATCCAACAGATGTTTTATTTGAATCTTAAGGAAACGCAGTATTGCTTCAGTCAGAGTCATCGTAATTTTTACTTTGATTTGCTTAAATTATTTCGTAAAAACCCTCTTTAGCGTCCTATGACCTGCCAGAATATTGTTTATAGTTTGTCCACTATTTGGGGTGTTTTGAATTTTTTAAAATTCAAGCCTTTTTTTATCTTTATAAGGTGTTGATTAAAAACAAATATAATAATTGAAATTTTTTTAAATAATTACTTGAATGACCAACCAAGAATATGTATATTTATTGGACAGATGAATTTAAGTTGTTTATCAATCAACTTAAATTCTGATTTGAAATGACTAGGGAAAGGGTCATTAAGTAGAAAAAATACATTGTAAATGTTCGTTAAAAAACATGGAAAAAATATGAATACTTACACGCAAATATTGGAGCTCAATGCTCGTTTTGCTTGGCTCATTGACCATCAAGATGGAGATGGGGTCGCTGAACTATTTACCGAAGATGGTATCTATGGTTTGGGTGCAATGCAGGCAGTTGGACGTGAGCAAATTAACAACTTTTACCAGATGCGTAAAGCACGCGGTTTAAGAACATCTAGACATCTATTTTCAAATCCAGTGATATTAAACGAATCAGATAATTCAGTGAGCGCTTGTTGTGTGCTCACACTTTTCGCATTTGATGGTAAAGGTCCGCATCCTGCAGAAATTCATATGATTGCAGACTATATCGATGAATATGTCCGTGATGAAAATGGACTATGGCGTTTTAAGTCACGTGTCATAGAACCTGTGTTTGGACACGTACCTAATTTAGCGGAAAAACAATAAGTGTCTTTCAAGAAGGCGAAGTCTTAATAGATATAAGAATGAGAAGGGATAACAATGGGAAATATGACGGATTCATATTCGCTGGTCAAAATATTACTGACGATATCAGTATTTGGATGTTCAATCATTCCACTTTTTGCAGACTTTAATAAGACACATGCAACCAATCCAACATGGACGGGACATGCACGGTTTCATGTTGTATGGCAGTGTTTGTCTTATGGAGCGATTGGCGTACTTAGCTTTTATTTACTATGGTTTTTCCCAGAGTTGAGTAAGCAACATCTTTATTTAGTCGCACTTCTCAATGCAATTGTTTACGCAGGTTTCTTTGGTGCTTATTTATCGATGCCTATTTATGGCGGTAAATCATTTGATGAAAACGGATATCCACCAATTAAAACAAAAATTGTGGGTATGAATATTACGCTGGAAGCGAATTTAATTGCTTTTACTATCTGTAGTCTAGTGTTGTTGAGCGCCTTTTTAGAGCTTAGATTTGGGATTTTCTCCTAAATAATTATATTAGAATTCAAAATGTAAAAAGTAAGGTAATTCAGAGTTTTGGCTGCAATTTTAAAATTATTGCACAGTACAGAATAAGGATATCATGATGTCGGTAAATAAAAATGTGGTTTCAATGCAGGATATCATTGAAATTGAAAAACAGGACTGGCGTCAGCACTGTCCATTTAACAGCACTTATGAAATTTTAAAGAATAGTGCTGAAAAATATGCGAATCACAATGCGATTGAGTTTTTATTCAAAGGGGATGCAGAAGAGCAACCGATTGAGATTAGTTATAGTTCTTTATTTCAGCGAGTGACACAAGCTGCGAATTTGTTCCATTCACTTGGCGTGAAGAGCACAGATGTCATTTCTTATATTTTACCGAATTTGCCTGAAACCCATGAAATAATCTGGGGCGGTGAGGCGGCTGGTATAGTAAATGCTTTAAATCCGCTTTTAGACGGGGCAACTTTAGTAAAGCTAATGACCGTAGCGAAAACTAAAGTCATTGTCACTTTGGCTAAAACTGAGACAGCCGATTATCTGACGCCAATACTTAAGGCCGCAGATTTAATTCCCAGTGTTGAAACCATTTTGGTTGTTGACCCATCAGTATATTTTGGTGGAAATGCAAATGCGGATCTTCCATCAGCAACTGTTAATGGAAAAAAAGTGCTTGATTACCGCAATGCAAGAGACCAGCATGAAGGCGTTACATTAAATTCAAATAGGATATTCAAAGCATCTGATATTGCTTCTTTTTTTCATACTGGCGGTACAACAGGAACACCAAAGCTAGCGCCTCATACACATGAAAATGAAGTGTACACAGCGTTTTGTATTAGCCTTATCACTCAAACGACACCAGCAACTAAGTTCTTTATCGGGTTACCTTTATTTCATGTCAATGCGGTAATTGGTACAGGGCTCAGCACTTTTTATGCAGGTGGTACTTTACTGCATGTCACACCAGCGGGTTTTAGAACACCGACAGTTTTACCGAATATTTGGAAAATTATTTCTAAATATAAAGCCACGGCAATAAGTGCTGTACCTACAGTGTATGGTGCGATGATTCAGGTGCCAAAAGAAGATTGTGATATTTCAAGTTTGTCAATTGCTGTCAGCGGTGCTGCACCATTAGCACCTGATTTATTCAAACGCGTCTATGAATATACAGGTGTTCAACTGCTTGAAGCTTATGGTTTAACAGAAGGTACAGTCGTTTCGACCATGAATCCAATTCATGGAGAGAGACGAATAGGCTCAATTGGACTGCGAATTCCATATCAACAATTAAAATGCGCTGATATGAGTACAGATGGCGAATGGCTCCGTGACTGTGACACTGATGAAGTGGGGCAACTTTTAATCAAAGGACCAAATGTTTTCCCGGGCTATTTAGGTGCTGATGGCAGTGAGTTTGTGGATGGTTGGTTTAATACGGGTGATCTTGCAAGAATTGATCAGGCCGGATATATCTGGTTAACAGGACGCAGCAAAGATTTAATTATTCGCGGCGGTCACAACATCGATCCGTCTATGATTGAAAATGCTTTGGCGCAGCATCCAGCAGTGAAAAATGCCGCAGCGATTGGACAACCTGATGGTTATGCAGGAGAACTTCCTTGCGCATATGTCGATTTAGTCGATGGTGCAACAGTGACAGGCACTGAACTTCGGGATTGGGTAAGGGATCGCATCGTTGAAAAGGGCGCTTCGCCCGCATATGTAGAGGTGATGCCAGCGCTACCAGTGACCGCGATTGGCAAATTGTTTAAACCCCCGCTACGTCAAAAAGCGATTCAGCGTGTCTATGAAGAGGCCATTTTAGCAGCAGATTTAACTGCAAAACTTGAAGTTCTTGATAACGGCAAAGAAGGTATGTCCGTTAAAGTCACAACAAACACACCGCATCAGATTGCAAAAGTACTAGGTGTATTCACTATTCCTTTCAGCTTTGCCGAATAAGTTATAGATTTAATTATATATTTTTTACAACACATCTTGATTGATTGACCAAGCAAGATTAAAACAATACAAAAGGAATGTTTAAATGACAACAATACGTGACCGAATTTTTCAAGCTCCACATGAGTTTGTACCAATTATTGAAGCACAGCGTCAGCGTGGTTTAGAAATGCGCGAACGCGTTGCCAAGGTTCTACCCATTATTGCGGCTAATGCGAATCAAACAGAAAAAGACCGTAAAGTTCCAGATGAGAATATTAAGTTATTGGTGGAGAGTGGATTTACTCGTGCATTACAGCCCGCAGTTTATGGTGGTTATGAACTGAGTCCAGAAGAATACTGTCCAATTATTACTGATATTGCAGGTGCATGTGCATCTACTGCTTGGGTTGCAGGACTTTTAGCGCAGCATAATCATGGCTTGGCCTTAATGTCTAAGCAGGTTCAGGATGAGGTTTGGGGAGAAGATCCGACTACATTGGTTTCATCTTCAGTTGCGCCTATTCATAAAGCGGAAAATGTTGAAGGTGGTATCCGACTTTCTGGACGTTTCAGTTTTTCTAGTGGCTGCGACCATGGTAAATGGGCAATCTTAGGCATCAAGCGCCATGATGAGGCAACGGGTATTGAGGATTTACCACATTTCACGATTGTACCGCGTCAAGATTATGAAATTGTTGATGATTGGCATGTTTCGGGGCTTTGTGGTACGGGTTCAAAATCTTTAATCCTTAAAGATGTGTTCATCCCTGAGCATCGTGTTGAATCGGCTTTCGGCATGAATTTCGGGCAGTCATCAGGCTTTGGTTTGTATGATGGCGGCATCTTTAAATCACCTTTCATGACGTATTTCTCTTTTGGTTTTTCAGCAGTAGCCGTTGGCATTGCAATGCGTGCGCTCGATGTTTATCAAGAGCGGTTAGCAGGCCGCGTGCGCGCCTATACAGGAACTAAAGTTGTAGACAATGCGCCATCATATATGCGCTTAGCAGAATCCGCACATCAAGTTCGCGCAGCTTATCTCAGCCTTGTACAGGACTGGAAAGAAATTGCTTCTCGCAGCCGTACAGGTGAAATGCCTGAAAATGATGAATCAGGTATGTGGCGTACCAATCAAGCTTATGTAACTAAGCAAGCAATCGAGGCAGTAAATCGCTTATTTACAGCTTCTGGTGGTGGTGCATGGCAGCTCACCAGTGAAATGCAACGGTTATGGCGTGATGTGAACATGGCTGGATCACATGCTTACTCTGATTATGATGTGGCATGTCAGCTTTTTGGCCGTCAACTCATGGAGCTGGATTTGGCGGAAGGCTTACTTTAAGTCAATATATTTTAAGGATAAAAATATGAAATTATGCAGTTATGTTTATAAGAGTTTACGTTCATACGGTGTATACCAAGATGACGGTAAGATTCTTGATTTGAAAGTGCAACTTGGCAGTCAAGCACCTCATGATTTGTGTGAACTGTTAGAAGTACTGGATGAAGCCGCTAAAGATCTAGATACATGGATTGCGAGTAGCGGTGAGGCAAAATTAATTATTGATCCTACAGAAGTTGAGTGGCTACCACCGCTTCGAAAGCCTGGCAAGGTAGTGGGTGTGGCACTAAATAATTTAATGGCGCAAAAGATTGCATATCGCCCATCAGAAACACCTGCTTTTTTCATTAAGCCAAACACTTCTTTATTAGCGCATAATGCTGAAGTTCAGGTAAATAAAGACTATGGAATTACACATCCTGAGCCTGAACTAGCGGTGATTATTGGTAAAAAAGCACGCCATATTTCTGAAAAGAATGCACTCGACTATGTGTTTGGTTATTCCATAATCAATGACATTACTTCTCCTGGTTTAAAAGAGCGAGACAGCTTAGAGCTGATTGTTCCGAAAGAGGCATCAGGTGCATATCTTGACTTGCAAAATTGGCGCAATAATCGTGATGAAGATCATAAACGCTCAATTTATTTGACCTATCATGCACTGTCTAAAGGGGCAGATGGCTTTGGCCCGATGGGTCCATGGATTGTGACGAAAGATGAAGTCCAAGATCCAAATCATTTAACGATTAATTCTTATCTTGGCGATGAATTGGTATTTCAAGATTCTACAGCGCAATTGACCTTTAAAGTTGAAAAAGTGCTTGCACATCTTTCTAAATATATGACACTAGAGCCGGGTGATGTGGTGCATATGGGCACCGCAATGAAAGCTGTTGAGGGCGGAAAGTTTCCATTGTTAACGCATTGGGATATTACAAAACATTCAGCTCCGATGAAAATTGAAATTCAAGGTATTGGAACTTTGGTAAACCCTGTCGTTGTGGAGGGTTCGCCCTAACTAAATAGGAAATAGAATTAATGAGTAACCAAATTCAAGTGAAAACTGTCAATTCTGGCACACGCGAAAAAATACTCGCTGCAGCGTACAGTTGTTTTACAGAAGAAGGTTACTCAAGTGCTTCTATTTCTAAGATAGCGAAACGAGCAAAAGTTCTGTCAGGTTCAATTTATTGGGCTTTTGAAACGAAGGAAAAGTTATTTTCTGAAGTTTTGAAAATAACAGGGGAGCAATTTTTAAATTCATTGAGTTTTTCTTTCCATTTTGAAAATGGAAAATTGATGAATACAGAAGAAATTCTCCCGATCATGTTTGAAAATTTTGGTCGAGGACCTGATTTTTTAAGATTATTTTTGGCGGTTGCTGTTGAGTCTAATGCCAGTAGTAATGACGTGATTATAGTTGCGAAAGATATTCGCGCACGATGTCGTGAAATGGTTGAAAAAATGATCAAGTCAAATGTAAAAAACTTACCACCGGATATTGTTTCTCTTAATGCCCAGAGAGTGAGTGCGATGGTAATTCAATTATTGGATGGACTCTATGTAGCCTCTAAAATTGAAGACAATGATGTTGATATTGATATTTATCTCAGAAATATTTTAGCGTTTATTGAGAATGAAGTTCAGCGTTTGTCGGCAATATAAAGTTATAAGATTGATTTGTAAAAATAATAGACAGCATAAGATTTTAAAAAGTAACCATTGGAATTTGTCGGGCATTCAAATTCATTTGTTTAAACAAACAATATTCTATTCGTAGAATGATGGAGTTAAAAATGTCCAATTTTGATCCGCGTGAATTTCGTAACGCGTTGGGTTCGTTCGCCACAGGTGTCACGATAGTTACAACTTTAAATGACGAACAAGCACCTGTAGGCATTACTGCAAGCAGCTTTAATTCAGTTTCGCTTGATCCACCGCTTGTACTTTGGTCATTGGGTAAAAAATCCAATGCATTAGCCTCTTTTCAAAAATCAGGACATTTTGCGATACATATCTTGTGTAATCGTCAGGCCGAACTTTCAAATCAATTCTCTCGTTCAGGGACTGATAAATTTGCTGGCGTAAATTGGGAACAAGGTCAATTAGGCTCTCCATTACTGCCTGCCTGTATGGCGCGTTTTGAGTGTAAAACCCAGCATCAATACGAAGGCGGTGATCACATTATCTTTGTCGGGGAAGTCGTGGCTTTTGAAAGCGCGCCACGTTCACCGCTGCTTTTCCATGCAGGTTCTTATGCTGACTCAAGACCCAAACCTAAACAGATTGAATCAGAAGACGTTGTGAATACGGATACTGGACGAATTTCAGATTCTTTTTTTTCGTTCCTGCTTGCCAGAGCGCACTTTCAAATGGCCTATCAAGCCCAAGAAATTATGCAGACACGTGAGATGAACGAAAAGCATATGTTCATTCTTGGCGCATTAAGTATGAATGGCGGACTTTCATTAGCGCAAATAAATGAAAAACTGAACTTCATGAAACATTCTGTAGAACAAATGGATTTAAATGAGATTCAGCAGACTGGACACATTTCAGCCATGTTGAATTCGGATGAATATATATTAACTGAAGCTGGCCGTAAGCTTTTTGTGGAATTGGCTTCGAGCATTGCTTCACTTGAAAGAAACGTCTTAGTTCATTTTTCTGAGACTGAAGTGAGTGATTTCAAAATACTTCTTCAAAAAACTATTAGTGCAACATCGGTCAATATTCCTAAGCTTTGGAATGAAATTTAAAACAAGCAAAAACGTTCAAGGAGAACAATGATGTCAATTAATGGCAAATGGAACATGGTTATCAAAACGCCAATGGGCGATCAAAAGCCTGTACTCACGATGAGACAAGAAGGAAATACGTTGGTGGGTCACTTTGATGGCGAACATGGCCCAATGGAACTTGTGGATGGGACAGTAGATGGTCAGAAACTAAAATGGACAGGGAAAATGAAAAAACCCGTTCCGCTTTCACTGGTTTTTGAAGCTGAAATGGATGAGACCGGTAATTTATCTGGCAAATGTAAACTTGGTCCATTTGGACGTTCTAATTTTACAGGAACGTTGGTTTAAGGGCTTGGGTTATAGGAGCGCTCAAATTGATTTTAATACAATCTCTAAAAGTGCATAGAGCATAAATGACGAGTTTGAATTTGAAACAGCGAGAGCGCTGCTTGATATGAACAATGAATTTTTAAGGGGAAATGATTTCTAAGAAATCAAATATCTAATGTTTGAGATGCAAAGATAGCAACTCAAACGAAGGTTAAACTGTCTAATTCAATTGCGTAATTAGTCAAAAATAAAAAATATTTTTAAACAAGGAAATGTTATGAAAATCAAGTTATTAGCAGTTGCTATTGTAATGGGTTACTCAGGTATGAGCTATGCAGGTGCAATTGATCGTTCAGGTCAGTCTATAGCTGCATTTTTAGAACCTGGAAATTATGTCGAAGCATCAATTTCAGGTTTAGTCCCGAAGGTAAATGGAACCGTAACTCCTCAATTTGGAGCGAATCAGCAGACTGAGAATACAGGTGAAGTTGGTGAAAGTTTCCAGTTTTATAATTTTGCCTTTAAAGCCCAAGTTACAGATCACATCTCTATGGGGCTTCTCTATGATGAGCCTTTTGGAGCGGATTCAGAATATGAATTAGGTAAAACGGTTGCTTTTAGTGATGCGGATATAACTACAGGTGCTGAAGTAAAAAGCCATAATTTGTCTTTTTTAGTGGGTTATCAGCCGACAGTTAATTGGAATATTTATGCTGGACCCGTGTATCAAACCAATGAAGTTTATACTTCACTGGGGGGGACATCGGTTGCACCCAATAACGGTTATATTTTAGATTTTGAAGAAGATAGCGCAATAGGTTGGTTGGCTGGTTTATCATATCAGATCCCTGAAATTGCACTACGCGCATCTTTGACATATCGTTCTGAAATTGACCATGAAACGACTGCCAAAGAGATACTTCCATTAGCTAATCCAGCAAGTCCTTTTGTTGATCCTACATCGGGTATAACAAAAATTACAACGCCACAATCAGTTAACCTTGATTTGCAATCGGGTATTGCACCAAACACTTTGGCCTTTTTAAATCTGAGATGGGTCAATTGGTCTGATATTACAGTACGTCCAGATCAATTTGGTAAGCTCTCACACTTGGTCACAGGTTCGTGGGGTGACCCGCGAGGCTATAACATGATTGAATATTATGAAGATCAATATAGTTTAAATGCTGGTATTGCCCATAAGTTTACAGAGAAGTGGACAGGTATGTTGCTTGCTGGTTGGGATTCTGGCGTAGGTTCTCCAATTCCAAGCATGGGACCAGTCAATGGTTTCTGGAGTACAGGTTTGGGGTTCCAGTATTCTCCACAAAGCAATTATTTTATTATGGGTGCTGTCAATTACTTTAATTTAGATGATGTGGATATTGTGACTGCAAATTACGTCGTGCCAGACCATAAAGCGGGGCCAGTACTAAAAGTTGCGGATTTTGATGATAACTATGCAATTGGTTATATGATGAAAATTGGCTATAGATTTTAAGTTAAAATCTGACTCTGAATTGTACTAAGCCGATTTTCCAAGCACTTGGATAATCGGCTTTTCAGAAAATTAGGGGGGAATAGTGCTCAAATTAGCATGCCTTTGGTACATAAATACTTTAAAGTTACAATTAGCCTAAGTTACTAAAATTTAAGCTATAACTTCAATATATATAGGATCGACCTATTTCTTGTAATTTATTTAAGACAGCTATGCATTAATGCAACTCATTGATTTGACTGGAAAAATTTATAGACTCTAAGTCTATCTCCCAGTCATTTTATGAAATGGATTTTAGTTTCTTTCAAACAACATCGATGATAAGCAGACTAATTCTCCAAATGGCTGCTACTCGGAATTTGATCATTTTTTATCATTCATTTCTCTGTGTAAATCATTCTTGTTCATATTTCCTAATATTCACATTCGTTCTTGTTTCCCAGTATTCACATTCTTTCTTGGCGGAATGAATGCATGTACTCATCGATCTGAAATGACTTGCCGATAATGTTTGGTACTATAATCCCATCTATATAGATATATGACAGAGTCAATTTCCCTATCCAGTTGAGTTTGATTCACTAAGTCACCAAGGATCTATTTTTCATCTTGAACCGAACTGAATTGAACTGCACGTATTTGAAGAGCTATAGCATTTCTAATGTTATAAAGTTCACTGCATTGGTGACAATATTAAGGTGAGTGTTTCTTATGTTTCCACTCAGCCTCACCTAAAAACTTCAAGCTCCTAGAATCTATAGGTAACAATAGCGCGTCCTAATCCTAAAAGTTTAATGAGACCTTGGACAAAGCATGTGATTATACATAAACAAAATCTAAATAATGGTTTGACCGTCAATAACATTGAATTT
>CAZOGM010000017.1:0-9504 GCA_964579445.1 uncultured Acinetobacter sp.
ATCAACCGATTGATTTCAACATCATCTCAGCAATATACAAAGTTAAGAACGCTAAGATTGGAGACAAATCGATCATGCCCATGTTCGGCATAATTTTTCGAAAAGGTGCCAGCATCGGCTCAGCAAGCTCTTGAATAGCCTCGATATACGGTGAGCGTGATTGTGAAAACATCACAATCCAGCTACAAATAATATAACCAAAGAGCAAGTATTTCAAAATCGAAATTAAGGCTTGCAGCATAGACAATACAGTCGATGCAATAAAATAAAGCGCATCACCTGTAGGCTGAGCATTCAGATATTTAAGGCCAAATACTTTCAAGAAGTACAATAAAATAACCAAGACCAAAGCCGCAAGATTGACTCGCCCACCGCCAACGGTCGGTAAAATACGACCAAAAATATCGACAATATGAGTGGCTTTGGTGGTCGATAAAACCACAGGGTTATATGCGTTTACGCCCGCCAGTTGCATTAAAAAGCGAAAGAAAACCAATAAAATTGCAACATTAATGATAATGTCAAAAAATAGCGCAGAACTCGCACCCATACTTAAACTTTCCTAATCAATTCGGTTATTTAGCACTTTCACTTAATTCTTCTGCCAATTCTTGGCTACGCTTTTGTGCAGCGGCTAAAGCTGCTTGGATATTTTGTGAAATTTGAGCACGATCAAAAACGTCAAGTGCCGCTTGGGTTGTCCCATTTGGCGATGTGACATTTTTACGTAATTCGGCAGGCGAGTTAGCACTGGTAATCGCCATTTGCGCCGCACCTAAAGCCGTTTGTAAGGTCAATGCGGTTGCAACTTTTTCATCTAGTCCCAAGTTCTTACCGGCTTGAATCATACTTTCCATCATATAGAAGAAGTACGCTGGACCAGAACCTGATACTGCAGTCACCGCATCAATTTGTGATTCTGAATTTAACCAAAGCGTTAAACCCGTTGCCGCCAAAATTTGACTGGCCAACTCACGTTTAGAAGCATCAACAACTTCATGCGCATACAACCCATGAGCACCAGTTTGAACCAGTGCGGGTGTATTTGGCATCACGCGAACCACATAAGCAGATCCGGTAAACTGAGTAATGGTTTCAATTTCTGCACCTGCAACAATCGAAACAATCAATTTACCTTCAAATAAACCATGCAGTGGCTTTAATACCGCTGCTAAAACTTGAGGCTTAACCGCCAAAACCACCACATCTGCATCACGAATGGCAGTCAAATTATCTTCAGTGACACGTACATCTTTTTCTTGTAATAACTCACGAACACGCTCAACAGGATCAGACACCGTAATACGCGTTGCAGGGAGACCACGACTAATCAAGCCACCAATCAAGGCTTGAGCCATATTCCCGCCACCAATGAAACAAATATTACAATTTAAAGCAGCACTCATGAATCACACTCGACTTTTGCATCTTTTTATAACGAAGAGATTAACTTTGGTTGCCATCCACCCACTTCACAGTATTTAGACTGAGCCAACCAAAACCCTTGTGGTGTAAAAACACCAAGCATAACATTATCTATGCTTAATATTTGAATTGTATGACGCATCCACGGAAAAATTTGTGCAGATTGAATTGCTTTTTTGAGTGGCCAAGTACCGACTCTGCCATATAAATGAATTTTTTCACCGCCTATCCGCCACTTCAAATCCAGTTCTTGACCCAACAATTCAGAACTCAAACCCATCTGGGTAGGCATAATTTTAAATTGACCTGAGTACAAATCTAACTGCTGATTTAATTCGAACCTTAAATGAAAATCTGAAGGCTTGGATTGCTGTTCTGCCAGATAGATCTCTTGTGCAAGTCGATGAAGCACATTTTGATAGCGCACATAATAAAACCCGTTGCAATGAAGTGCCGCTTTTGCGTCCACCTTGGCATGAATCACTTCATCTTGCAGACGTTGCACCATGTCATAGGCAGGACGATAACTCGATTCCCCTCGCATCCAAGCAGAGAGCAGTTGTCTTTGCCGTGCAAGTGAAAGCTGCTTAAATTTATGCAAATCAAGCTGCTGATCATGAACACAATAGGCTAAATCTTGTGCCAAGACCTCATTCAAAATCTCATCGGCATCTTGCATAAGAGCGCTGGTTCGGCCTAAAGCATGTTGCATTTTTGGAAAGCGACTTTGCAAAATATGCCAAAGTTCTTGTCGGCACCATGCACGGTCAAAGTGGGTATCAAGATTGGTCGGATCATTGACATAGGGAAGATTGAGCTGCTGCGTCCATTGGCAAATCTGCTCACGCGAGATATCTAAAAGCGGTCGCCAAATGGTCATTTTTTCACGCTGATCCACCCTTTTCATCGCAGATAAACCTTGTACGCCTGCACCAGAAAGTAACCGCAACATCAAGGTTTCAGCTTGATCTTGCTGATGGTGGGCAAGTAGAAGCATTTCATTTGTTTGCAGATGCTGCTCAAATGCCTGATATCGAGCTTCGCGAGCTTGATTCTCTACATTACCTGCCAAAACTGCAACATTTTCAACAACACAGGGAATATTATGTTGCGCGCAATAGTTTTTAACAAAGACCGCCCAATCATCACTCACACGCTGTAATTGGTGATTTACATAGATCGCGCGAATACGCTGAGGACATAACTCAGACAGCAAAAAAAGCAGCAGCATGGAATCCATACCGCCGCTACATCCAATTAAGAATGTGGTTTGAGCACTAAATTGTGAACACTGTTTTAAGAAGCTAGACCTGAATTGTCGCTGCCAAACTTCATTAAACGTCGGTAACGCGCTTCGCATCGTTCGCTTGCATCCATTGGAGTCAATTCATCAAGTGCTTGTTGTAACACATCTTTGAGCTTTTCCATTACAGCAACAGGCTGTAAATGTGCGCCTTCGCCCTCATCCACCACATATTCAACTATACCGAGCGCTGAAAGCTTGTCTGCAGTTAATGCCAATGCTTCACTGGCTTGCTCTGCTTTTTCTGCAGTTTTCCACAAAATAGAAGCACAACCTTCAGGCGAAATCACTGAATAAATACTATGAGAGAGCATAATCACACGGTCTGCTACGCCAATACCCAGCGCACCACCCGAACCGCCCTCACCTAAAACTGTTGCAATTACAGGCACTTTCAAAGATGAAAGTTGCGCTAAGCTGGTCGCAATCGCTTCAGCCTGACCACGTTCTTCTGCACCCACACCCGGATACGCACCCATGGTGTCAATAAAAGTAAATACAGGCAAATTAAAACGTTCAGCCATATTCAACAAACGTTGTGATTTACGATAGCCTTCAGGATTACTCATTCCGAAGTTATATTGCAATTTTTCACGTGTACTACGTCCACGGTGTTGACCTACCACCATCACCGCTTGACCATTAAAACGTGCTAAACCACCCACCATTGCACCATCATCACCATAGAGACGGTCGCCATGTAAAGCATCAAATTCAGTAAAAATTTCACCGACATAATCCAAAAATTGTGGACGATCTGGATGACGTGCAATTTGAACCGTTTTCCATGCTTTAGACTGTGCAGCTTTATTTTTCATAAGTCGATGAATATCCCTAAATTAACCAACATTTAGTTAACTGATAAAATTCTGATTACCGATTGACTAAGCATCGATAAATTGTTCTGACTGAATATACAAATCAATATTCCAATGTTTAAATTGCACTTGCTCATCATGCAAATCTGCAACCAACAGTGGCCATTGTTTGGCATCACCAGAAACTCTAAGCTGCCATTGTTGCTCATCTAGAATAGTTAATTCAATGGCAGGAAGCATCTCATCGCTGCGACTGTGATTCAGCAAAATCGCTAACCGAAGTAACAGACACAGATAAACCAGCTTGATTCCACCGACTTTTTGCACATCATTTTTTGCTTCGGCACGTAACTTTCGACGATGGTGAGCGACCAAATGTGACAAATAGTTCTGATCAATTTGTGAGAAACCCGCAATATCAGAATGCTGTAGTAGATAAGCACCGTGACGATGATAGCCCGCATGACTAATCGCCAAACCGATTTCATGCAAATAAGCAGCACGTCTCAGTAAGTCACTGTCATCACTGCCCAGTTTTAATGTTGGTGCAACACGATTAAACAATGCTTGCGCAGTTTCAACCACACGTTCAGCTTGTTTTTGATCCGCGCCATAACGTCCCATTAGCGCTTGCACACTACGGTCACGTACATCTTCATGTTGAAAACGACCCAATAGGTCATACATCACGCCTTCACGTAATGCACCATCTGAGTAGACCAATTTATCAATATTCAGCACTTCAAAAACCGCATACAAAATTGCCACGCCCGCAGGAAGTACAGCACGTCGGTCTTCTTTTAGACCATCAAACTCAAGCTCTGAAATATGTTTATATTTGAGCAATTTTTCTTTAAGTTTTTCCAAGCCTTCACGGGTAAGATTTTCTTTATCATCACTCCAGCCCATATTTACCGCTATTTGACGACAAGCCTTGATCGTACCACTTGAACCGACCACGGTTTCCCAGCCTGCCGCTTTGTAAGTATTGACCAAACCTGACATTTCTTTACGAGCCGCAGTCATGGCTTTATCAAACGCCTTTTGGCTAATTTCACCATCAGCGAAATATGCCTTGGTAAAAGCAACACAGCCCATTTGCACAGACTCAGTATGGATAGGCTCGAACTCTTCACCAATAATGAGCTCAGTCGATCCGCCACCAATATCGATCACCAAGCGGCGACCAGAATTTGCCATGGTATGCGAAACCCCAAGATAAATTAAACGTGCTTCTTCACGCCCTGCAATAATTTCAATGGGTTTCGGTAGAATTTCTGCGGCTTTTTGAATGAATTCATGTCCGTTTTTGGCTTGACGAAGTGCATTGGTCGCCACAATACGTAACCGATTGGACTGTACCGAACTTAAACGACCGACAAAACGCGCTAAACACGCCAAGCCACGCTGCTGGGCAGCTTCTGTTAAATTTTTATTTTCGTCTAATCCTGCAGCCAATTGCACTTTTTCGGACATGGAAGCCACTTTTTTGACTTCGCCATGGTCTACACGTGCAATCGCTAAATGGAAACTGTTCGAGCCCATATCGATGGCTGCAAGTAATTCTTCATCAATTAAAAAATCAGACATTATTTAGACAAATTTATCCAGAATTGTGCTTAGATTAATTCACCTCAGACTAATTTCAAAGCCATTTATTCAGTCAATTTCACGACCTATTAATTTTCCTGCATATATGACAGTTGTATTACACCGATCATCTATATCGTCAGCTTCAATTGGACAAATGCACAATAAACATCGAAAATTTACGCATTCCCCTACTTTGTTAAAGATGTCTATGTAATACTTATATTCATAGATAGACCGTCTTTAAAAAACATTTGGAGCAACTTCCATGTCTGCGAATATTGTAAATACGACTGATGCTAATTTTGAAGCTGACGTTTTAAACTCAGATACCCCAGTACTTGTCGATTTTTGGGCAGGCTGGTGTGCACCTTGTAAAGCAATTGCACCTGTACTTGAAGTACTTGCAACTGAATATGAAGGTAAAGTGAAAATTGTTAAAGTTGACGTGACTGCGTGCGAAGAGACCGCTGTAAACTACAACATTCGTAATATTCCTGCACTTTTGATGTTTAAAAATGGTGAAGTTGTGGGTCAACAAGTCGGTGCTGCGCCTAAATCTAAATTGGCTGCTTTCATCGAAGAAAACATCTAAGCTTTAAATTTGAATGTAGAACCCAAAGCGCTGTGATTTCATGGCGTTTTTTTTAACCTTAAATTGACAAAGCTGCTTATCTCACTTATATTGCTTGTTCAAGGAACACTTGGAAACTTCCTCCTCGTTTCTTACAAAACACAAAACATAAGATCGCCGCTCGGCTAAAGAAATTGTTTTTACACATTTCTCCTCGAAAGAACTAACTAGATTCTGAGTTTGTTGTTGTGCAAATCAATTGCTACTCTTTTCTTGCACTGCGGATGTCTTTTGCTTCATTTCTATTTTGTACCACACATCCTTAATTCAATCTGACCATTTATGAACTTAACTGAACTCAAGAAAAAACCGATAGGCGAACTCATCAAAATTGCTGAGTTCATGGGCCTAGAAGGAATGGCACGTAACCGTAAGCAAGACATTATTTTTGCCATTTTGAAACGCCATGCAATGAATGGTGAAGAGATTTTTGGAGATGGTGTTCTTGAAATTCTTTCTGATGGTTTTGGCTTTCTTCGTTCCGCTGCGGGCTCTTACCTTGCAGGTCCCGATGATATTTATATCAGCCCATCGCAAATTCGTCGTTTTAACTTACGCACGGGTGACACCATCACAGGTACGATTCGTCCACCAAAAGAAGGTGAACGTTATTTTGCCCTGTTAAAAGTCAACCAAATTAACTACGACACACCTGAAAACTCACGCAATAAAATTCTTTTTGAAAACTTAACCCCACTCTTCCCGACTGAACAGTTGATGATGGAGTTGGGTAACGGTTCGACTGAAGATTTGACTGCGCGTGTCGTCGATTTGATCGCACCGATTGGTAAAGGTCAACGCTCTATTATTGTTGCACCGCCAAAAGCGGGTAAAACCATTTTACTGCAAAACATCGCCCAATCGATTGTCCGCAACAACCCTGAAGTTTTTCTGATCGTTCTTCTCATTGATGAACGCCCAGAGGAAGTAACAGAGATGGAACGTACTGTTCGCGGTGAAGTCATTGCTTCAACCTTCGATGAAGCACCGGCTCGTCACGTACAAGTGGCTGAAATGGTTATTGAAAAAGCCAAACGTTTGGTTGAACATAAAAAAGATGTGGTGATTTTACTCGACTCAATTACGCGTTTAGCTCGTGCATACAACACTGTTATTCCATCTTCAGGCAAAGTGTTGACGGGTGGTTTGGATGCACATGCACTAGAACGTCCAAAGCGTTTCTTTGGTGCTGCCCGTAATATTGAAGAAGGTGGCTCATTGACCATCATTTCTACTGCCTTAATCGAAACAGGCAGTAAAATGGATGAAGTGATTTACGAAGAATTCAAAGGTACAGGTAACCAAGAGATTACACTTGACCGCCGTATTGCTGAAAAACGCGTATTCCCTGCAATGAATATTAAGAAATCAGGCACGCGTCGTGAAGAACGCCTCATGTCTGAAGATAATCTACGTAAAGTCTGGATTCTGCGTAAGTTATTGCATCCAATGGATGAGCTTGCGGCAATGGAATTCTTGCTTGATCGCATGAAAGAAACCAAAACCAATGATGACTTTTTCGATCAAATGAAGCGTAAAGCTGCGAATTAATCAACATGTGATTTAGAAAGACCACCGTTTACGGTGGTCTTTTTTTGGGTTGACAACAATTACATAAATACACACTTGGTGCGAAACTCTGTAAAGTTATTTATAAGAAATTAATAAATATCAGATCAAATTATAAAAACACCATGCTTTTAAGAGCTTAGTTTGTATTTATCCAATTTAGAAAGACAAATCAATTGTAATTATCTGTTAAAAAAGCATCATTTTTTCGTCATTTTTGGCACTTTTTTCACTTTACCCAGTAGTAATTCAAAATGCGCAGTGATAGCATGTCGACATACCAGTTAGGCTGCTCCATGCGTTATTAACCTTACTAACGTTAGGAATAATAAAAGCACAACAGACTAACCGGGTTTTTTGTCTCTATATATTTAATGAGAGTGATGCCATGTTATTCAAAAAAATTGCTATTGCTGCTGCCGTTGCTACTACTTTAGCTTTCGTTGGTTGTGCTAAAAAAACTGAAGAAGCTGCTGCTGACGCTAATGCTGCTGCATCTGAAGCTGTTGAAGCTGCATCTGAAGCTGTTGTAGCTGCTGACGCTGCTGCTGTAGAAGCTGCATCTGACGTTGCTGTTGAAGCTAATGCTGCTGCTGAAACTGCTGTTGCTGCTGCATCTGAAGCTGTTGACGCTGCTGCTGATGCTACTGCTACTGCTTCTGCAGCTCAATAATAGTCTTTAGATTATTATTCGAAAAAAGAGAACCTTAGGTTCTCTTTTTTTTGTCATTTTTTGAATATAGTTTTTAAAATTAAAACATGATTATAAAAAAACCCCGAATAGCGAACTATTCGAGGCTTTCCAAATCAGAGGATATTAATCAACTTGCTCTGTACCTACACGTTGTCTAAATTTCTGACCCGCGCGGAATGTTACAACGCGTCGCGCTGAAATTGGAATTTCTTCCCCAGTCTTCGGGTTTCGCCCTGGACGTTGACGCTTGTCACGTAGTTCAAAATTACCAAAACCTGAAAGTTTGACGTGTTCGCCTGCAATTAATGCTTGGCTAATTTCATCAAAAAACAACTCAACCATTTGCTTAGCTTCACGACGATTTAAACTCGTGAGCTCACTCAAATGATCAGCCATTTCTGCTTTTGTTAATGCTGTCATGAGGCCCTCAATGTCGCTTGGTAAGTGTCTTGCAACACTTGAATAATGTGATCCATGCCGGATTTAATTTCAGCATCTTCAAGTGTGCGTGATGGATGTTGCCATAGAAGTGCAAATGCCAATGAGCGCTTGCCATCTTCAACACCTTGACCCGTGTACACATCGAATAACCAAGTAGAGTCTAAAAGCTCACCACCCACTTTTTCGATAAGTTGCTGAATTTCACTAACATTAATCTTATCATTAATTAAAAGCGCAATATCACGTCTAACCGATGGAAATCGTGATAATTCTGTAAAATTAGATACATAAGTTTGCAAAACAGCCAATTGATCGAATTCTGCCACCCAACTTGTGCCTAAATCGAGCTTCTCTTCTAAGGAAGGGTGCAAGCGACCTAAGTAACCAATTGATTTTCCATCAACTAAAATTTCAGCAGATTGACCTGGATGTAACCAATTACGCTCTGAGCGCACGTACTCAACCTGTACACGACCTGCGGCTAAAATCTCTTCAACCTCACCCTTGAGATCAAAGAAGTCCATTGGCTGTACTTTACCATGCCAAGACTCTGTGGTTTTTGCACCGACTGCAATCATCGCAAGTGTTGGGATTTGCTTTAAGTCATGAATACTTTTTGCATCTTGATAATCAAAACGCAAACCCAATTCAAAAAATCGAACACGGCTTTGCTGACGATTAATATTATGCTGTACACATGGAATTAAGCTTGAAAGCAGTGTCGAACGCATGACCGCCAAATCGCTTGAAATTGGATTTGCCAATGCCAATGGATTCACTTCTGGATTCAATTGTTTTTCAAGTTTTAAATCTGCAAAACTAAAGCTGATCGCTTCTTGATAACCCAAAGTGACCAAAGTTTGACGTAACTGATTTAGCTCAAATTGATCTTGGTATTTTGCTAACCGTGCATCTAGCACAGGCAAACTAATTTGAATGTTGTCATAACCGTGAATACGTGCAACTTCTTCGATGAGGTCTTGGTAAATCGCCATATCATAGCGGTGCGATGGTGGGAGTACAGACCATT
>CAZOGM010000017.1:9604-53483 GCA_964579445.1 uncultured Acinetobacter sp.
AGGTCTTGGTAAATCGCCATATCATAGCGGTGCGATGGTGGGAGTACAGACCATTGCCCTTCGGCTTTAACCGTAACAAGACAACCCAGACGCGTTAGCGCATCTACAATGAAATCAGCATCTACGCTATAACCTAACAACTGATCGACTTGTGCTTGATTCAGCTGAATTGCATCTCGTGTTGGTAAGATTGCTGCATTTTCTGCAACAGTAATTGGTCCAAACTCACCACCTGCAAGCTCAGAAATTAATTGAGAAGCACGGTGCATGGCCATCATTGGCAATTCAAAATCCACACCACGCTCATAACGCTGAGATGCATCGGTATGTAAACCGAATTTACGCGCACGACCCGCAATTGCAAGTGGCGCAAAGAAAGCAGATTCAAGGAAGATTTCCGTGGTTGCATCTGTTACAGAAGATGATAAGCCACCCATGATCCCTGCGATCGCCAATGCTTTAGCATCATCTGCAATCACCATCACACCTTCAGAAAGCTCAACTTCTTGGTCATTCAATAATGTTAGTTTTTCAGCAGCCGTTGCTTGACGAACCTGTACTGAACCTTCAACTTTTCCACCATCAAATGCATGCAGTGGCTGACCCAGTTCCATTAAAACATAGTTGGTAATATCTACTAAAATACTGTGCTGACGAATACCTGAACGAGCTAAAGCACGCTCCATCCATACTGGGGTTGCAGCCTTGGTATTAACGTTTTTAATCACACGACCTAAGTAACGCGGGCAACCTTCAGTTGATACAACGACTTTCTTTTCATCTGAAATGGTTGCAGCAACTTCTTTAATTTCAGGTGCGGTTACAGGCAATTGGTTAATCACACCAATTTCACGCGCGATACCACGAATACTAAAACAGTCACCACGGTTCGGCGTGATACTGATATCGATCACATTGTCATCAAGGTCTAAATATTCACGAATATTGAGACCAACTGGCGCATCACTTGGAAGCTCTAACAAGCCATCAATTTTGTCTTCTAAATCAATTTCAGATGCACCACATAGCATGCCCTGTGATTCAATTCCACGTAGCTTGCCTTTCTTAATTTTAAAGTCACCTGGCAACACAGCACCAATCGTTGCAACAGGCGCTTTCATACCGACACGTACATTTGGCGCGCCACATACGATTTGCAATGGCTCTCCAGAACCAATATTCACCGTGGTTACACGTAAACGATCAGCATCTGGATGCTGTTCTACAGTGAGAACTTCACCTACGACCACGCCTGTAAATGGCTTTGCAGCAGGAGCAAGCTCATCCACCTCTAAACCCAACATGGTTAGCTGATTTGAAAGTGTATCGCTGTCTATAGCAGGATTCACCCATGTACGTAACCAATTCTCGCTAATTTTCATACATTCATTTCCTGAATCTCCCCTAACCCCTCTTGAACAAAGAGGGGAAAACCTTACACGCTTCTTGTTTCCTGTAAGTCCCCTTTCTGCAAAAGGAAATTTAGGGGGATTTTTAAATTCTAAAAATAATCTATTTTCTTCTCAACCCATTCTTAGGAAGAGGATTAAAAAGTCTTAAGCAAACTGGCGTAAGAAACGCACATCATTTTGGAAGAACATACGCAAGTCATTTACGCCATAGCGCAGCATGGCAAAACGCTCTACGCCCAAGCCAAATGCAAAGCCTGTATATTTTTCAGGATCAATCCCTGCAGCCTGAAGCACATTCGGATGCACCATACCGCAACCTAAAACTTCCAACCAACGACCACGCTCATCCATAATATCCACTTCAGCACTTGGCTCTGTAAATGGAAAATAAGAAGGACGGAAACGCACTTTTAAATCTTTCTCAAAGAATTCATTTAAAAGATTAATTAATAGACCTTTCAGTTCAGCGAAGCTGGTTTTTTCAGCCACGTACAAACCTTCAATCTGATGGAACATAGGCGAATGCGTTTGATCTGAATCACAGCGGTATACACGACCTGGACACACAATACGAATAGGCGGTTGTGAGGTTTCCATGGTACGAATCTGCACGCCCGAGGTGTGCGTACGCAGCAAATGATTTACATCAAAGTAAAAAGTATCATGCATTGCACGCGCAGGGTGATGACTCGGAATATTAAGGGCTTCAAAGTTATGATAGTCATCTTCAACTTCTGGACCAGTTGCAATGCTAAAACCCGCTTTGGTAAAGAATTGACAAATCCGATCTTGAACTTGTGTCACAGGGTGAATACTGCCCACTGCCTGACCACGACCCGGCAAAGTGATATCAATCTGCTCACTTGCAAGTTTTTGTTCTAATGCTGCTTTTTGCAAAGATGTTTGACGTTCAGTTAATGCACCATTGATGGCTTCACGCACTGCATGAATTTGAGCACCAAAAACTTTACGTTCTTCAGGGTCCATTTTGCCCAGCGACTTGGATTGTTCAGCAAGCTGGCTTTTCTTACCCGTAAACTGCACACGTACTTGATCGAGTGTAGCAAGGTCCTCTGCTGCTGCAATGGCAGCGAGCGCTTCAGTGGTCAAGGCTTCCAGTGACATAGTAACTCTCAAAGCAACAATATAAGAAAAAATAATATAACTGCACATTCTAACAGTTTTTATGCAGTTGAATGAAGTTTAGAAAGTGGAAAATTATATGCGCAATAAGAATAGTAATTTGATTTATAAAAAGGATAATATATTAACAATATCACCCAGAAGATGAACCATGGCTCTTGATCCGATTTGGAAACAACAACTTGCACTTGTCAGCTATGGCAATGAATATCTGAATCAAAACCTCCGTTTTAATGACTGGGTCAATCATGCCATTTTCAATCAACATGTTTTGGCTTTTCGTGATTTAAACAATCAGCATTTGTTGGCACAACATTTTCAGGTTTGGTTAGAGGGCCTAAAAAAACAAGGGGTAAGCAAAATAAGCTTACACAACTCAAGCCTGCTTATGGATGAAAAAAACCCCAATCCAAATGTTGAATTATTGCCTTATGCGCACTTTATTGTCAGCCACCATGCAAAATCGCAAGTGGCATGGATTTTTGGTAAAGAGTTGGCTGAATGGTACATCGCAGAGAATGATTTCGAAGCACCACCCCACCAAAGAAATAACGTCCGTACAGAAACGATGTGGCGTTTTGAACTCAACTCAACCCATTCAAAACGTGTAGAAGCGGATTTGCAGCAACCCAATTGGGATGATATTCACGGCTTTACTGAACATGCATTATTTGATCAACCTATTGTTAAAGATTTCATAAGACCTACTTTGTTAGGTCAGTCTTATTATGGTTATGAAAAAAATGAAAATGTAGGTGAGAATCCTCCTTCAAACCCATTCAATTTACCCTTACTACCAAACAACTATAATGCAAATTATGCACATGAAAGTTTAATTCGACTTGAGGCTTTAGACCGTTTTTTAGCGAATAAACAAAAGCATCCATTTGATGCGAATGGCGATGAAATTAGTGCCGAAGAGCTAATGAACATTCGTCATTTCAAACAGAAGCTTGAAGATTTAACAGCAAAATTCGTCACAAAAGTTGCCAATCATTATAAAACAGCTCGATTAACCCCTGTTGAGGTGAGCTCGCCATTGGATGAATCTGAAACATACAAAACTGAAAAGCGTTTTTTTAACAATGAAATACCCACTGCAAAGTCAGAGCATAAATCCGGTAAATCGAATGTATTTGCTTTAATTATTATTACTGCAATCATTTGTATTTGTGCTTATTATTTTGGGCTGTAAGCTCGCTTTAAAAATTTATCCATTTCAGTTTGATTTCTCAATCTAATCCAATGAATATCAACATATTCATTGGAATTTATGAGCTTAAGATATTTTTGTTGATTCTTCTTATGGGTTTTAATCATCCACCAAACAATAGATTCTTTACTCAGCATCGTTTTAAAACTTTCAGTATTATTCAAGCTTTTCCACAATCTTCTTTTCGAAAGGACTCTAGATAATGCTCTCTTCAACGAGCGAAATAAATTGAGATGAAAGGGCAAATCTAACCAAATGATGGTATCAATTTCTTTCCATTTAATCGGTTGTGACCGACTATAATTTCCATCTATTACATAGCCATTTTCAGCTAGATCAATTTGATTTTTTAATTTTTCGAAGAACAAATCATTAGAAGCTTGCTCCCAATCATCCAGCCAAAATAGATCATCTAGTTCAATATAGGTCAAATTCAGTTTTTGAGCGAGTGCTTTAGAGAATGTGCTCTTACCTGATGCGGATGTTCCTACCACGTTAATTTTTTTCATATTAACCTTCTTTTTATTAAGTCGTACATACCACTTCAATCGCAAGATAAATCATTTTCATCTACACCGATAAAGTCGAGTTGCAGTATAAGTTTAAATTTCACTGCTTGTAATAAATTCAACTTCATCATTTTGGCTTTTGCAACTTGCTGCATTGCATCTATTGTTCTTGCTTCAGAACATAGAATAATGGGATAACTTAGATCAGCTTCTTGTATCAGTCGGAAGTGATCTATTAACTCCTGCATGGTTGGATGATGATTTGGAAACTAATCGACTTTATCTGATGCTTTAATTTCATATAAGCAAATTTGGATTATAAGAAAATTAGAACTTGAAGAATGAGCTGATCAACATACTAAATATAGATGTCTTCAACGACCGTTCTAAAATGATGTTGTTTTCGCATTTCAAATACCTTCAATTTAATTTGAAGAATTTTTATTCAAATAAATATTTCTTAGCTCAGTAAATACAGACGGCTAAAAATAAAAAAAGACCGCTATAAAGCGGTCTTTTTTTGAATCATCTATGACGATTAAGCAGCCAATGCGCTTTTCGCTTTTTCAGCGATAGCAGCAAATGCAACTGCATCATGCATAGCGATGTCAGCAAGTACGCGACGGTCGATGATGATCTGAGCTTTTTTCAAGCCAGAAATCATACGGCTGTACGACATACCATTTAAACGCGCACCAGCATTGATACGAGCAATCCACAAAGCGCGGAATTGACGTTTCTTCTGACGACGGTCACGATATGCGTATTGACCAGCTTTGATTACCGCTTGGAACGCTACGCGATAAACACGTGAGCGAGCGCCGTAGTAACCTTTAGCACGAGCAAGAATTTTTTTGTGACGGCGATGAGCCTGAACACCACGTTTTACACGAGCCATTTATAATCTCCTTAGATGTACGGGCACATACGGCGAACTGAAGCAACGTCACTCACGTGAACCATTACACAGCCGCGTAATTGACGAATACGCTTAGCAGATTTTTTGGTCAAAATGTGGCGTTTGAACGCTTGTTTACGCTTAAAACCGTTAGCAGTCGCTTTAAAGCGTTTAGCTGCACCACGGCGAGTTTTCATCTTAGGCATAACAACCTCTTTTGAACACCTGTTCGGAACGTCTGCACCATTGCAAAAACGACCTGCAGGTAAGGGAGCGAGTATTCTAAAGCATCTTTGTTTAAAACAAAAGCACTAAGCTCAAATAGATCTCCAATATTCCGATTAAATATTCAAGTGCTTTAATTGGTCGCTTTATTATGATTTTTTAATGCCAACTTATATATGCTTAAACAAAAAACTTGCAGCCCTATATAAATGAGTCAATACTCTTCTCGCCGTCTCAGGCAATCACTCAGCTCATTTTTCAAGATTATCGTTATGAAAGCACTGCTCTGTTCTGCCCTTGTTCTATGTTTTGCCACAACGTCATTATATAGTAAAGAAATTACCACCTCAAAATTGGCAACCCAAACAGTCAGGGCTGAGTCAGCACACTTAACCACCCGTATTCAATGGATTGAGTTTCCAAAAATTCAATTTAAGGATGCAGACCTTAGTTCACAAGATCGCTATGCGATTGTTCGAATTAAGGCAGATGAATCAGGCAAAGTGATTGATGCGTCAGTGAAAGAAAGCACAGGCATTGCCCAATTAGATCAAATGCTTTTAAAAGCAGTCTATTCCGCCAAAACAAAACCATTTCAGAAAAATGGCAACGAACTTTCTATTATCGGTTATCAAGCATTTAGCTTAAAACTTAATGACGATGATACAGACAATTGCGCACTTTCTTTTAATTCAAAGATTTGGCAAGCACAACAGCAGCAAAAGAAAACCGCTTTCACCTATATCAAATCACCTGAGTTTAATGTTAAAGCAAATGATCTCAATGGCTATGATCGTAAAATTAAGCTTACACTCAAAGTCAATAAACATGGCAATGTCAAACAGGTGAAAATTAACAAAGGTTCAGGTGTCTACAACTTAGACCAAGCAGTAAAACAGTCCCTTTTAACAGCTCAAGTTGATGTACCACGTAAATTTTGGATTTATAAAAAATCTCACTTAAAAGATGAAATTAATTTTAATTTAGACATGTGTAAATAACCCGAATCGCGGATAAGGATTTTTCTTTAAAATCATAAGATAAATGTAGTTTTATGATCGATTTTTAGTGCTATCAGACCAAAGCATAGACTTTTTTATGCTAAAAATGATGTATAAGTCTCAAGATGAATAGTCTCATTTCCTTAAGCAGGATTCGGGTTAAATAATAACTTATCGCTAGGGATTTTAAATCTCTAGCTTGTTTATTAAAATAAGACCACCCTATCAAAATTAGAATTTTATGAAAAAAATAATCATTTCAGCTTTGATCATCTACTCATCTTTTACTTATGCAGCCACACCAAATGAACCTAAACAAGCAATCGATGAAAATTTAACGTCCGTTCAATGGGCAAAACCACCCAAACCAAGCTACACTAATCATGACTTACAAGGGAGTGAGCGCACCGTAACAATAAATGTATGTGTCGGAAGATGGCAGTATTAAACAAACTAAAATCGTTAAAAGTACTGGTATAGAAGCACTTGATCTTAAAATTCATAGCGCTGTAATATCAGCAAAATTTAAACCATATACAGAAAATGGCGTTAGATACCCATTTATTGCAGAACAACCATTCCATCTGACCTTGAACAAAACTGAGCGTCCGTGGTGGAAAAAGATTTTCTTCATTCCTTAGTAGAGAATAACAGAACTCAACAAAGTAAATTTTCATATATTCAAGATTCTACAAAAATATAGGTTCACGTGTCAGACCTGTTTCAAGTTCAAAGATTAACAGTAATTTCATAGGGCTAAAATAAGCCATGAAAAATCAGATAAATAAAAATATAACGTCCGATTTTTGCAATAGAAACCACCAGTAAAAATCGGGCAAATTTTTCTCTGAGTAAACCTGCGATCAATGTAATAGGATCACCAATAATAGGTACCCAACTTAGCAATAAAGACCAGTACCCATATTTTTGATAGGTTTTTTGTGCCTTTTGCATATTCTGCTCGGATACAGGAAACCATTTTTGATGCTTATATTTTTCGACTTGAACACCCAAGTACCAGTTCACACACGAACCTAAAATATTTCCTAGACTTGCAACAGCAATCAGCGCCCATACTGCATGCTCATTTTGGAGCAGCAATCCAACCAATACCGCTTCAGACTGAAGCGGCAATAATGTTGCCGCCCCAAATGCTGAGATAAAAAGAAAAAAAAGACTTAGCATCAGCGTCCGATTTTTTTCTTCGTGATTTTGTACTCATAGACTGACCAAATCACCGCAGCAATCATCACAAAATAACGGCTCAAACTGTAGCGCTGAATCAAAGGATCAATTGCCGCCTGTACCACGGTTTTACTTTCACTCGACAACGATTGTAAAAGCGTTTGAATATGCACAGCTTCAGCAATAAACAACAGCAAACATCCCACCATACCCACAATGATACTGGCGTAGATTTTGGCATTATGTTCAATAATGGTGGTTAAATTTAATAGAAATGCTTTCATCAATATCTGATCCAATAAAAAAACCACCCTGAGGTGGTTGATGTCTTCATTGTTAAATCTTATCACAAACAGAACTATGCTTTGTATTTAGACCTGTATCGCAAGTGCTTTTTGCACAGCAGGACGTGCACTTAAGCGCTCAATATAATTTTTTACGTTTGGATAGTCATCGATGGAGATGTTCTGCCATTCATGACGGAGTAACCACGGAAATATTGCAATATCGGCAATCGAGTATTCACCTGCCACATATTCTTGCCCAATCAGTTGCTGCTCTAAAACCGTATAAAGACGTTTGGTCTCCGCCGTGTAGCGCTCAATTGCATAGGGAATTTTTTCTTTAGCAAATTTTCCAAAATGATGATTTTGCCCTAACATTGGACCTAAACCACCCATTTGCCACATGAGCCACTGTTCGACTTCGACCCGCTTTTGCTCATCAGTGGGATAAAACAACCCAGTTTTACGGCCTAAATATTGCAAAATTGCACCCGATTCAAAGACTGAAATCGCTTCACCATGTGGGCCATCTTGATCAACAATTGCTGGAATTTTATTGTTCGGTGAAATTTTTAAGAAATCCGATTGAAACTGATCATTTTCTAAAATATTGATCGGGAAGATACGGTAGTCCAAAGCCATCTCTTCTAAAGCTATCGCTATTTTTTGACCATTGGGTGTACCCCAATAATATAAATCTATCATGTTCAGTCCTTTTGATTCTGTGCAGTATTCTTGAATTTTGTCTATTTTATAGCACGTTTTACCCTCTTAGATCATATATAAAAATTGAGAATCAACTATCTATGCCGATGAGCTTTGATCATTTAAAAATTCTTTAAAAAAAATTGAAAAAATAATCTTGAAATTTTCAAAGCTGAACTTATATTGAAAATAACAGCAATGATCAATTGATGTTGCTGACGATCTGTCGGTGTAAAGCACAACAGATTGAAATCTTGTTTTTATAACTTTGCTGACCTCAGGAGGTTCTATCAATGAGTAACATGAGTCTTACTCCACTGTTCCGTCGTAGTATTGGTTTCGATCGTTTTAACGACTTGTTTGATTATGCAATGCAAAGCGACACTCCTAACTACCCGCCTTATAATATTGAAAAAACGGGCGACAACCATTATCGCATTGTGGTAGCAACAGCTGGTTTTTCTGAAGATGAACTGTCTATCCATTTGGAAAATTCGGTGCTGAGTATTTCAGGTAAACCTCATGAGCAAGAAAAAGATGCCAATATTGAGCTACTGCATAAAGGTATTGCACGACGTGCATTTAAGTTGTCTTTAAGACTAGATGAGCACATTGAAGTACAAAATGCCAGTTATGAAAATGGTTTACTCAGTATCGCATTACAGCGCATTATTCCAGAGGAAAAAATGCCACGCCAAATTCCGATTGGGAACAAATCTGCTCAACCCTTAATTGAAACTCAGGCGAGTTAAATGACATAATTTATTTGATTGCAAAAAAGACCAGCAATTGCTGGTCTTTTTATATGTTATTTATAGAACGGAATTAATATCTATCAAAAAAAAGCACTGCATGATGCAGTGCTTTTTTCTGTCAAAGATAAATTACTTTTTCTTTTTAGGACCAAGCAACATACCCATTTGACGACCTTCCATTTTCGGGGATTGTTCAACCACACCAAAATCAGCTACATCAGCTTCAATTTTTTGCAATTGAGCTAGACCTAACTGTTGATGTGCCATTTCACGACCACGGAAACGCAAAGTAATTTTAACTTTGTTGCCTTCTTCCAAGAAGCGAAGAATGGCACGCAGCTTGATGTTGTAATCACCAATGTCCGTACCAGGGCGCAACTTAATTTCTTTCACCTGAACTTGATGCTGTTTTTTCTTAGCATCTTTTTGCTTTTGCTTCAGATCGAATAAATGCTTGTTAAAATCCATGATCTTACAAACAGGTGGCTCTGCGTTGGCAACAATCTCTACAAGATCAAGCTCTACTTCTTCTGCAGCGCGCAACGCTTCAGCCAGTGAAACGATGCCCTTTTGCTCTCCCTCAGCACCAACGAGACGTACTTCTTTAGCACGGATCTCGTCATTTAATGCTGGACGATTGCTCTTAGCACCTTGTTGTTGGTTACGGTCAGGCTGTTTAATCTTTCTTACTCCACAATATACCGGCCGCGTTCGGCTACGGCTACTTTCACTAAGTCAACGAAGGCATCAATTGACATAGTACCTAAATTTGTTCCAGAGCGAGTTCGGACATTGACTGTTCCTTCCTCAACTTCGCGATCCCCAAGTACCAATAAGTAAGGAATACGCTCTAGAGTACGCTCACGAATCTTAAAGCCGATTTTCTCATTTCTCAAGTCTGAAATTGCACGAATGCCATTTTCTTTGAGTTTAGCGACCACTTGCTCGCAAGCCGCGCCTTGAGAATCGGTAATATTCATAACACATGCTTGAACAGGTGCCAACCATGGTGGCATAAAACCAGCGTAATGTTCAATTAGTATACCAATAAAACGCTCAAAACTACCAAGTATTGCACGATGTAACATTACAGGATGATCACGATCATTATCTTCAGTCACAAAAGACGCATCTAAACGTACTGGTAAGTTAAAGTCACACTGTATTGTACCGCATTGCCAGATACGACCTAAGCAATCTTTTAAAGAAAATTCAATTTTCGGACCGTAGAATGCGCCTTCACCAGGTTGTAAATCCCATTCAAGACCTGCTGCATCTAAAGCATCCGCCAAAGACTTCTCTGCAACGTCCCAAAGTTTGTCATCACCTACACGTTTTTCAGGGCGTGTAGACAGTTTCATTTGAACTTCTTCAAATCCAAAGTCTTTATACACATCTAAAGTCAGTTTAATGAAGTCTGCAACCTCTTGACCAATTTGTTCAGTGGTGCAGAAAATATGTGCATCATCTTGAGTGAAACCACGAACACGCATAATACCGTGTAATGAACCTGACGGTTCGTTACGGTGACATGAACCAAACTCAGCTAAGCGAATTGGAAGATCACGGTAAGACTTTAAACCTTGGTTGAACACTTGCACGTGACAAGGACAGTTCATCGGTTTAATCGCGTAGTTACGGCTTTCAGAATGCGTTGTGAACATGCCATCTGCATAGTTTGCAGCATGACCTGACTTTTCCCAAAGCGTGAAGTCTACAACCTGTGGTGTACGAATTTCTTGGTAACCATTGTCTTGTTGGATTTTACGCATGTACTGTTCAAGTATTTGGTAAATGGTCCAACCGTTTGGATGCCAGAACACCATGCCTGGCGCTTCTTCTTGCATATGGAACAAGTCCAAAGCTTTACCAATTTTACGGTGGTCACGCTTTTCAGCTTCTTCAATACGTTTGACATAAGCAGCAAGCTGTTTTTTGTCAGCCCAAGCTGTACCGTAGATACGTTGGAGCTGTTCGTTCTTCGCATCACCACGCCAGTAAGCACCTGACATTTTGGTAAGTTTGAATGATTTTAAGAATTTAGTGTTTGGTACGTGTGGACCACGACACATGTCGACATATTCTTGATGATAGTAAAGACCCATTTGAGTCTCGTTTGGCATATCATCAATTAAACGTAATTTATAATCTTCACCGCGCTGTGTAAATAATTCAATCACTTCTGCGCGTGGTGTCATTTTTTTTATGACATCATAATCTTCATCGATCAGCTTTTTCATGCGTGCTTCGATGGCAGCGAAATCATCTAATGTAAATGGTTTTTCGCTAAAGATATCGTAGTAGAAACCTTCTTCGATAACAGGACCAATCACCATTTTTGCTTCTGGGAACAATTGCTTAACCGCATGACCCACTAAATGTGCGCAAGAGTGACGAATAATTTCGACCCCTTCTTCGTCTTTAGGCGTAATGATTTGAAGCGTTGCATCTTCTGTGATTAAATCTGATGCATCAACAAGGCGATCATTAACACGACCTGCGACTGTATTTTTTGCAAGACCTGGTCCGATGCTTAAAGCAACGTCCATAACCGACACAGCTTGATCAAATTGCTTTTGATCGCCATTTGGCAAAGTAATAATTGGCATATAAAATCCTTAAGGAGTGATGCCCCGTACCATGGAGCATGTCACCGCGAGATTATGATCGAGGATAACCTCAAAATATAAAATCGGTGCAACCAAAATAATGTGCGAAAATTTTACACCTATAATTGTATTTTATAAACCATTCACTAAAATTAAACACAAATCGAGCCGATTGAGTTGAGTAATTAAAGAATAAAATTCTGTTACAATCATTTTTACAATAAATAAACCACAGGCCATAATAATGACTTTAGCTTCTTTTCCCCTTCGAATATTATCCGTTGCTCTTATGTCGATCAGCTTAGCCGCTTGTGGCAGTGATGATGGTGACAGTGATTCTATTGCTGAAAATCTTAATCCCACTGATATCCAATGTGTGAATGGGATTCCTAAAAATCTAAAAACGCAAGGTTCAGGTTTTTATGATCAAGAGTTTTTCATTTGGGATACAGATTACGATAGCAATGACAATAAAAAACTGGTGATTAATGCAAACCAAATGAAAAATGGGGTGCTATATGAATATAGCGCCAACTTGTTAAAAAATTCAATTCAACCGAGTCTATACGCTGGAATTGATTATCTCCTCACACCATCAAAACTAGAAGTGGTTTCAAAACGTACTGAAACCAGTTCCGGCATTCCATTGGGTTACGTTATTTCGCAAAATGGCGACAGTGCAAAAGTAGCCATGTTTACCGATTCATGTAGCATGAGTAAAGAACTGCAGATTGATACTCACATCAAACGTATTGATCTATCCGGTAAAAAAATCGCTGAATTATTTGCCTACAACATTGACTCATCTGGATTCAAAGAATACAAGTACCTTTCAAATCAAATGCAGCAGTATTTCTCAGAACATCCAGACCTTGCTGAAAAACTCATCAACAGCCCATACACTTTCCCACAAGGTTCCTTCATGGGATTCAATGATCAGGAAATTTACAGCTCACCTATCATTTCATTTTCACAAGATTATGTTTATAACAACACAAATTTTGACCAAGTCATCGCAAGTGACATTTTAGATCCAAGTGAGATCTGGAAAAAGGATAAATTTGCAGGTTTAAATGTGGCCTATGCCGTTGATAAAACGACAGGTCAGTATGTTCATGCTGTTGATCCGATTGTAGAAATGAATGCTAAGGTTCATCCTACAGAATGGCTTATTCCTGGTAACTACCTCGAATACAGCAATAGTTATGAAACAGGTCAGGAAGTCGGTGAAACTTATTTCAATAAAACTGCGATTCAAACCCTTGCTGATGCAATCAATGCAGCCCAGCAATAATTTCTGAAATATTTCATCAATGATTTATTTTTTATTAAAAGTCGCCTGATTGTGGGCGACTTTTTACATCGCTTTTATATATGACATGGTCTGTATAAATATGATCATCAGCAGAGTAATCGGTTTTTCTAAGGTTTATGTTTCATCAAAAAATTATATATTTTCGCATTTCAAACTCATTATAAGTCGATTAAATAACCAACAAAAATGACATATATCCTACCCACTCCTTTATTCATAGGCAGGTCACATGCAAGCGCATCCTCTTATTTCATTTGATTCATTAGAACTTTTAAAACCCACTTACGCACTCGCTGCTAACGTCGATCTTGTTGTATTACGACTTGAAGACAATGATGCCGAACAAGTGGTGGTCATGTATGGTCGTTGTCAGCATCGCGGTGCATTGATGTCAGATGCACACATTCAAGGGGATAAAATTGTCTGCGGTCTACATGGCTCACACTACAATTATAAAACCGGTATCAACCCGCGTTACATCACCAAAAACTTACAAAAATTTAAAGCGTGGATTGAAGATGATTTTGTCTATGTGGATATAGAAGAGATCCAAGCGTGGGAAGAAAAGCATCCGCAAAATATAAAACGAGATCAGTATCAAGGCTTGTATGCAGATTCGCAACCTGCACCAGAAGAGCCGCATAATCGGTTCATACTCGAACTGGCAAAAAATGGCTTAAGCAAATTTGGACATCATGGCCCAAGTGCTGCCATGGGCGTACCGTTTGATCAACTCCCAAAATGGGAAGATATTCAACTGGTCACTGCACAGCTTTGGAAAGTCCCTTTGCTTGATGATGCTGTTGTTTCCACTGAAGTAATCATTGGGCCGAATGCCAGAAAACCCCTTAAGCTCGATATTCCGCTTTTTGTTTCTGACATGAGTTTTGGTGCTCTTTCTCAAGAAGCCAAAGTCGCGCTTGCACGTGGTGCTGAACTGGCGGGCACAGGGATTTGTTCAGGTGAAGGCGGTATGCTTGCAGATGAGCAAGCAGCGAACTCGCGTTACTTTTACGAGCTGGCCTCTGCGCGATTTGGCTATGACATCGAAAAAGTTAAACAATGTCAGGCTTTTCATTTTAAAGGTGGACAAGCAGCCAAGACAGGTACGGGTGGACACTTACCAGGTCATAAAGTGGTAGGGAAAATCGCTGAAGTACGTGGTTTAGCAGAAGGACAGGCGGCTATTTCACCTGCGACATTTCCAGAGTGGACAGAGCTGTCACAATACAAAGAATTTGCTGCATATATCCGAGAAGAAACAGGCGGCATTCCGATTGGCTTTAAACTTTCCGCTCAGCATATTGAAAAAGACATCGATGCTGCCTTAAGCATAGGGATTGATTATATTATTCTTGATGGCCGTGGCGGTGGCACAGGTGCTGCTCCCACACTTTTCCGTGACAATATTTCAGTACCCACCATTCCTGCTTTAGCACGTGCGCGTCGCCATCTAGATCGATTGGGTCGCCGTGACATCACTCTGGTCGTAACAGGGGGCTTACGTGTGCCTGCTGATTTTATTAAGGCACTAGCTTTAGGTGCAGATGCGATTGCGGTTTCAAACTCTGCCATGCAAGCCATAGGTTGTCTAGGCATGCGTGCCTGTCAAACTAATGATTGCCCTGTTGGAATTGCAACCCAACAAGATCACTTACGTCGTCGTTTGGAAATTGAAAAATCTGCACAGCAATTGACTAATTTCTTTAACGCATCAACCGAACTCATGCAAGTCATGGCACGCGCATGTGGGCATCATCATTTGAATCAATTTAGTCTTGATGATCTCACCACATGGAAAAAGGACATGAGTGAACTGACTGGCATTACTTATGGTGGAATTCGTTAAGCTCCCATTTGAATTACAATACTCTTCATTTAAGCACTTAAGTTGAATGCTTTAACCTGCTAAAACTATTATTCAGCAGGTTTTTTTTGTCTTAAATTAGCCATGTGCCAAGCTTAGTTTAAGTGGGTGGTTTACACGCGACTAAAGCCTAAAGGTAATTTGTGCAAAAAATTCTTATCTTGTATGCAGGAAGAATAATTAAAAATTTGGAGAACTCAAATGAATAGCGCTTATGATGAATTGCCACGTACGCCTGCAAACTTTGTCGCTTTATCTCCTCTACGCTACTTAGAGCGTGCCGCGTATATCTACCCCCATCAAGATGCGATTGTTCATGGTTCCCGTCATATTTCATGGCGTGAAAAATATAACCGTTGTCGCCAATTTGCAGATCAATTACAAAAACACGGCATTGGAAAAAATGATACGGTTTCTGTACTGCTACCTAACGTCCCTGCCATGCTCGAAGCACATTTTGCAGTGCCCATGGCGGGTGCAGTACTGAACACATTAAATACGCGCTTAGATGCCAAAACACTGGCATTTATGTTGCAACATGCCGAATCCAAAGTACTACTGGTCGATCCCGAATTTGCAAGCTTAGCCCAAGAAGCATTGGCTTTAATTGATCAAGAAATTTTAGTGATTGATGTGGCGGACACAACCTATGAGCATCACGCTTCAACCGCTGCCATTGGTCAGATTGAATACGAAGCATGGCTCAAAGATGGCGACCCCGATTTTGAATGGCAACTTCCTCAAGATGAATGGGATGCCATTAGCTTAAGTTACACCTCAGGCACGACAGGCAACCCCAAGGGCGTGGTCTATCATCACCGCGGCGCGTATATCAATGCAGCCAGTAACATTATTGCGTGTGGAATGACACCGCGAGCGACTTACCTTTGGACACTGCCCCTCTTCCACTGCAATGGCTGGTGTTTTGCTTGGACCATGGCGGCGAATGGCGGTACCAATATTTGCTTGCGTAAAGTCGATCCTGAACTGATTTTCAAATTAATCGCTGAACATAAAGTGGATTATTTCTGTGGCGCACCGATTGTGCTTTCCATGATGATCAACACGCCAAAAGAACAACAAATAAAAATTGAACATCGTGTTGAAGTCATGGTTGCAGGTGCAGCACCGCCTGCTGCGATCATTGAAGGAATGCGCAATATTGGCGTGAATGTGACCCATGTGTATGGTCTGACTGAAACTTACGGCCCTTCTGCACTATGTGCCTCGCAAGCAGGTTGGAGCGAGCTTTCAATTCAAGAACAAGCACAGCTTCATTCACGCCAAGGTGTCCCTTATCCACTTCAAGACGGCATGAAAGTGCTTGACCCTGAAACCATGTTACCTGTTCCGCATGATGGCAAAACCATGGGGGAAATTATGTTCCGTGGCAATATTGTCATGAAAGGCTACTTGAAAAATCCTGAAGCTACTGCTGAAGCATTTGCGGGGGGATGGTTCCATACAGGTGATTTGGCTGTTTCTCAACCTGATGGTTATGCCAAAATTACTGACCGTTCAAAAGACGTGATTATTTCAGGGGGTGAAAATATATCATCGCTTGAAGTTGAAGAAGTGCTGTATCAACATCCAGCTGTTATGACCGCGGCTGTGGTGGCTAAACCTGATCCGCGCTGGCAAGAAGTGCCGTGTGCCTTTATTGAGCTAAAGCCCAATATGCAGACCACAGAAGAAGACATTATCGAGTTTTGCAAACAACATCTAGCGCGTTTTAAAGTGCCTAAAGACATTGTGATCACTGAAATTCCTAAAACATCGACCGGTAAACTACAAAAATTCATTTTACGTGACTGGGCAAAAGAACGCTCAGTCGGTGAATTAAGTTAATTGAAACTGTTGTAATTTTAAGCAATAAAAAAGCGACCTTTTTGGTCGCTTTTTTATATTTTGTTTTAAACATGCAATTCATGCAATCATAACGCCGAATATTCACGGCGAATGCTAATCGCTTGCTGACAAATTCCTTCAACTTGACGTTGCCGTTGAAACAGCTCAGGTGTCATCACATCAAAATGATCAAAAAAACTGATTTCGTTTTCATTGATGTCATAAACCAGAGAATGATTACCTACACCGTCTAAAGTGTCGTAATACACAATCACCCAATGATCGTGTTCTATCTTATTTTGAATCTCTGAGTAACTTAAGGGTTTTAGAATAGGAATCTGTAATCGAGTCGCTTCAGCATAACTTGGATGTTCTCTCGGATCTTTATGTAAATCGTCCTCAGTGTGAAACGTCACACTAAAGCCCATTTTCTTTAAGCCCACAGCCAGTCCAATACTAAAGGTGCCATCGTTTTCATCATAAGCACAGACTTTAGCAAGATCCTCTATATCAAGCTCAATATTACAATGTTGTAAGATCATCCACACCGCATAAATACCACAGTTGGCAGGCATATCTTGTAATTGCTGAGGAATGACCAAACTCATAAGAAAGTACTCATTTCTAAAACCCTCATTTTTAAAGTTGAAGTTATAAAGTTTTTCAAGCTTTCATGGTCAATTTTTTGAAGATCAAATTTAGCGATAAATCTGGTATTCGATCAAGCCAAATTGAAAAAGCGACCAAATTTGGTCGCTTTTTCAGAACATTCAACTGAAATGAATTTTAAATCGGTTACTTTAAGGTTTCTGAAATCAATGCCACTTGTTTCACGTAGTTGGTCATATTCAACCGAGACTGAGCAACAGCCTCTTCGCCCAACTGCTGCTTAATATCACGTTGAATACGCAAAATATGTTGGCGAATCGCATGATGCTCAGCTGCGCCATATGCCTTAATAAATTCTTTAATGGCAGGATCACCTTGCAGAATCATACGATCAATCCAACGTAACAATTGCGCCTGCTTTTTAGCACCTTGCTGCGGTGTTAAATAAGACAAAATGACCGTTTCATCTTCATTTCGTAATAATTTACCAATACGTGAAAACTGACGACGACGCGCTTCATAGGATGTAATGAGTTTCACATCAAGAAGTGCATCAATTAAGCGTTCTTCCACCGGGAGGTTTTGGATTTGCTTAACATTTAGCTCAGCCAATTGCTCACCTAGAGCAGCCATGCGTTGCACAGCTTTCTTTTTTTCAGTTTTACTTGCACGCCCTTCTAAAGACTCAAAATCATCTTCAGTAAAACGTTGCGTTTGACGTGCCACGATTATTCTGCCTCGTAAAATTTTGCTGCGAACAATGCTTGAACTTCAGACAAAGCTTTTTCTTCGTCTGCACCTTCAATCACAATACGCAAAGTAGTACCCTTGCCTGCACCGAGCATGAGCAAGGACATAATATTTTTGGCATCAACTAATTTTTCGCCCTTACCAATTTGAATCGAACAACGAAACTTAGTAGTGACTTCAATGAGCTTACCAGATGCTCGCGCATGTAATCCTAATTTGTTAATTACGTCAACAGTTGTGTCAATCATGACCAGTGCTTCATTTCTCTATGCAAGACTTGAATAGACCATTTTGCCTCAAGAGCCTTTTTCAGTCTATCTACAATATATACGGAACGATGTTGACCACCCGTACATCCTATGGAAACCGTAACATAATGGCGATGTCCTGCTGCAAATGCAGGCAGCCATTTCGATAAAAATTGATTTAAATCATCAAACATGTCATTGGTTTTGTCATGTGAGCTTAAAAATTTTTGAATCGGTTCATCTAAACCTGAATATTGTCGAAGCTCAATGTCCCAATGTGGATTGGGTAAATGTCGAACATCAAAAATAAAATCAGCATCTAAAGGAATGCCGTGTTTATAACCAAAAGATTGTAAAATAACAATCAGATTATCCACCTGACCCAGTCTCGATAATAAAGTATCTTTGAGGTCATGAACACTCTTATCCGATGTATCTATTTGAACCGTCGCTTTTAATTGAATCGGAAGCAGCAACTGTTTTTCTTCTTGAATGCATTCATTCAAGCTTTTAAAACGATTGGCGAGTGGATGCGGACGCCGTGAAGCACTAAAACGTGCAATCAGCTCTTGATCTTTGGTGGTTAAATAAATGACATCGACTGAACCATGCTTTTCCAACTGCTGATAAACCTGATCAAACTCTTGTAAATCTGCGCGTGTACTTCGAACATCGACCCCGAGTGCCAATTGTTCTAGATTGTTTTCCTGATCGAGCTTACCCACAATTTCAGGCAATAATGCCAAGGGCAAATTATCGATACAGTAATAACCTAAATCTTCAAGCACCTGCAATGCAGATGACTTTCCTGAACCTGATTGACCTGTAACAATAAGAATGCGCTTCATGGCATTAGCACCTTATATTTTAAATTATGAGCTAAAATTGACCTGCAAATTATCAATTAAACGAGTTTTACCCAGTTTCGCAGCCACAAACAAGACAATATCTTGGTCGAACTGTTCTACTGTTTGTAGCATAGGCGTACGTGCTTCCACATAATCCACATCAAAACCCTGCTGAGTCAGCTCAGTTTTAATCTGCGCCAATACATCCGACAGTAACGCACCATTGTTTAAGTTTGATGCAGCTGTTTTTAAACTCTGATAAATTGCTGGCGCTGTTTGACGATGTTCTGCTGATAAATAACCATTACGGGAACTCAGTGCTAAACCATCTTCGGCACGCGCAATCGGTACACCAATAATTTCAATTGGCATATTCAAGTCTTGAACAAACTGTTTAATCACAGCCAATTGTTGATAATCTTTTTGACCAAAAAAAGCAAAATGCGGCTGAACAATATTAAACAGCTTGGTTACCACCACAGCGACGCCATCAAAATGACCCGGACGCTGTGCACCACACAAATCATCAGTAATTTGACCTACACTGATATTGGTCAAGCGTGCTTGTTTGCCATACATCTGCTCAACGGATGGTGCAAAAATAATATCGCAACCGACATCAGCCAAAAGCTGACTATCTTGATCTAGTGTTCTAGGATAACTATCAAAATCTTCATTTGGGCCAAATTGAATGGGATTGACAAAAATACTGACCACAACCACATCACAGAGTTTGCGTGCTTCACGGACTAAATTTAAATGCCCTTGATGCAAGTTCCCCATGGTCGGCACAAAACCGATGGTTTTACGAGATTGACGTGCGCTACTTAAAGATGCCGTTAAACCTTGAATGCTAATTTCAGTTTTCATTCTTTAACTCAATTATTTACAGTTCAACTGATATTTAAAGTTCAACTTGGAACATGTGCTCTTTGGCAGGAAACGATTGGTCTTGCACCGCAAGATGATACGCCTTGAATGCATCCACAATTGCGCTTTCACCCGCCTGCTCTTTCATAAAGTTGCGTACAAAACGTGCCACGCGACCAAAGGTCAAACCTAGCATGTCTTGGCAAACCAACACCTGACCATCTGTTTCTACACCCGCGCCAATGCCAATTACGGGAGTGTTCGGAAACAATGCCGTAATTTCTTGACCCAATTGTGCAGGAACACATTCAAGCAATAATACCGCAGCACCCGCATCAACCACCGCCTGACAATCTGCAATCAACTGATCTGCAGCAGTACGCGTTTTCGCTTGGAGTTTATAACCACCAAACACATGCACAGACTGCGGGGTTAAACCTAAATGTACACAGACTGGTATACCATTACGGGTCAGTACTTGCACCGTTTCTGCAAGCCAAGCACCACCTTCAAGCTTGACCATTTGCGCGCCCGCTTGCATGACTTTTTTAGAATTGTGTAAAGCATCATTTAACGTGGCATAACTCATAAAGGGTAAATCTGACATGATCAGCGCATGCTGATTACCCCGGCGGACTGCTGCGGTGTGATACACCATATCTTCAACCGATACCGGTAGCGTTGAGTCATGACCTTGAATGGTCATACCCAATGAATCACCAATTAAAATGGTATCCACTTCAGCAATTTCCATCGCTTTGGCCATGCTTGCGTCATAACAAGTCAGGCAGGAAAATTTACGTCCTTGTTGTTTGAATTGTCTTAAATCACTTAGACTTATCATAAAGATGGCCTCTAACTCAGTTCCTTAGAACATTCTAAAATTAAATATTGACCCAAGACTCATCTGCCAGCACAGTCAAATCACTCTGCTTGACCACGTCAGTGTCTTGTACGCTCAGTCCATTGATGTGTAAATGTGGATCCAAATCCAAAAGCGGCAACAACACAAAATCTCGCTCTAATACCCCAACATGTGGCACTGTCAAACGTTCATTGTGAATTTGTTCTTGTGCATAGAGCAGTAAATCTAAATCCAGTGTTCGCTCACCCCAGTGGCGTAGTCGAACCCGACCAGATTCTTGTTCAATTTTTTGCAACTGATCTAACAAATCTAATGGTGCTAAATCGGTGACTAACTGCACCACAGCATTATGGTAATGGGGCTGATCTTGAGGCCCCATGGGCGGACTATGATACAACTTAGAGACTTTGACTGTCCCTAAGCGAGCTAATTTACTAACAGCCTCAGCCATAATCTGCTGAGAGTCTCCCAAATTACTGCCCAATCCAATATAGCTCAGCTGACTCATTGTGTCGGGCCAAACACCACGGTTTTTAAATCTCGATTCACACGCTTACGTTTTAAAATCGGGTGATCTGCATGGATGGTTCCTGGTTCAACACGCGCATGTGCAGGATTTGAACGTTTATTCTCATAGGGTTGGTTAGTCGCAGGTTTACGCGAACGTCGGCTGCGTGATTCTGTTTCTTTTACCAAAGGTTCAATGGCCGAGCTGACTTTAGTGTCAGGCACATCTTCAACAACAGCATTTGACTTACGACGGCTTTTGTTGCGTTGGCGGTTATATTGACCAATCACACGCTCTTTTTCGTCCATGGACATGTTTTGATAATTGTCCCACCAGCTGCCCATGCCTTGTGTGGTTTCATCCCCTGATTTTTCGCGCAGTAACATAAAGTCAAAACCTGCACGGAAACGTGCATGACTCGATAGCGACTCAATTTGCTGTGGTTTTGGATTTAACAAACGCGTTTGCATTTCCCAAACCTCACGTATAAAAGTTTCAGCAAAGCGTGGAATGATGGTACGTGTCGCTTGACGTTTTAAAACATCTAAGCCCGCTTGAGCACGTGCTTCGGCTGCCACAACACCTTTATTTGCATAGATATCACAGCGCGCTAAAAATTGCTCCCATAACAATACCGCATAGAAAAATGCAGGATTAATGGTTTTGCCAATTTGAATGCGTTGATCTGTATTTCGAGCAGCACGCTCAACAAATTGATTAATTTTGGCAGGAACTTCCGCAAACAATTGTTCCCAAATACCAAACTCAATGAGCATCGGTAGCACACGATTCAGATGCCCCATGGTAAAGAGTTTTTGCGATTCGTCATATAAACGATGTGGCGACACGTCACGTAACAATAGGGTCGCTTCAGGCGTGAATACTTTTAAAATCTCTGGATCAATACTGAAGTTAAGTTTTGCGGCAAAGCGTAAAGTACGCAACATCCGCACAGGATCTTCTTCAAAGCGTAATTTTGGATCGCCCAATAGACGTAAAGTTTTGGTTTGAATATCGTCTATGGCATTACAAAAATCGAGGACAACACCCTTACGAGGTTGGTAGTACATTGCATTGATTGAAAAATCACGGCGTACAAAGTCTTGTTCTATTGTTCCCCAGTTATTATCACGCAGAATCATACCTGCAGCGGATGTAACCGATTTTTTAGGTGGCGCTCTAAATGTCGCAACTTCAATCAGTTCACGACCTGAGTAGACATGAGCCAACTCAAAACGACGACCAATAATTCGACAACGACGTCCAAAGACTTCTTTAATTTGTGCAGGTGTTGCATCGGTGACCGCATCAAAATCCTTCGGGGTTAACCCAAGCATGAGGTCACGTACGCCGCCGCCGACAATATAAGCTTCATAGCCAGCTTTGGTTAAAGAATCAATAACATCTAAAATATAAGAAGGTAATTGAGTAGTGGATAAGCCACACTTAGACGCGTGCAAAGTTTGCAAAAGACGCTGTCTCCTACGTCAGGACGTAAAAATCATAATTATGCTAATCATAGCTCTATCACAATCAAAGGGCAATTTGAATCTCTTGATCTTCGATGCTTTCTTTTGATTTTATCGCCTGATTGAATGAACTTAATTTGAAAAAGACAAGGCCCATACACCTAAACTTAGTTACTTATAAACTCAGTCTGGTCTTATTTTTTTCGAGCAATTTAGGACCAATGCCTTTTACATTTTGCAACTCATCAATCGTTTTAAATCTTCCATTTTGCTGACGATACTCAATGATTGCCTGCGCTTTTTTCTCACCGACACCATTTAATTGCTGTAACTCAGTAACGCTGGCGTTATTTAAACTGATTTTCGTACCTGTCTGGGATGCGCTTTGCGCAGATGAATGAGATGCTTTGGTCTTAGATGTGGCGTTTGTAACTGAAGGTCTGGACAAATAATAACGATCATCAACTTTTTTCAATTTTGCATCTTGCGCTTCTTGTTCAGCTTTCCATTTCAAATAGGATTGATCAAACTGCTGAGCGCTGACGGGACTCAGGATACTGAACAAAACCATCAGCGCACTCGCACATAATAACTGTGCCTTTAGATTGAATGTTTTTCTTATTTTGTTTGTTATTTTGTTTTTTGTTTTGATTCTTGTTTTGATTTTATTCATCATGATTGAACTCGATTTATTTTAATTGATGTTTTGCTTGCTCCCACAAATGATCCATGTCTTGCAAACTCATCTCTTGGATATTTTTCTGTTGTTGTCTAGCTTGATCTTCAATATAGGCAAAACGCGTTCTAAATTTATGGATCGTACCCAGCAAAGACTTTTCGCTCGACACGCCCAGTTTACGTCCAACATTGATTAATGAAAATAAACAATCACCAAATTCATCCTGTATTTCATCGGAATTATGATGAAGTACCGCTTCATTAAGCTCAGCCAACTCTTCTTCTAATTTCACGTATGCATCTTCTACGGTTGCAAAATCAAAACCTATCATGGCTGCATTTTTTTGAATTTCCTGTGCTTGAATCAGTGCGGGTGCATGTTTAATTTCATCCAACCGTGAAGCCTTCTTATCCTTTTTTTCTTCTTTTTTAATCGTCTGCCAAAGCGTAGCGACGTCGTCTTGAGTCAATTGATCAAATTGCTCTGCTTGAAAGACATGAGGATGCCTACGAATCAGTTTTTCTGAAATACTATCGACTACATCCTGAAAATTAAAATCACCGCGCTCACTGTACATTTGCGCTTGAAAGACCACTTGTAGCAGCAAATCTCCAAGCTCCTCTTTGACATGCTGAGGATCACCTTGACGGACAGCATCTTCAACCTCATAGGCTTCTTCAATGGCATACTGCGTTAAACTCATCGGTGTCTGAACCTGATCCCACGGACATTGCTCTCTGAGCTGTTGCATGATGTCGAGTAACTTTTGCATAGAAATAAGTACACCTTAAAAAAAATGAAGAACCGGAATCACTTGAAAGATCTGTATATTTTGTGCTCAACTGCATTATATAAGGATCATTCAACAACAAGATAAAAAGGAATAATACATGTCGCAGAGTATTTTTATCAGTGGTGCAGCACAAGGCATTGGTGCAGCGGTTGCAGAGCTGTTTTATCACAACGGTTATAAAGTCGGTATTTATGATATTAATACTGAACAAGCACAACACTTAGCACAGCGATTAGGTGAGCGTGCTCAAGCGGGAAAACTCGATGTAGCAAATTATTCAGACTGGCAGAAGGCCCTTCAAGACTTTCACGCGTGGGCAGGTGAAATTAATATTGTGGTTAACAATGCAGGCATTTTATATTCTGGCGCTTTTGAAAAGACAGATATTAAAGCGCATCAGCGTACCATCAACATTAACGTCAATGGGGTCTTGAACGGTTGTCATGCAGCATTTCCTTATCTTAAAAATGCTTCATTTTCCCGTATTATTAATCTTTCTTCTGCATCGGCTATTTATGGTCAAGCAGATTTAGTCTCTTATTCTGCCAGTAAATTTGCAGTGCGCGGCATCACTGAAGGTTTAGATGTAGAATGGCAAAAATATGGGATTCGTGTTTTAGATATCATGCCTCTTTTTGTGCAAACCGCTATGGTTAAAGACATGGACGCAGGCACGATTCAAAATATGGGCGTTAATTTAAGCCCACAGGACGTGGCAAAGCAAATCTTTAAAGTGGTCCAGATCAAAGACTCATTTTTAACCGCAACTCATCACACTGTAGGTATGAAAGCTGAACTCATGTATCACCTCTCTAGAATGAGTCCACAGTGGATTAATCGCGTCAGTAATTTATTTTTAAGTAAAAAGAAATGACAACTGTGTCACATTTATGTACTATGTGTTTACCCAAATTTGGGTAACTTATTTTTTTAATAATAAAGTTTCACACATACACATAGAGAACATAAATGAAAAAAATCATGACTTTGGCTATTATTGCTGCGTTTACAACTTCAACTTTTGCAAATACTGAAAGTGCTATCAAACCATTAAGTACAACTGAACTCAAAGCAATGGACTGCGCAACACTAGCTGTTGAAAAAGCAAATGCGAAACGTGCTGTAGAAAGTGCTGACAAAAACATCAGTGCTGCTGCGACACAAACGCCAGCTAAATCACTCAGCAAATGGGCGGGTATGGCAAGTGGTGCTTTGTCTACTTTTGGTGGTAACTCAGAGAAAGCAACCAAAATGGGGCAAGTTGCGAACACTGTTGCTGGCGAAAAAGATACTTCTGAAGCAGGCAATGTACAATTACAACAACAAATCAAAACAGCTTCTCAAGCAAACATGGACAATATTGCCATCTATCAAGGCTCTAAGAAATGTAAGATCTAAGTCTGATTTCTAAGCAAAAAAAAGCCTGCATATGCAGGCTTTTTTCATAGGTAAAAAATTAATTCCCTTGAACCAAACGTCTCGCGCTAATGATCCCTGGTTGTTGCTCCAAACGTGCTAACAAACGAGACAGTTGTGATAAGCCTTTGACTTCAATCAATAACTTCATATTGGCAATACCATCCATTTCCGAAATGGTATTTACTTGACGAATATTAATTTGGTCTGAAAAAATCACTTGAGTTAAGTCTTTGAGTAGACCACGGCGGTCATATGCCTCCACTACAATTTGCACGCTTTGACCACGTGTTGGTTGCATTTCCCAATCAGCTTCAACGGCACGCTCAGGCTCTTGGCTGATCATGCGAACATAGTCAGTACACGCCACTTTATGAATACTTACGCCACGGTTTAAGGTGATATAACCTGCGATCGATTCACCATGTACAGGCTGACAGCACTGCGCAATATGTAATTCAACATTATCTAAACCGTCAATCAAAATACCGTGTGCAGATAAAGTATGACTCGCACGCGGATTTAAGGTTGGCTTCAATACCAGTTCAGGCTCATCCTGATCCAGGTGCATGTGACGATTCACTTGATTCATCAGCGCATGCAAACTAATGTCACCACTGACCAGCGACACTAAAATATCTTCACCAGTTTTGACATTAAAATGATTGCAGTAATCATTTAGATCAATACTTTTAGGGTGAATCGCCAAGCGTGATAACTCTTTAGTGAGTAACTCACGCCCCACCTCAAGATTTTTACTCCGGTCTTGCTGTCTAAACCAATGACGAAGCTTATCGCGTGCGCGCGCAGTTTTAATATAACCCAGCGAGTGCACCAACCAATCACGATTCGGCTCACGGTCTTTCTTGGTTAAAATCTCAACCTGCTCACCAGTTTTCAGCGTATAGGTTAAAGGTACATAGCGCTGATTGACCCGTGCCGCATAGCATTTATTTCCGACTTCAGTATGCACATGGTAGGCAAAGTCGAGTACGGTCGAATTACGCGGTAACTCTTTAATATCACCATCACGACTGAACACATAAATTTTTTCAAAGTCTTCAAAGTCTTGAAGCTGATCAAAATTTTCAGACTCATCTTCATTCGGGTGTGCGCTACTTTCATTGCGTTCTTGATAATGTTCAAGCACAGAACGTAATGAATGCAGCCGATGATTAAATGAATAATCGGTATTCTTCGAGCCTTCTTTATAGTTAAAGTGTGAACAGACACCTAGCTCTGCTTCTTCATGCATTTCATGGGTACGAATCTGAATTTCTAAAGATTTGTTTTCAGCAATTACGGCCGTGTGTAGCGAACGATAACCATTGGCTTTGGGATTAGTAATATAATCATCAAACTGATGTGGAATATGACGCCAAATTTGATGCACAATGCCTAAAGTGTGATAACACTCAGGTACTTCTTTAACCAAAACCCGCAAAGCGCGAATGTCATAAAGCTGATCAAAGCTCAAGTTTTTGCTTTTCATTTTTCGATAAATCGAATAAATGTGCTTCACTCGCCCTGAAATTTCAGCTTCAATCCCGTGATCTAAAAGCTCGCTCTTCAAACGATCGACTACAAACTGAATATAGTGCTCACGTTCTAAACGCTTTTCGTTGAGCAGTGACGCAATTTCTTTATAGCGCTCTGGTGCCAAATAACGAAAGGCTAAATCCTCTAACTCCCACTTCAATTGAGCAATGCCCAAACGATGTGCAAGTGGCGAATAAATCGTTAAAATCTCACGTGCGACACGCTCTTGACGCTCACGTGAAGCATGTGCAAGCTCACGCAGAGCATAAGTACGTTCTGCAAGCTTGATCAATACAACGCGTACATCTTCAGTGACTGAAATCAGCATCTTATAAATGCCAGTCAAATGTTCACGCTGATTGTTATTAAAATGGTCTTCCAAACGTTTATTTTTTTCAATCAGCTCTGAGAGTTTACCCATCGCCAATGTGCCTTTGACGAGGTTATAAACATTTTCGCCAAAACTTTTTTTAATATCTTCTAGCGTAGTAATGCCTTCACGAACACTTCGGTAGAGCATTGCTGCAGATAAAGTGTCTTCATCAACATGTAAATGCGCCAAAATATCCGCCATACCCAGCCCTGTTGCAAAGGTATGGGTCTTGAGATGAATGGTTGATTCCAGCTCTTTGTTGAGAACCGTTTGAGCCACTTGTTCTAATTGTTTCAGTTCTGCACCGTCTAAAATTGCACGCGCACGGTCTAGCCAAGTTGCTAGTCCCAGTTGCGCTTCGGCGGCATGCTCTACAGTCGTTTCCTCAGACAATTCGTTGAATCGTCCAGGTAACTGCTCACGTACTGTGACCATACCCTTCTCCTTTCAATCTACTCTTCATTATATTCAATCAACACTCAGCATTCGCTTTTCTCAAACAAAGCAATCGATTCGACATGTCCTGTATGGGTGAACATATCCATCACGCCTGCTTTTTTGAGTTGGTATCCATGTTGGACTAAAATTCCAGCATCACGGGCTAATGTAGCAGGGTTACATGACACATAGACTATTTTTTTTGCACCAAAATTAGGCACATAATGCATAATTTCTTCAGCTCCCGCACGTGGAGGGTCTATAAGTAGTGCATCAAAACCTTGCTTTGCCCATATATGTTGCGAAAAATCTTGAGTTAAGTCTTGCGCATAAAATTTAACATTGGAGATGCTATTTTTCAGTGCATTTTCTGTACCACGGCGTACCATCTCCGCACTTCCCTCTACCGCCACGACTTCACCTTGCAAACCCACCTCACGCGCCAAAGGTAACGAAAAATTACCTAAACCACAAAACAGATCCAAAACTCGCTCTCCACCTTGTAAATCAAGCAATTCACATGCCAGCTTCACCATTTGGGGGTTTACACTCGGATTGACCTGCGTAAAGTCTGTCGGTTTAAAACCAAATTCAATTTGAAAATCATCTAAACGATAATGCAAACGCATCGCTGCATTTTCATCATCTACACGGTGCACACTGTCTGAACCTTGAGGCTGTAAATACAGCTGCCAGTTCTTATGTAACGCAAATTGCTTTAATAGGTTGACATCATTTTTATTCAATTTATTGATATGACGGATCAGCAAAGCAATTTCATGATCGCCTTTTGCCAATTCTACATGACCTAAGTCTGCTTTGCCCTTTAGACTTTGGAGTAATGCCTTAAGCTCAGGCAAAGCTTCATCTAAATCTTTGGCTAAAATTTTACAGGTTTGAATTTCGGTTAAACGGTTGCTTTGCGCTTCACGAAACCCCATCAGCAATTTGTCTTTATTGGGAATATAACGCACTCCAATCCGAGCTTTATGCCGATAATCGACACGGGTCGAACGTAAAGGCTCCAGCCAGACCTCAGGCTGAATACGCGCAAAATGTTCCAAATGTGATTGAAGTACATCTTGTTTTAAGCGGATTTGTTCATCGGGTTGAATGTGCTGCATATTACAACCACCGCAGACACCGAAGTGCGGACAAATCGGTACAATTCGATGTGGACTTGCTTCGCCAACTAAGCGAACACTGTCTGCTTCTTCAAGTTTTTTTGCCTGATGGGTAATCTGAGCCTCTACGGTTTCACCAGGTAAGGCATAACGAATAAAGACTTTTTTACCGTGTTTATCATTGGGATGATCAGATCCTTCGGCATAGTGTGCGATCCCTCGCCCTTCATGTGAAAGTCTCTCAACTTTAAAAATATAACGCGGTAGCTGAGATGGGCGAGTAGATGCTCTATGTTTCAAAGAAATAACCTAATGTTGGGATGCGGAGAAATCTGATGCTGTAAAATCAGTGTGAATCGAAATTTCTTGCCAAACGCGCAAAAAATCTTTCTGCTGCGGCTGACCTTGTAAATAATGAATCGTGGCTTGAATCCACAAGCGATGGTCTTCAGGCAAGATTTGCCCTTTGAGCAATAAAAAGCGCAAGTACACCAGCCACGTATTTAGCACATCACCCTCACAATAGCTGGTGAGTTCTAGCCATTGCTGAGTGCGGACATATTCAGGAATATAATAGCCCGTCTGACCACGCTTACCCGGATAACCCAGTAAATAGGCAATATCATCTAATTTTTGAAAATTACGCCCATTAAACATGGCCATTAAATCCATTAAATCGATATGACGGTGGTGATAACGGTTCTGATAGTTATTATAACGCTTTTGCGAGTCAATTTCGCCTTGATCAAATAAACTCGGTGCAGATAATCCATGATACATCGCACGGAATAAAATCACAGGCAAATCAAACTGCGACCCATTCCAACTGATTAAAGTCGGATTTCTTTTATCAAATATCGATAAAAACTTCTGTAAAATTTCAGCTTCAGACCACTGTTCTTGGCTAAATGAAAATAGGGTCATCACCCCTTTTTCATCTATCCATAACCCTGAAATACAAACAATTTCATGTAAAGGTAAGCGCTGAAACTCAGAACCCGATTCTTGCCGACGCAGTTTGGTTAAGGCACTGTCTAAACTCTCCTGAGGCAAATCCAAGCCGTATAAGTGCGCTCCTGATTTGAGGTCAGTCATTGTTTCAATATCAAACACCAAAACAGGTAAACGCATAACTTATTCTCTTTTCATTATTCTTCGTCTTCAACAGAAAAAAGTCCTGTTGATAGATAGCGATCACCGCGGTCACACACAATACAAACAATCACCGCATCTGGATGTTGTTCTGCAATTTTCACTGAGGCCCACACTGCACCACCAGATGAAGTTCCCGCACTAATCCCTTCTTTTCGTGCCAGACTGCGCGCTGTTTTCTCAGCTTCAATCTGTGGGATATCCATAATTTGATCGACACGCTTCGGATCAAAAATGGTCGGTAAATATTCTTCAGGCCAACGGCGTATACCGGCAATATTTGAACCCTCTGAAGGCTGTAATCCAATAATCTGAATCTCGGGGTTTTGCTCTTTTAAATATTTTGAAATACCCATGATTGTGCCTGTGGTGCCCATGGAGCTGACAAAATGGGTAATTTTACCACCAGTTTGTTGCCAAATTTCAGGACCTGTAGTCAAATAATGCGCCTGAACATTATCAGGATTTCCAAACTGATTCAGCACCAAGCCCAAACCATCTTTTTCCATTTGTAGCGCCATATCACGCGCTTCTTCCATATTTTCAGCATCGATGAGCTCTGCACCATAGGCACGCATGGCATCTTTACGCTCTTGGCTTGAACTGGCAGGCATAATCAGCTTCATCTGATAACCACGCATCGCTGCCACCATCGCCAGTGCAATACCAGTATTTCCACTTGTGGCTTCAATGAGTGTATCACCCGGTTTGATTTGACCACGCTTTTCAGCCTGCATAATCATATTGTAGGCAGGACGATCTTTCACAGAACCTGCTGGATTATTGCCTTCCAGTTTTGCAAGTACAGTCGCTTGAGTATGACTCGCCAGACGCTGAAGCCTGACCAATGGGGTTTTTCCCACATAATGGTCTAATAAAAATTCGTCTGCTAAGAAATCAGGTTGTGTGTTACTCATTGTTTGCACCTAGATCGAGGTGTGGCTATTGTATGAAAAAAAGTACCTTTCTGCATTAAATTCACAGGCTTTTTATTGGAGGTGATTAAAGCGCCGCCATTTTTTATAAAGCATGCTAATATGCCCCACATGGGGAATGAGTCACTCTACACATGTCGAATTTTAATAAAAAACTCTTCAATCGCTTAAAACTCAATCATGCCTATGGGCAACTGATTGCGCTCATTTTTGTACCGATTGCGGTACTGGCAAGTGTGGGTTCTGCACTGGTTTTAACCGAAACCTCGAACTCAGCCAAATCTGAACAAAAGTTTGCAGCCAATGCCATTTTGAGTCGATATAAATACAGCTCAGAGCAAATTGTGTTGATGCTGAATGCACCCCAAGACCCGACACAGCATGCTTATGCACAAAGCATTTTGCAAAAAATGTTCAATGAAAAATACTTAATTAGTGCTGCCATTTTAGATCAAAACCAAAAGAATTATTTAAGCTTTGGTTATCAGAGTGATCGCGTTTGGCCAAAATTCCCCACCCAAAACAGCTTCTTTGGCCCGATCCATGACCGTAAAAATAATGTCTTTGGTATCAAGTTAGATACCCCCAATCAAAGTCCACGCTGGTTGGTGATTGAACTAGACAATCAGCCTTTGGCCATTTCTCAATATCGTGTATTTATTGTGCTGATTACCACGGGACTACTTACACTTCTACTTTTACTTTTGTGTTTGAATTTTTATTCGAGACGTTGGATTGCGCCGATGTATGAAATTCGAATGCAATTACAGCGTTTAAATGCCGACACGCTCGATCAGCATATGGTGATTAACAGTACCGGTGAGCTGAGACTGTTACAGCGTGACATTGCCAATGTGGTGAAACGCCTGCACTTTAGTTTTTTAGAACTCAAAGAACACACCGAACAAACTGAAGATGATTTACGACGTACTTTAGATACGCTTGAAGTCCAAAACATTACCTATAAACAAGCCCGTGACCAAGCGATTTCCTCCAACCAAGCCAAGTCGGTTTTTCTAGCCAATATTAGTCATGAACTGAGAACTCCGCTAAACAGTATTGATGGTTTTATTCATTTACTGTTACGTCAAGACAACCTCAGCAATGACCAAAGTCTGTATTTACAAACCATTCGAAAGTCGTCCGCACATTTATTGGCACTCATTAATGATGTTTTAGATTTCTCCAAAATTGATGCAGGCAAACTTGAACTTGAAACAGCACCTTTTGATTTAGAAGAAGCCATTTTCGATGTTATGGACATGCTGTCTCCACTGGCGGCGCAGAAACAAATTGATATGGCATTTTACTATGCCGACACTGTACCCAAACATGTGATTGGGGATGCGCTACGCTTCAAACAAGTGCTCACCAATCTCATTTCAAATGCGATTAAGTTCACCCCTGATGGTGAAATTATTGTACGTGCGCGAATGGAACATGACGATATTGGACAATGTGTTCTGCATTTTAGTGTGCAAGACAGTGGTATTGGTTTAAGTGGGACAGATCGAAAACGCCTATTTGAATCGTTCTCTCAAGGAGATGCATCTGTTACGCGTCAGTTTGGTGGAACAGGTTTAGGACTTGCGATTTCAAAACAATTGGTCAGTTTAATGCAGGGACAAATTGGCTTTGAAGACAACCAAGAACGTGCACCCACAGAAAAAGGTTCCACCTTTTGGTTTACTGCACGATTCAGTGTGGATGAAGAAGAAATTCTACATCCTGTCTTTAAAGATATGCATGTTGTCTCTTATTTGGCGCACCCAGCAACCGCCAACGTATTGCGACATTATTTAGAAAACTATCAAGTCCAGCATACTGAGTCACCTTCTATTTTAGACTTGTTCAGTCGTCTGAATACGCAAAAATTTGATGCCGAAAATACATGGCTCATTGTGGATCACAGCGGGGATTCGGAAGCCTTACTCAAAGAAATTCGTGGTCGTTATCACGGTCATTTGGCGGTATATGGCTATCAAATGGCCTTAGATCTCAACATGCTGAATGAATATAAAGCTCGCCCACTGTATCAACCTTTAAGTCGCACCTCACTGGTTCAACTCTTAGAAAATAAACCCGTGTTTGAGCTTGAACCTCATGATGATTTTAAAGCGCTTGATCTACACATTTTAGCGGTAGATGATCATTTACCGAACTTGATTGTACTCGAAGCCTTACTCGGTGAAATTAACGTCCACACCACCAAAGCACAAAGTGGACAAGAAGCTTTACAGATTTTACAAAAAGGGATTCAAAATAAAGAAAAGCCGTTTGATTTAATCTTTATGGACATCCAAATGCCAGTCATGTCTGGCATTGATACCACGCGAGCCATTCGCTCATTAGAATCAACCATTGAAGGCATGCGTATCCCCATTATTGCCCTGACGGCACACGCTTTGGCGGATGAGAAACAAAAATTGCTGAAAGTCGGCATGGATGACTATGTCACCAAACCTATTCAGATGGATCAGATCATTCATATCTTGACGCAGTGGACCAGCGATAAATTTATCAGTCCACTTAAAACTCAAGACAAAGTATTAAGGATTGAAAGTTTAGATCACAGCATTTTGGACTGGAATCAATCGATTCAGTTGGCGGCCAACAAAGAAGATTTAGCGCAAGATTTATTGAAAATGCTGGTCGATAGCTTCCCGACCGAACTAGAAGAAATTGAACAATTGATTGAAATGGAAGATTTTCCACAACTTGAGCATGTTTTACATCGACTGTATGGTGCAACACGCTATGTGGGCACACCGCAGCTACAACAGATTACCGGTGAATTTGAGCAGTTTATTTCAACTTTACGCAAAGAAAGACGTAAAGCGGATGAGCCATTTATTCAAGCCACTTTAGATCGCCTGACTCAGTTACAACACGCAATTGAACAGGTTGAAAGTGCAGCCAAGCAAGTCTTGAATGTATAAACTAGTACGCTGAATATTAAAGATAAGCTTTTACCAAGTGAACTTTTTTGCGTGACTGCTGTGTCATGTCCGCCTTAAAAACACATGCTATGCTTGACTCCATGCAACAATCATCAAGAGTAGAAATCATGGCTTTACTGCGCATCGAAAAAAAGAATGGCATTGCAACGGTCTATCTTAACCGTCCTGAAAAACGCAATGCGATGAGCTTTGCTTTATTACAAGAACTGGTGACCACTGCCAAAAAGATTAAACAAGATCGAAACATTCGCTGCGTCATTTTAACGGGCGAAGCCTCTGTGTTTAGTGCAGGTATTGATCTAGCAGATTTAAACAATCCTAAAAACAGAGCCTATGCAGCTTGGGAGTTAATCAAACCCGGTCAAAGCTTATTTCAAAAAGCCTTTCTCATTTGGCAAGAACTTCCAGTTCCTGTCATTGCTGCGATTGAAGGCTATTGTTTTGGTGCAGGTATGCAGTTGGCGCTGGCCGCAGATATTCGCATTGCCCACCCGAAAACCCAAATGTCGATTATGGAAACCCGCTGGGGCTTAGTGCCTGATATGGGCTTAACTCGCTCAATTAAAGGCATTATTGGGGTAGATTTAGCCAAAGAACTCTCATTAACCGCACGTATTTTTAATGCTGAATATGCCAAGGAGATTGGCTTAGTCACACATTTAGCCGAAACACCACTTGCGCAAGCTCAGCTTCTCGCAGAAGAAATGATTCAGCGCTCACCCGATGCACTTGCTGCGGTTAAACAGGTGCTCGATGCCATGGAGCACCGTCCAAAAAAATCTTTACGTTTAGAAAAAATTTGGCAGTTAAAACTTCTTTTGGGCAAAAACAGTCAAATTGCCCGCAAGAAAGACAAAAATCCAGATATCGAGTTTTTACCTCGCCAATATAAATAAAATAGGTGCAACATGAGTTTGAGCGTGAAGAGCAAGATTGCTTTTTTAGGTATGGGTTTAATGGGTAGCCGCATGGCGATGCGTTTAATTCAAGCAGGTTATGATGTTGCTGTCTGGAACAGAACCGCGAGTGCCTGTGAGCCTTTAATCGCTATTGGTGCTGAAGCGCTTGAACTGAATAACATCGACTCTTATCCGGTGATCTTGCTTTGTCTATCTGATGATAGCGCTGTAGAAAGTGTTTTTGATCAAATCAAAACCCATCTAGAACCCGATCAAATTATTGTGGATTTTTCGAGTCTCTCTGTAAGTCAAACCCTAATTTTGGCAAAACAAGCGAAGCAATACGGCGCAGTATGGATTGACTCTCCAGTATCAGGTGGCACGGCAGGTGCTGAAAATGGCAGTTTGGTTGTTTTTGCTGGCGGTGATTCAGCCAAAATTGAACAGTTAAGCTCAATTTATGCTGTGCTTTCGCAACGTGTTACACGTATGGGGGAAATAGGTACAGGTCAAGCCACAAAAATATGTAATCAGCTCATTGTTGCAGCCAATAGCACCCTCATTGCAGAAGCGGTGGCGCTGGCCCAGCAAGCAGGTGTCGATACCACCTTACTTGCTCCTGCACTGGCTGGTGGTTTTGCCGACTCAAAACCCTTTCAAATTTTGGCACCACGCATGGCAGCGCATCAGTTTGAGCCTGTACAATGGAAAGTTAAAACACTATCCAAAGATTTGAACAATGCCGTTCAACTGGCCAAACAGTATGATTTAAACATTCCCGTTGCAAAGCAAGCATTAGCACAACTGGATTCACATCAGCTACAGGGTTTTGCTGAATCAGATTTAGCCAGCATCATTCAATACGTCGAAAAATAATGTTTTAAAATGCTTTTGCATGAGGCACTCACATGATTCAACTTGCCGTTAATTTATCCATGATTTTTACTGAAGTACCGCTGATCGAGCGTTTTGCTTTGGCCGCTGAGCATGGATTTTCCATGGTTGAAATTCAGTTTCCCTATGAGCTCAGCATTGCAGATATTCAACAGCAGCTTGATCAGTTTCAGTTAAAACTTTGTTTGATCAATGTCCCCGCAGGAGATTTGATGCATGGTGGCAATGGTATTGCAGGGATACCCGGCGCTGAGGTTGAATTTAGCCAAGCACTTGAACTCGCCATTGAATACGCAACAGCGCTGGCGGTACCTCGGGTCAATATTTTGGCGGGCAAACAACCTTTGGATGCAGATCTCTTGCCTTGTCTAAACACGCTCGCAAATAATTTAAAATATGCATGTTTAAAACTGACTCAACATCGCATTCAACCTGTATTTGAAATGATTAATGGTATTGATATGCCACGTTTCTTGGTACAAAACATTGCACAGGCACAAGAAATGCTTGAAGCCGTACAACACCCGGCTCTGAAAATGCAGTTTGACTGTTACCATATGGCAATGATGCAAGAAAATGTACTCGATGCACTGAAAGAAAATATTACCCAGATTGGTCATATCCAGTTTGCAGACTGTCCTGGACGTCATCAACCCGATACAGCAAAAATTAATTTTCAGGAAATTTTTGAGTATTTAGAAAAAAGTTCATATACAGGATATGTTGCCGCTGAATATAAACCTCAACCAGATTCAGCCAGTTCTTTTGCTTGGAAAAATAATTACTTTAGGAAATAAGTGTTTAATTTAATATTCAACGCTAAATTTGAATTTTTTACATAAAAGCGCTATAGTTATAGATTGAGTTATAGTCAGGAAAAAACACTTCTCATGAATTTAGAACCATCGCCCGGCGCTTCTAATTCTCACGAACTCTCAATGAATTCTCAATCTAAAGACGTACAAACTTGCTTGAAAGTTGTACAAGAGGCATTGCTAGACGTAAAAGCTAAAGATATCACGCTTATGGATATCAGTGCGATTAGTAATGTTGCGGATGCTATCGTGATTGCATCTGGCACATCTACCCGTCATGTGAAAGCACTGGCTAATAACGTTGCTGAAGAAGCACGTAAAGCTGGTTTTCGCCCGATTGGTGTTGAAGGTGAAAGCGATGCAGAATGGATCCTTGTTGATCTAGGTTTCGTTGTGGTTCACTTAATGCTTCCTACCGCCCGTAAATTCTATGACCTAGAAAGCTTATGGCGTAATACAGCAGAATCTGTAGCGTAAAAATTTTAAAAGCGACTTGAAGTCGCTTTTTTAATGTCTGATGAAATGACATTGAAAAGTAAAATTAAAATACCGCACATAAAAAACCACCCTGAGGTGGTTTTTTATTTCGCTAAAAATATTTACTATCAATATTTTGAAGAAGATGCTTTAAGGTCCATTTTCGAAGAAAGACTAAGCAGTACATCCAAGTTTCAACAAACAATCATCCACACAGTCATCCACTAATATTTAAATTTAGTGACCATTCCCATTAATGGCTTTTGTCATGTCTTCTACAACTTTTTTCGCATCACCAAAGATCATCATGGTCTTGTCGTTATAGAACAAGTCGTTGTCCAATCCTGCATAACCCGTTGCCATCGAACGCTTAATCACCATAATAGTACGTGCCTTATGTGCTTCCAAAATAGGCATGCCGTAAATAGGTGAGGTTGGATCATCTTTTGCCGCAGGGTTAACCACGTCATTTGCACCAATCACCAGCACAACATCTGTCGCTGGGAAGTCTGAGTTAATCTCATCCATTTCCAAGATGTCTTCATAAGCTACATCTGCTTCAGCCAAAAGTACGTTCATATGACCCGGCATACGCCCCGCAACTGGATGAATAGCAAAGCGAACCGTAACACCTTGTTCTTTTAATAAATTGGCAAGTTCTTTCACTGCATTTTGTGCACGACCTTGCGCCATACCATAACCCGGTACAATCACAACGCTGTCCGCATTTGACATGAGAAAACCTGCATCATCTGCGGAACCAGAGCGGTGATTACGCTGAACTTTATCACCCGCATCTGCAACAACAGCCGTTCCACCCATTGCACCGCCAAACAGTACATTAATGATTGAACGGTTCATGGCTTTACACATAATGTAAGACAAAATTGCACCTGATGAACCGACCAGTGAACCCGCTACAATTAACATGTTATTTTCTAAAGTAAAACCAATGCCTGCCGCGGCCCATCCCGAGAATGAGTTCAAGAGTGACACCACCACTGGCATATCACCACCGCCCACTGGTGCAATCCACACCCAACCAAATGCGAGTGCTAGACCTGTCATTACCCAGAAAGAATTTAGGTTACCCGTCAAGAAAAAGTGAATACCAAAACCGAGCATTGCAAGGAAAATAAGGGCTTGAACAGGTTTAACCCATGCTCCAGAAATAGTTTTCGCCCACTTTTTCGCAGCCAATTTACCATAAGCAAAAACTGAAGCTGTAAATGTGATTGCACCGACAAAACAACCCACAAACAGTTCAAATAGATGCACACGACTCATTTCATGGAAATCAACACCATTTGCAGCAAGCAGATCTGGACCCAATTCAATCAGTTTGTTGTTGTGAATAATCGCTGCAATTGCGATCAGTACAGCAGCCAAACCCACCAGTGAATGCATGAGTGCTACGGTTTCAGGCATTTGCGTCATTGGAACAGTACGTGCGCGCGCAATACCCACCACAGCACCAAGTACCATTGCACCAACAATCATCCACACCACAGGATTATCTGCAACAAAGAATGTGGTCAGTACTGCAATTGCCATAGCAATCATGCCATAGCGATTTCCTTGAATGGCTGTTTTAGGACCCGATAAACCACGAAGCGTTAGAATAAAAAGAACAGCACCAATCAGGTAAAACCAATCTGCATAATCTCTAATAAATTCCATGGTTTAACCCTCTTTTTTCTTTTGCTTAGGTTTAAACATTTCGAGCATACGTGCAGTTACTGCAAAGCCACCAAAAATATTAATACTTGCCAAGAACACGGCTATTGCACCCAAAACACTCACCACGTTAATGGTTTGAAAATCCACACTGCCCTCTACACCCATCACAGGTAAGCCCACAGTTTGAATCATCGCACCCACAATAATAATGGAAGAAAGTGCATTGGTTACCGCCATAAGTGGTGTATGTAATGCAGGTGTCACACCCCAAACCACGTAATAACCCACGAAGATTGCAAGGACAAAAATTGTAATTGTTTCAACCATGATTAGTCTCCTTAACCACGTTTTAACAGGACTTGACCGCTATGCGTGACAAGCAGTGCTTTTTGAATTTCATCTTCTTGATTGATCTTAAAATTCTTATCTTGATCAAAAAGCGTTTCCACGAAATTAAATACATTACGTGCATACAAAGCAGACGCTTCGGTTGACACGGTAGCGGGAATATTTGGAATACCCAAAATTTTCACGCCATTGGTAGTCATGACATTTTCGCCACATACTGAACCTTCAACATTACCGCCAGATTCAACAGCCATATCTAAAATGATCGAACCTGGTTTCATTTTTGCAACCGTTGTTGCGCTGATTAAGCGCGGTGCATCACGACCGGGTAACAACGCTGTGGTAATCACAATATCTGCATTAGATACGGCTTTATCCACAATGGCAGCTTGGTCCTTGATGTATTGCTCACCTGGCATCCAGCCATAACCATTCTTTGCCGCATCGGCTGCTTTTTGCTTTTCTTCGTCAGACATAGGAACGTCAAGCCACTTACCACCGAGCGATTCCACTTGGTCGCGGGCAGTTGGACGTAAGTCTGTTGCTTCCACAATTGCACCTAAACGTTTCGCAGTTGCAATGGCTTGTAGACCTGCAACACCCACACCCATAATTACCACACGTGCAGGTTTAACTGTACCTGCTGCGGTCATCAGCATAGGGAACATACGTTGATACTCTGCCGCTGCTAAAAGTACAGATTTGTAGCCTGCAAGGTTAGCCTGAGAAGACAACACATCCATGTTTTGCGCACGAGAAAGGGTTCGAGGCAAAAGCTCAAGTGCAAATGCAGAGATATTTTGAGTTGCGAATTGTTCAAGTTCAGTATTGCGATACGGATCAAACATTGCAACTACAGCAGTATTGGCTGCAAGCTTTTGAATTTCCGTACCTTGTGGGGCACGTACTTTCAAAATCAATTGGCTGCCGATATAAGCATCATCCACCAAGGTGGCACCGACTTGTTCATACGCGCTATCAACATAGGCTGCTTTTACACCTGCACCACGTTGTATCAACACGGTATGACCCGCGCCAACGAGCTTCTTTACTGTTTCTGGCGTAGCGGCGATACGACTTTCACCGGCGACAGTTTCGGTAGGGATTCCGATCTGCATGAGCATTCCTCAAGCTAATTATTCTTCAAGTAAATGTTGCAAAACTGCAACATTCCCCCAGACGTTATTCATGTGAATTTTTGGATTCTAATTGAACTTTTTTAAAATACCACCCAATATTTATTTAATAAATACCTTCATTTTGAACTGTTAGGTTCATAAACATCATGAAAATATATACTCCACATCGTCTATTTTTTATCAATATTGCTTATTCATAGCACATATTCATGCTAAAAAAATTGTTTAATTCTTATGCGAGCCTCATTTCTTTGAGTGTATGCAGATTGAATTTAAAAAGCCTTGATCTTTGTGACATTTTTTGACTCTGATTTGGCAAAGCTGTCAATCTAGATAACAGCCTTTAAAGCACCTCATATCCAATGTCTCAAATAAAATATATTCAAGCATTTGCTTTAGTGACAATTTCAGTCATTTATTAAAATTTTTATAGATCAAAAAAAACTGCGCTTTCTGTCAAATAGGTCAATTTATGATTTCAGAATATTCCAAGTTACAAATATATTTATGCGCGCTGATTGGCAATGTCTTTTGCTTCGAAACAGGGTTTACAAAGCCGATAAAAAAATTCAAAAAAACTGCTTTTATATTTTTTAGATTGATGTTCAAACTAAGTATCCAACATACGCACCAGATGAGTGCGATTATTTTGATTTTTAATCTTATTTCTGGAGAGCATGATTATGCACTGCATGCTAGGCCATCCATTCCTACAAGTTATGTGTTCAATCAATTTTTTGAATTTTTTATATAGGTTGAATCCCTCTATACTGAAGTCATCTACTCAGCGGTTTAAGCTGAACTTGTCTAACTGATCTGGTGTAAAGCAATGAACATCTCATTAAGCAAAACACAGTTAGGCTCTTTGTTCGCAATTGCCGCTGCATTCTTATTTAGCACCAAAGCCATATTCATTAAACAAGCTTATGCATTATCACCTTTACTTGATGGAACCACACTTTTAGCTTTACGCATGGTCAGTGCTTTGCCATTTTTTTTACTGCTATGTTGGTTTAACCGACACCTTAATCGCGGTATTCAAGCGAAAGATTGGTTATTATTAATTCTTGCCGGTTTGATCGGATATTACTTTTCAAGCTGGTTAGATTTTATCGGGCTAATGTACATCAGTGCTTCGCTTGAACGCATTATTTTATTTTTATATCCAACCTTGACCGTGATTGCCTCGAGCATTATCTACAAACAAGGGCTGAGTTTAAAAAGTATTTTCGCGATTGCACTCAGCTATGGCGGTACTGTCATTGTGATGTTGCAAGAACAGAGCAATGTACCTCATGAAAGCAATTTTTGGCTTGGTGTGAGCTTTGTATTTGCCAGCGCCGTCAGCTTTGCCTGTTATTTATTGCTGACTCCTCGTCTCATTCAAAAATTTGGCTCATGGAACTTTACCGGTCTTGCTTTGAGCGTTGCGTGTATAGGGACCCTCACCCATTATGTGATCGCGACACCCAACCCGATTGGGCTGATCACTCAGCTACCTTCAAGCGTAATTTGGTACGGCATCGCCTTAGGTTTCGCGGTGACTGTATTACCGACGATTTTTGTCGCACAAAGTATTGCGCGTTTAGGTGCATCCCAAACGGCGATGATTGCATCTGTTGGCCCTATTCTCACCATTATATTGGCCACATTATTTTTAGGTGAAACGATGAATCATATCCAATGGCTTGGCTGTGGCTTAAATATTATCGGGGTGATGATGATCACACTGTCGAAAAGGAAACTTGTACACTAAGCCTATTTTTTTTTGCTATAGTTCAAAATCTGTGAAGGAATAACACGCTATAGTACGCCATGATTGATATGACTAACCCGCTGGATATCAGCGAAGATAAAGCACTGTTGTGGCTCATGGCGATCGCCTGTGGAATTTGCGCAGGTGCAAACTATTATTCTCAGCCGCTGATTCATTCGATTCAACTGTATTTTCAAGTATCCGAGTCAAGCGTTGCACTCACGGTGACTTTCGCGCAAATCTCTTATGCGATTGGCTTACTGTTTATTGTCCCGATGGGCGATATTCTTAATAAAACCAAATTTATTCCTTTATTGATGTTTTGTGCATCTATCGGCTTATTCATTTGTGGATTTGCAGTGAATTTACCCATGCTTTGGATTGGCACGATTATTACGGGTTTGTTTTCTGTGGCTGCACAAATTCTGATTCCTTTTGCCACCATGGCGGTAAAACCTGAAAAAACAGGTGAAGTGGTCGGTCTGCTCATGAGCGGACTACTGGTCGGAATTTTACTCTCGACTAGTTTGGCGGGATTACTCTCCAATCTGTTTCATTGGAAGTTGATTTATATTGTCAGTGGTATTTTGATGCTTATGGTCGCCGTGGTTTTAAATGCGCGACTGCCGTTTATTGCCAGCTCCAAAATGAGTTACTTCAGCATTTTTCGCTCCATGGGCATATTGTTGATTGAGGAACGCCGTTTGGTCTATCGCTCCCTGATTGGCGCCTTTGCCTTCGCCACCATGAGTATTTTATTTTCGACCATTGCGATTTTAATGACGACCTCCTTTCAACTTCCAGATGTCATGGTTGGCTTTATAGCTTTAGCAGGCGTATTTGGCGCGCTATCGACCAAAAAAATTGGACAAGTCGCAGATCGTGGATATACCAAGGCAATTACTTGGGCAGGCGTTTTCATACTGGCCTGTGCCTGGATCTTTCTCTATATGGGCGCAAGTTATTTATGGAGCTATATTTTCGGTTTTGCCCTCATGAATTTCGGTCTAGCCACCATTCACTCAAGTAATCAAAACATTATTTTTCGCTTACGCCCAGATGCTAAATCTCGAATTAATTCCATTTATATGACCAGTTACTTTATTGGTGGTGCTTGTGGTTCTGCGTTAGGCATATATGCATGGCATCATGGCGGCTGGAATATGGCATGCATCGTAGGTATTGTCCTTGTGATGGGCGCAGCATTGTTTGCCTATCTCGATATGCGTCATCAAAACCGAGTTATAGCTAAGGCGGTGAAATCTTAAATATCTAAATGTCTTCGTAAAACACTACATCTCCGTTAGGGCCTCATACACTTAAATT
>CAZOGM010000018.1:0-1784 GCA_964579445.1 uncultured Acinetobacter sp.
CACCGCTTCCGCCAAATTCAAAAATCCCCAATCGAAAGCTTGGGGATTTTTTTATTTTTAAAACTACAACAATTTACCTCATAGAGAAACCGCAAATACAGAGATATAATCAGCTAAAATATGACTCATTTTAGAAATTATAGACCGTTAGAGAAAACTTAGAAAAAAAGAGCGTGTTGTATATAAGCTGATTCACTTTAACCGCTAAAGATGCTATTAAAGTAAGAAGGATGAAAAGTTGATTAACTAACCAGATTCAAATTGTTTAACATGACAGGATTGAACACCCTCTAACAATAAATACATAAAAAAGGTATTCACGTTCTATGCTTCAAAAAGATCAGGCATCACTTGTGGGCTGTGAAGAATGCGATACGGTTTACCGTAGAAGCGCGCTTGCCTCAGGAGAGCGTGCTTATTGCAACTGTTGTGGTGCAGAACTATATCGAGACATTCGATCTTTCAATACCTTACTGGCACTGATTTCAACAGCACTGATTGTATTTACGATTGCCAATAGCTTTTCAATTGTGCAAGTCGAATTACAAGGTATTTATTCAGACACGACCTTACTGGGTGCAGTACAGGCTATGTTTTATGCTGACCGTGCTTTTGTGGGCATATTAATTTTGATCACTACATTTATCGTGCCCTTGATGTATTTATTGTTAATGGGCTATGTGCTGGCATCGGTGGTCTTATGGGGTAAGCAACAGCGCTATAACGATCGATTTATTCCAATGGCATTACGGATATTGTTTGAACTGCGTATGTGGGGCATGGTGGAAGTATTTTTGATCGGGGTCTTGGTTACATTGGTTAAACTGGTGGGAATGGTGGTGGTGATTCCGGGTATTGCACTGTGGGCATTTGCCATCTTGAGTGTACTACTGGTTTACATTGCTTCAATTAGAATCAAAGACATCTGGGATGCCATTGATCGGTACTCACTATGAATAGACCGCTTATAGAGCAAAGCCCATCGCACACTGGATGTAATTTAACTGATACTAAAAATAAGCTAGAGGATCAGCGACCAGCGACAAGAGCCATCGATTTGTCGATGGTGTTATGTCATCGCTGTGGAATCTTAAATTCGGTATCAAAATACCATGTTCATGATCCCAGTCATGTAGAACAAGATTTAGTGGCAAAGTGTTCAAGATGTCAAAGTACCTTGCATATGCGCAAGACCAGCAGTCTTCAAAGAACTTTGGCTTTTCTCATTGCTGCCAGTATTTTATATATTCCAGCGAACATTCTGCCTATGACAGTCACTGAGTCTTTATTGGGTAATCAACAAGATACCATTATGAGTGGGGTGATTTATTTTTGGCAAACGGGTGATTATTTCGTATCGAGCGTTATTTTTATTGCCAGTATTTTTATTCCCATGTTGAAATTGGTGATCTTGGCGATTTTACTCATGGCAGTGCATTTGCAGTCATCACGTCGCTTAAAATTTTCACCTGAACACTGTGCAACCCTGTACCGAATTGTCGAGTTTATCGGTCGATGGTCAATGATTGATGTGTTTGTCGTGGCGATGTTAGCTGCTCTAATTCAGATACATTCTATTGCCACGATTTTGGCTGGCCCTGGTGCTGTGGCATTTGGTGCGGTAGTGGTGTTAACTATGTTGGCATCCTTTAGTTTTGACCCTAGAATTATTTGGGATAACTATGCTTTTGCCCAACAAAAACAAAATCCTAACCTAGATGCTCGATCTTTAGCGTCAGATAATGACATAGATTTAAAAAAGCACTATAAGGTCGTAGATTCAG
>CAZOGM010000018.1:1884-51416 GCA_964579445.1 uncultured Acinetobacter sp.
TAATGACATAGATTTAAAAAAGCACTATAAGGTCGTAGATTCAGATTCAGATTCAAATCATCCTAATTTTAATTATTCAAATAAAGAACAATGAGTATGTCTGACAATACAATAAACAATCCAGATGCAGATCATGAGCCCTCCCTGATCAATGCGGGCAGGAATGAATTACCTGAGCCTTTAAAAAAACGTAGCAAATGGAAACCGTCCTTGATTTGGCTGATTCCGATGATTGCACTGCTGATTGCTTTATCACTCGCGCTCAAGGCTTATTTAAATACAGGTCCTGTTATTGATGTCTCTTTTAGAACAGCGGAAGGTTTAGAAGCAGGAAAAACCACAGTTCGTTATAAGAATGTCAATATTGGCTTAGTGAGACAAATTGATCTGGCAGAAGACCGCTCTCATGTGATTGCCAAAGTGGAGTTACGTAAAAGTGCCAGTAATTTTGCAGCCAAAGATACTCGATTTTGGGTGGTACGCCCGCGTATTGGGACAGGCGGAATCTCGGGAATTGATACCTTGTTGTCAGGTGCATATATTGATGTCGATGGGGGTAAATCTGAACAGAAAGAACGGATATTTAAAGGTTTAGAAACACCTCCAGTCATTTCTTCTGATGTTCCAGGAAAAATCTTTTTCTTAAATGCTAAAGATTTAGGCTCACTCGATTTTGGCTCACCCATTTATTATCGAAGAATGAATGTGGGTCAAGTCACTGCTTATAAGATTGCCCCAGATGGTCAAAGTGTTGAATTGCAAACTTTTATTCGTGCGCCATTCGATAAATTTGTGACCAAAGATGCACGCTTCTGGCAAGCCAGTGGTGTAGATGTCAGCTTGAATGCATCTGGCTTTAGTTTAAATACCCAGTCTTTAGCAAGTATTGTGGCGGGCGGAATCGCGTTTGGCTATCCTGAAGGCTCTAAAGCCAATAGTGCAGAAGACCACAGTCGTTTCGACTTATGGAATACTCGTGCCGAGGCACTCAAAGCGCCTGATGTGAATCCACGACGAGTCGTGATGTATTTTGCAGACTCTTTGAGAGGTCTTTCAGTCGATGCGCCAATTGACTTCATGGGGGTCGAGATTGGAAATGTAAAAGCCATTAATACAGAATTTTTAAATGACTATACGCAAATTCGTATGCGTGTAGATGCCATTATTTATCCATCCCGTATTGCCAATGGCAATGAATTAGATCCACAAGGCATGATTTTTAAGAATTTTGTCGAGCGAGGGTGGCGCGCTCAAATTCGTACTGGTAATTTGTTGACTGGTCAAAATTATATTGCTTTTGATGCTTTTCCAAAGGTGAAGTATGCCACGTTGAATATACGACCCGATGGTGTCGTTGAGGTACCAACGACCCCAACAGACTTAAAAGGACTGCAGACTCAAATCACAGAAATTACTGAGAAAGTCAATAAGTTTCCTATCGTGGAAATTGGTCAAGATGTACGTAAGACCTTGAATACACTTGACACTACAGTGCAATCTACCAAAAAATTAATTGAGCAACTGGATGGAAAAGTAGCACCAAATCTGCAAGCGACCTTAGATGATGTGCGTAAAACCGTTCGATCTTCAGAAACGATACTCTCGAGTGATGCACCTATGCAACAGGATTTACGCCGAGCTTTACAACAAGTGACTCGTGCTTCAGCTGCGTTAGAGCTCATGGCGGATCAAATTGAACAACATCCAGAATCTTTGATTCGTGGAAAAAAGATAGAGCCGAAGAAAAATGACAATGAATAAACCGATAAATACACAATATTCAATCAATGAAGCATGCAACTCTTTTATGCACTGGTCTTATTCGAATCGATTGGTGTGTGGTTTGAGTGCATTTATATTGCTTGCAGGCTGTTCATCATCGAATACACCGAATTATTATTCACTTAGCCCTCAGGTAGCGCCTTTGGTGCAAGCAAATCAGGTGCGCGTGATTGAAGTATTGCCTGTAGGATTGGCTGACCGATTGAATCGTATTCCATTGGTCATTCAAACGCCACGCGGTGAATCCTTAGTCTTGAATGAAGATCGCTGGACTTCGACCTTATCTGCCGAATTACGTGACGGTTTGTCCGCAGGCTTACAACAAAAATTGGGTGCGTTTGATCGATATAACAGTGGTATGACTGGAGGTAAAGCAGCGTATCGAATTGCTGTGGATTTTGCTCGTTTTGATTTCGTTGATAGTCAAGCCACAGCAGTGAGCAAAAAAGCAGATGCACGGGCGGATCAAATTGCTGTAGTGGTGGCTTGGACGCTCAAGTTAGATGATCCTCATCGGCCACTTTCTGCGCCTAAAAATGCCAAAGATATTCCAACGGATCATCAATTAAATTGTCGTATGCAGTGGACGCAGCAAATTGCTACATCCAATCCTAAACTACTCGATGTCGTTGATAGCTCGCGCCAATCTTTGAATCAAGTGGTCGAGGGGATTGCCAGCTCTGTTATTGCCTTTGAGCGAAATTCAAAACCTAGTGTAAAAAATGGAACATGTACATAATTTTTTCATCAGGGTGATGCGAGTTATCAGCTTTATATCGCTTAAAAATACAACATAACCTACTGTTTTACCTTAATTAATTCAGCAATAAAAGAGCTTAAGGGATTAGGCTCTCTTCAAACTTGAATAAGCTTATTCATATTAAATAGTTCACGCCAATTTATTATATTTCTAGACTCAAATCAGAACAGATAAAAATAATTTTATCCGAAATGTATTTTCACAACTCTTCTGATTTGGACATTTTCTTTGAATTGGCTCTATATCCAAAGTGTGTTGCCACAGTTTTATCAGGCAACATTCACCACTTTAAAAATATCATTTATTGCAATTTTTCTTTCGATTATTGTCGGATTGCTGTGCAGCATTGTGCTGAATAACCGAATTTTTATACTCAATAAGTTCGTGAGTCTTTATATCGAACTCTCAAGAAATACACCTTTACTAATTCAACTGTTTTTTCTCTACTATGGTCTACCGAAACTCGGTATTAAGATCGATGGATTTACCTGTGGAATTATTGGACTGACATTTTTAGGCGGAAGCTACATGGCGGAAGTCTTCCGTGCAGGCATACAGTCTGTCTCGAAAGGTCAAATTGATTCTGCCAAAAGCGTTGGATTAAGTCAGTATCAGGTTTTTCGTTATGTCACGTTACCGCAAGCCTTAGCGTTATCCATCCCTGCCATTGGAGCGAACTGTTTATTTTTAATTAAAGAAAGTTCTGTGCTCAGCGCCATTGCCATCGTGGAATTGCTCTTTGTCACCAAAGACTTGATTGGTATGGATTATAAAACCACAGAAGCCCTATTTTTATTAATTAGTGCCTATCTCATTATTTTACTGCCTGTATCGATACTTACCAGTTATTTCGAATATCGGAGTAGGAGGGTGAGTCATGGGTCTTGATTTTCTTTTTCAACCCAGTCATGTGTTTCGATTGCTCTCAGGTTTATGGGTCACGATCCAAATTGCGATGATTTCAGTCCTATTATCTGCATTCTTTGGTGCGATATTTGGTGTGATCATGAGCTCTAAAAATGGGTTGATTAAAAGTTTAAGCCGTATTTATTTAGAAGCTATTCGAGTGATTCCAATCTTGGTTTTATTATTCGTTTTCTATTTTGGCTTTGCCACATGGTTTAACTGGCAGTTTTCGGCATTTTGGGTCTGTATCTTTGTATTTGTGTTGTGGGGGACTGCCGAAATGGGTGATCTGGTTCGTGCGGGTATTACTTCAATCGATCAACATCAGCGGGATACGGCAGCTGCAGTCGGATTAAATCCAGTCCAAGTTTTAATTTATGTGGTTTTCCCACAAAGTGTGAAACGCATAACACCCGGGGCGATCAATTTATTCACACGAATGATTAAAACCAGTTCTTTGGCAGTGTTGATTGGTGTCGTTGAAGTTTTAAAAGTCGGGCAACAAATTATTGAAAACTCATTGCTCACAGTGGCGAATGCTTCTCTTTGGATCTATGGGCTGATTTTCATTTTGTACTTTTTAATTTGCTATCCATTGTCATTATTATCACGTCATTTAGAAAAAATTTGGGAATAAGTTGCTGAGCTATGACATTACTTAAAATTGAACAATTAACGAAAAGCTTTGCTGATAAACAAATACTCAAAGGTATTGACCTTGATGTAGCGCAAGGTGAAGTGGTGGTGATTTTAGGACCTTCAGGTTGTGGGAAAAGCACATTATTACGTTGTATCAATGGTTTAGAAGAGATTCAAGCAGGAAAGATTTATTTAGAAAGCGTAGGTGAATTAGGCAAAGACTTAGCATGGACGCATGTTCGTCAAGAGATTGGCATGGTGTTTCAAAACTATGAACTTTTTGGGCATATGAATGTCATCGATAACATTTTACTTGGTCCATTAAAAGCCCAGAAAAGACCACGTGCTGAAGCGGAGCAATTGGCGGATGCATTATTAAAACGTGTCGGATTGTTTGACCGAAAGTTAGATTACCCAAGGCACTTATCGGGTGGGCAAAAACAGCGTATTGCCATCGTCCGATCTTTGGTGATGCAGCCGAAAGTCATGCTGATGGATGAAATTACCGCTGCATTAGACCCTGAAATGGTTCGTGAAGTCTTAGATGTCGTTTTGGGCTTGGCTCAAGAGGGAATGACCATGCTGATTGTCACGCACGAGATGGGTTTTGCTCAAAAAGTTGCAGATCGCATCATTTTTATGGATCAAGGCAAGATTATCGAGCAATCCACACCCACGGAGTTTTTTAGCCAACCTAAAACTGAGCGGGCTAAAGCATTTTTAAATATTTTAAGTTACTAAAAAAAAGGAAAAATAATGATCATTCAAAAATCTCTCTTATTCAGTAGCGCAATTTTAATGAGTTCTTTGTTATTGACGGCATGTGGTCAACCTAAACAAAAAGCTGAAAATGCTCAGGTGAATACCCTCGAAACCATTCAAAAAAATGATGTGATCCGTGTCGGTGTATTTGCAGATAATCCGCCTTTTGGGTATGTCGATAGTCAGGGTAAGCACCAAGGATTCGACATTGCGCTCGCAAAAAAAGTTGCACATGATTTGTTAGGTGATGAAAACAAGATTGAATATGTGGTGACTGAGGCAGCCAATCGGGTTGAATTTTTAAAATCTGACAAAGTGGATGTGGTTTTTGCGAGTTTTTCAGTGACACCTGAACGAAAAGAAGTGGTTGATTTTGCTGAGCCTTATTTAAAAGCATCTTTAGGCATTGTGTCTGCAAAAGCCAACCCGATCACCGCTGTTGCGGGCTTAGAAGGGAAGACTTTAATTGTCAATAAAGGCTCGAGTTCAGATAGTTTCTTTACTAAGAACTATCCAAAAGTAAAGCTTCTCAAATTTGAACAGAATACCGATGCCTTTAATGCCTTAAAAGATGGTCGTGCTGATGCGATTTCACAGGACAGTACTTATGCATTGGCATGGGCTGCGGAAAATCCAGACTTTGTTGTTGGAATTCCCCAAATTGGCAATGAAGACTTCATTGCTCCCGCAGTGAAAAAAGGCAATACCGAGCTTCTGAATTGGCTCAATACTGAAATTAAGCAATTAAGAACAACGGGTGAAATTCAGAAAATATATAACCAAACTTTAAAACCGATTTATGGCGATAAAGTCGATGCACAAATTTTCTTAAATGTAGGGCAACCCTAAAGGTGTAGTGTATGGGCTGTTTTCAATCGCAACAGGACCTACGTCACTTGTTATTTTTAAACGAAGTAAATGTGCAGTACATCCACAATGAAATAATAAAATGAGGTGTCAAAATGAATATGGTGATCAATTTTAAAAAAGCCGTTGCAATCTCTCTTATGAGTTTGGGGAGTTTAGGTCTAGTCGGGTGTAATCAAAATTCTCAGCCTAAAGATCAAGCTCAAACAGAGACTTCACAGGTCTCAACTATCGAGCAAATTAAGAAAAATGGAGTGGTTCGAATTGGTGTGTTTAGTGATAAACCGCCGTTTGGCTATTTGGATGCTCAAGGCAAGAATCAAGGCTTTGATGTAGAAATTGCCAAGCATGTTGCTCAAGATTTATTAGGCGATGAAAATAAAGTTGAGTTTGTTTTAACTGAAGCGGCAAACCGCGTTGAATATTTAAAAGCCAACAAAGTAGATATTATCTTTGCTAACTTTACTGTGACTCCTGAACGTAAAGAAGTGGTGGACTTTGCTAATCCGTATCTTAAAGTGGCTTTGGGTGTAGTGTCACCCAAAGATAAAGTGATTACTGATATTGCACAACTTAAAGGTCAGACGTTGTTAGTCAATAAAGGTACTACAGCAGATTCATTTTTCACGAAACAACATTCCGAAATCAAATTACAGAAGTATGAGCAAAATACTGAAACCTTTGATGCTTTAAAAGACAAGCGTGGGGTGGCTTTAGCACATGATAATTTGTTGGTGCTGGCATGGGCAAAAGAAAATCCAGATTATACCGTTGGTATCACCCATCTAGGTGAACAGGATTTGATTGCACCAGCGGTTAAAAAAGGCAATCAAGAGCTATTGGATTGGTTGAATCGAGAGCTGAAAAAACTGAAAGATGAAGGTGTGATTCAACAGGCTTATGAGAAAACGTTGAAACCTGTGTATGGAAATGGAATTTCTGAAAAAGATCTTTTGGTAGACTGACTGAAATAGTCATCAATTCATTTAAACCGTCTTTTGACGGTTTTTTATTGATTGACGATTGATAAGCTAATGCGCTACATAGTCAGCTCTATGGCAACGCGTTATCATAGTCTTAATTGGCTTTTGGGTTGACCTATGAAAATTATTGCGGATGAAAATCTAGCATTTACAGATTATTTTTTTTCAGAATTTGGTGAAATTGAGCATCATGCAGGACGGACACTCACTCATGCAGATGTGAAGAATGCAGATGCATTATTGGTTCGCTCAGTCACTCAAGTAAATCAAGCATTAATTCAAAATACTCAGCTGAAGTTTGTTGGTAGCGCAACCATCGGAACCGATCATTTAGATATCCAAGCCCTAGAAAATCAAAACATCACATGGTCAAATGCAGCAGGTTGTAATGCACAGGCAGTTGCTGAATATGTGATTACGGGATTATTAAAATTATGCCCAGAATTGATTGACGCTAATGATAGCTTTACATTGGGGATTATTGGGCTGGGGAATGTTGGTTCTCGTTTGGCATATATGGCGAAGTTATTGGGTTGGAATGTGATTGGAACTGATCCATTTGTCAGTCATGAAAATATTCAGCAGGTTGAAATACAACAATTACTCGAAAATGCGGATGCCGTGTCGATCCATGTCCCTTTAACAAAATCAGGTGACCATCCAACGTATCACTTAATCAACCAAGACACTTTGGCTGTGCTCAAGCCTGAGGCAATATTGATTAATTCAGCACGTGGTCCTGTCATTGCTGAAGCTGATTTATTGGCAGATATTGCACAAACTAAACGAAAAGTCGTACTGGATGTTTTTGAACATGAGCCTGTGATCTCTGCTGAAGTTTTAGATGCGGTGAGTTTGGTCACGCCACATATCGCAGGCTATAGCTTAGAAGGTAAAGCACGTGGTACCCAAATGATCTATGAGGCCTTCTGTCAAAAAATGGGGTATCCAGTGAATAAGCGCTTTGAAACGCAATTACCACTCGGCGAAGACTTTTTTAAAGATCAAGATTTAAAATCAGTTTTAACAGCAAAACTTGCTGATATTTATGATATTGCACAAGATGATCAAAATTTGAGAGCATGTTTAAAAGACGGAAAAGTTGATCAACACGCTTTTGATCACTTGCGTAAAACCTATCCATTACGCCGCGAATGGGCTGCACATGGAGGACCTAAAGCATGAGTTCAGATGTAGATTTTAAACCAACATGTAGTTTAGATGCTTTGAAAGCACGTGCCAAAATGTACGCGCAACTTCGTCAATTTTTTGCAGAACGTGATGTCTTGGAGGTGGAAACACCGATTCTATCACAAGCAGGGGTAACAGATGTGCATTTGGCTTCTGTGCAAGCGCAACGTCATGTGGGTGGAAAAAACCATACGCATTATCTGCAAACCTCGCCTGAATTCCCTATGAAGAGATTGTTAGCTAGTGGCAGTGGTCCAATTTATCAAATCTGTAAAGTGTTCCGTGATGATGAACATGGTCGTAAACATAATAGTGAATTTACCATGTTGGAGTGGTACAGACCGGGTTTCAACTTAAAGGATTTGATGTTTGAAGTAAGTGACTTACTCAATGTCACTTTGGCTCATCGATTCGCAGAAGTACGTCCAACCATTTTAAGTTATAAACATGCATTTATGGATCGCTTGGATATCAACCCATTGACGGCTTCTTTGAGAGAATTAAAAGATACATGCCATCGGGTTGGTCTAAATCTAGACTTAGGTGATGATCGTTTGGGTTATATGGACTTACTCTTTTCACATATGGTTGAACCAAGTTTAGGTTTTGATACACCGGTATTCTTAACTGATTTCCCACCTGAAATGGCATCTTTGGCAAAAACTAAAGTTGATGAGGACGGTGAGTTGGTTGCTGCACGTTTTGAGCTGTATATTGAAGGTTTAGAGCTTGCAAATGCCTATGATGAACTGATTGATGCAGATGTGCTCCGTTCACGTTTTGAAGCAGATAATGCAGAGCGTGAAAAACTTGGTTTACATGTGATGCCAGTCGATAAATATTTGCTTGCAGCATTGCCGCAGATGCCTGAATGTTCTGGAATTGCTTTGGGAATTGATCGTTTGCTGATGGTGGCGACTGAAAAAATGCGATTAGAGCAGGTGATGACGTTTCCAGCCAATATGTCTTAAATGAGTAGAAAAATTAAAAAAGCTTCCGCAACGGAAGCTTTTTGGAGATAGTGTTTAGCAAAGTCACAGGATTTGTTGATGACGTGATTTGAGTTCAGCCAATGCATCAATCCGTTTTTGAATGAGCATTTCACCAATATCAGGACCTTTAATCTCAGGCGGTAGATCTGAAGCTTTAATACCACGCACCAACTGCATAGCATCAAACAAATAACGCGCTTGTGGATAGTTACGATCTTCTAAACCTAAGCGTCCTTTAGCATCGCATTCACAGGCTTGAATAAAGGCTTCCACACGCTCAGGACGACGCAGAACATCCAAACGCTGCAATAACCGCCATAGTGTACCCGCTTTCAAAGTAAAGGCTTGATGGCTTTTCAAATGTTCTTTACATACCGACAAAGCCAATTGTTTTGTATTGGTCGGTACTTTTAAACGATCACAAAGCTCTGTTACAGGCTGTATCCCACGCTCTTCATGCATGATGTGACGCGGCAATTGATCTTTAGGTGTCAATGCTTTACCCAAATCATGTACCAACACCGCAAAACGTACGTCTAGTGAATAGTTGGCTTTACAGGCTTGCTGAAGTGACATCATGGTATGAATACCACAATCAATTTCTGGATGATATTCAGGGCGTTGTGGCACGCCGTACAATGCATTAATTTCGGGGAACAGAACCTTTAAAGCACCACACGCACGTAGCACTTCGAAATACACATCTGCATTATGTTCCATGAGTGCACGTGAAGTTTCTTTCCATACGCGCTCAGGCGTAAGGGCTTGAAGTTCGCCCGAATCTGCAAGTTTTCGCATGAGGAGTAACGTTTCTTCAGCAACTTTAAAACCATATTGTGCATAACGTGCAGCAAAACGAGCAACACGTAAAACACGAAGAGGATCTTCTGCAAAAGCCTCTGAGACATGACGCAGAATTTTATTATTCAAGTCATCTTGCCCGTGATACGGATCATAAATTTTGCCTTGATCATCCATCGCAATGGCATTGATGGTCAGATCACGACGAATCAAGTCATCTTCAAGCGTAACGCTGATATCTGTATAAAACTCAAATCCGTGATAACCCTGTCCAGACTTCCGTTCTGTACGGGCAAGTGCATATTCATCTTTGGTTTCAGGATGTAAAAATACAGGAAAATCTTTGCCCACAGGTTGATAACCTTGAGCCAACAGCTGATCTGGCGTTGCACCGACCACCACATAATCTTTTTCGTGATAGGGATGTCCGAGCAACTGATCTCTGACGGCACCGCCTACTAAATAAACTTGCATGAAAAAACCTCTATTCTTCAAGCAATCATGCTACAGAATAGAGGTTTTCTCAAGTCACAACATGTGAGTTGAAGCGTTATTTAAAGCGCTTCTTTCTCATTTTCTTGAATTTCAGCAACAGTTAAAGCCGTCATATTGACCAAGCGTCGTGTAGTCGCAGTTGGCGTGAGAATATGAACAGGTTTTGCTGCACCGAGCAAAATAGGACCAATGGTCACGTTATTACCTGAGGTTGATTTCAATAAATTGAATGAAATATTCGCTGCATCAAGATTTGGCATAATCAGTAAGTTTGCAGGACCCTTGAAACGTGAGTTCGGGAATGCAAAATGACGGATATTTTCATCCAATGCTGCATCGGCATGCATTTCACCTTCCACTTCAAGCTCAGGTGCAATTTTACTCAAGATTTCATAAACTTTGCGCATTTTCTGTGCACTTGGATCGGTTTGATCCGAACCAAAACTTGAGTGAGAAAGTAATGCAATACGTGGTGTAATACCAAAACGACGCACTTCTTCAGCCGCTAAAATGGTCATTTCAGCCAAATGTTCAGCAGTTGGGTTGGTGTTTACGTAAGTATCCGCAATAAATAAGTTACGGTCTTCAAGCATTAAGGCGTTTAACGTAAAGAAGTTGGTCATGCCTTCTTTTTGACCAATCACATTGCGTACAAACTCTAGGTGAATGTCGTAACTTGAATAAGTACCACATAACATACCATCAGCTTTACCAAATTTAACCAGCATCGCTGCAATGAGTGTAGAGCGACGACGTGATTCACGCTGTGCATATTCTTCAGTCACACCTTTGCGCTGCATTGTTTTATGGTAGTCTTTCCAAATCATTTCATAATCAGGATTATTTTCCTGATCCACAATTTGAATATTCTCACCATTTTGTAGACGTAAACCAAGTTTCTTAATATTGGCTTCAATTACAGCAGTACGACCCACCAAAATTGGAAATGCCAAGCCTTCATCGACTGCAATTTGTACAGCACGAAGTACACGCAAATCTTCGCCTTCAGCATAAGCAATACGTTTAGGATCTGATTTTGCCTGTGCAAAAATAGGCTTCATAATGAAGGCTGAGTTATACACAAACTCAGACAAACGTTGACGATACGCGGAAAAATCTAAGATTGGACGCGTTGCAACACCAGAATCCATAGCCGCCTGTGCGATAGCAGGCGCAATTTCAAGAATTAAGCGCTGATCAAGGGGGCGTGGAATCAGGTAGTCACGACCAAACGATGCCGATTTTTCACCATAAGATGCAGCATCTGCTTCAACATGTGCCATACGCGCAATCGCATATACGCAAGCAATTTTCATTTCTTCATTAATGGTTGTTGCACCAACATCCAGTGCACCACGGAAGATATAAGGGAAGCAAAGTGCATTGTTCACTTGGTTCGGATAGTCCGAGCGACCTGTTGCCATAATCACATCATCACGAACTTCATGCGCGTGTTCAGGTAAAATTTCTGGGTCTGGATTTGCAAGTGCGAAAATAATTGGGTTGGCGGCCATTTTCTTCACCATTTCTTTGGTGAGAATACCTGCTGCTGAAAGACCCAAGAACATGTCAGCGCCTTCGATCACATCTGCAAGTTGAGAGGCTTCAATATCTTGCACATAACGTTTTTTAGACTCATCTAAGCCTTCACGTTTAGTGGTTAATAGACCGCGCGAATCTGCCACTACAATATTTTCTTTTTGAGCACCCAATGCGCAAAGCAAATCTAAACAAGATAATGCTGCTGCGCCCGCACCTGAAGCCACAATTTTAATTTGATCAATTTTTTTGCCATTGAGCTGTAAGGCATTAAGTAATGCCGAGCCGACAATAATTGATGTACCGTGTTGATCGTCATGGAATACTGGAATATTCATACGTTCACGGAGTTTTTTCTCAATATAGAAGCATTCAGGTGCTTTAATATCTTCTAGGTTGATTCCCCCAAAGGTAGGCTCAAGAGAAGCAATAATATCAACAATTTTATCTGGATCATTTTCAGCAATTTCAATGTCAAAAACATCGACACCTGCAAACTTTTTAAAGAGAACGCCTTTACCTTCCATCACAGGTTTAGATGCCAACGGGCCAATATTACCTAAACCTAAAACAGCTGTACCATTAGTAATTACAGCCACCAAGTTACCACGAGCTGTATAAAGTGCTGCCTTCGAAGGATCCTTTTCAATTTCTAAGCAGGGTGCTGCAACACCTGGAGAATAGGCCAATGCCAAGTCATGCTGATTAATCAGTTGCTTGCTTGGTGTAACGCTAATTTTTCCTGGTGTTGGAAATTCATGGTAATAAAGTGCTTGCTCTTTTAAAGATTGATCGTCCATCAGAATCCCAATTATTACAGTGATCCAGCGAAGCTGGTTTTTTGGCTAGTTTCATTTGAATATACCATTAGTTCAGGCTTGCGCCCAGTCTAAAAGTCGATTAAATGCACTATTACGGTGGTTTTGGGGGCTTATGAATGCGAGGCGGTACTGGTTTTTTGTTGGGCGATATATAAAGTCGTGTCGATGGCATTGAGGGGTTTAGAGAAATAATAACCTTGGAAATAATCACAGTCTTGATCACGTAGATAACGAATTTGCTCTACATTTTCAACACCTTCAGCGACCAGTTTCATCCCCATGGCTTTACCCATTGCAATAATGGCATGCACAATGGCATTATCTTTGGTTTGTCCAATTTTTGACACAAAAGCACGGTCTATTTTTAAAGTATCAATGGGGTAATCTGCCAAATAAGCCAAAGACGAATATCCTGTACCAAAATCATCGAGCGCGATTCTGATATTTTTTTGTTTAATCTTATGTAAAATTTCGATGACGTGATCTGATTTATCAAGCAGTGAGGACTCAGTAAGCTCCAGTTCAATCGATTCCGATTTAAGCTGATATAACGCCAAAGCTTTATCAATATGGCTCAGTAATTCGCCCCTAAGAATTTGCTGTGCAACGACATTAATCGAGACTTTAATATCACTGTAGCCAAGTTGTTGCCACACTTGAATTTGTTTACAAACTTCAAAAATTACAAACTCACCAATATCTGAGATTAAACTGGTTACTTCTGCAATGGGTAGAAAACGATCTGGCGTAATCATTCCGTATATCGGATGATTCCAACGAATTAAGGCTTCAAAACCATAAAGCTCCATACTTGGGTTTGAAATTTTGGCTTGATAATAAATCTCTAACTCATTTTTTTTCAGAGCTTGCCTGAGATCACGCTCAAGTTCAATGTCACTTTCGAAAATTGAATCTTGCTTATTGTCATAAAAATAAGCGGTATTTCCACCGAGTTTTTTGGCTTCAGCCAAGGCAATCTCAGCGTGACTGTTTAAGCTGCCAATTTGACGACCATGCTCGGGATAAATCGCAATGCCCATCGATACTGAAATATTATGTTCCTGAGCTTGAATCGTGAAAGCATCCTGAAAAGATTTTAAAATCAGATCGACAGTATGATGAATAGACGTGTGGGATAAGCTTAAATTATAAATGAGGGCAAAGTCATTGTTGTTTAGATATGCAATAAGCAAGGCATCAGAACAAATGGATTTTAAACGTTTTGACACTTGCCGAAGTACATCGTCGCCGGCCTGATGGTTTAAAAACTCATTAAAATGTCTAAATCGATCGATGTTCAATCTAATAATTGCAAAATGACTTAAAGGCTTGGATTTATTCATCAAATATTGTTGTAATTGTAAATTGAAATACACGCGATTGGGCAAGTCCGTGAGCAAATCATAGTTTTCCAAATAAGCCACGCGCTGCTCATTTTCTTTACGCTCAGTCAAATCTGTAATTACACCAACATAATTCAATACCCGATCATCATTGTCTTTCAGCGCATTGATGTGTAGCCATAAAGACAAGATTTTACCTGAAATAAAGTGTTCCGTGATTTCAGCATCGTAAGCACCATCTATGAGTACTTTATGGGTAATATCTTTATGCTGTTGCCGCATATCAAAAAGTGTATTTAAGGTAATTTCAAACATGTGTTTTGACAAAATTTGCTCTGCAGGAATGCCGATGAGCTGACAAAAATATGGATTCACTTCAAGGAAGCAAAAGTTATTGTCTAAAACAAATACGCCTTGGGCAACTTGTTGAAATACGTTCGCGGCGAGTTTGAGTTTTTCTTGATCTTTCTTTTCTTGTTCAATATCACGGTGTATGCCGACCATTCTTAAAGGTTTATGAGTGATGGGATGACGTGAAATAACTTTTCCAATATCTTTGATCCAAGACCATTCCCCATTTCTTTGGGTGCGATAGGTGGCCTCAAAGCGTTCAGTTTCACCTCTTAAATGCAGTCTTAACAAGCGATTATAATGAGGTTGGTCATCTGGGTGAATAAACAGATTCAACTGATCGTTGACATTTTCATATTGTAAAATTTGAATGCCAGATTTAAGACCAGACAGCTCTACCGTTCTTTTTTCAATATTCCAAAGCCATGAATGGATGCCCGCGGTCTCATGGGCAAAGTCTAAATTGGCTTGGTGATTTTGCAGTCGATCTTTAATTTTATTAATGTCGTACGTACGTTCTTTAACTTTTTGTTCCAGCAACTGATTATTCAGTTGAAGCTGATTTTCTATATTTTTCGATTTATCAATCTCGCTTTGAAGCTGAATTTGTAAGCGGGAAGATTCTTCAAGATGCTGATTGGATTTGGCTAAATAAGCTTTATTATGTTGATTGAGTAAATTCATTCTTAAAAATATTTTATGCGATAAAATGGCACAAATGAAAATGACTGCAAACCAAATATCAAAAATAAGATTATAAACATCAGACGTTTGGTTATAAAAGATCAGATTGGAAAAAACCACTGGAAATGCTGAAGGAATAAAAAGAAATAAAAAATAGCGTAAACGATGGGCCAGATAAACAATTCCAATAATATAAATGATAGACAGCATTAAGCCCGAAAGTACAATTTTGTGAATATCATTCACTTGATTATTTTCAATCGGGAGTAACTGATTAATAACATAAACACCAATCGATAATCCCACTCCGACAATCAAACATATAAGCTGTAATATTGTATCTAAGTTGAATGTGCTTATATTTTTTGATCGACTAATGCTGTAGGTGCCACCCAAGCAAGCCAGTAGAATTAAGCCAAAACTCAATGACCATGTATTATAGTAATCGGATAATGTTTTGAAATAAAAATAATATATCACTGTGTTATAAAAGCAGGCGAACAACACCCAAACCAGAAAATAACGTATATGGTATGTCGCTTTTTTGACTTGGGCCGCAGACACACCCTGAGAAAGATGCTCTTCCTGAACGTCATTCATCATGGGTATTACCTATATTAAATTAAAACTTCATATCATTGTTAGTATAATTTTCGCTGACGATGCTTTATTTCATACTCATACGGTGCATTTTATCTTTAAGTTAAATTACTGTTAATTGAAATAAAAATCAAGAATAATGTGATCGGATTTACATTATTGTGTGAGTTCGCCTTTAAACTATAAGTTGTAATTTAAAATAGACAATGCCACCACAGGTGCAGTTTCAGTGCGAAGTACTCGGTTGCCAATACACCAGTTCACAAATCCGACTCGATTTGCGGATTCAATTTCTGCTTCACTGAGTCCACCTTCAGGACCAATGAGCAATACTATTTCTTGTGTTGCATTTTCAAGGACATCGATTTGGTCTTTGTTGGGTGCAAGCACCAGCTTGGTAGCGGGAAGTTGCGTGGCTAACCATTGCTCTAGCGGAAGTGGTGCTATCACTTGAGGAACGCGGTTTAAACCACATTGTTCACATGCAGCAATAGCAATGCCTTGCCAGTGATCAATTTTCTTTTGATCACGATCATATTTGAGACGCATCTCACAACGTTCTGAAGTAAGAAGTTGAATTTGCGAGACACCCAATTCAACCGCTTTTTGAATCGCATAATCCATTCGGTCGCCTTTACTCATGACTTGTCCAAGTAGTGTAGTAAAAGCAGGCGTACGGTCATCTGGATTAAAGGTGTTGATAGCGACTTGCGCTGATTTTTTACTGATTTCAGATAGTGTAGCTTGATATTCGCCGCCTTGACCATTAAACAATGTGGCAGTTTCACCGACTTGAGCACGCAAGACTTTCACCCAATGGTGAAATACTGTGTCTGTTAACTCAACATGCGTCGCTACACCAAGGTCTGCTTCAATAAAAAAACGGGGCATGTGACTTTACTCTTTCAATCTGTGAAATAAAATCAGATTTGCCCTCATTGTGCTAAAGCCAAATCTGATCAAAACCATCTAAAAATTAAGCTAAACCTAAGTCTAAGACCAATTGACGGTTTGGCTCAACTTGGTTCATGGTGTAAAAATGCAAACTTGGCGCACCACCAGCAATCAGGCGCTCACATAGTTTAACCACAACCTCATGTCCAAAGGCTTTAATACTTGCAGAATCATCGCCATAAGTGGCCAACTGCTTACGAATCCAGCGCGGAATCTCAGCACCCGTGCCATCCGCAAAGCGAATTAAATTACTGGCATTGGTAATCGGCATGATGCCTGGTGCAACAGGAATATCAATGCCTTCTTTTTGAATCCGATCAACAAAGTAGAAATAGGCATCTGGATTAAAGAAAAACTGTGTTAAAGCTGCATTTGCACCTGCTTTGGCTTTGGTGACAAAGTTCTGAATGTCTTTATCAAAGCTGTCTGCTTGGGGATGCATCTCTGGATAAGCCGCGACTTCGATATGGAAATGATCACCTGAATGTGCACGGATAAATGCTACAAGGTCTGAAGCGTAAGGAAGTTCACCTAAACCGACTTGACCTGAAGGTAGATCACCACGAAGCGCCACTATGCGGTCAATGCCTTGTGATTTATAGAAATCTAAAAGTTCTGCGATACGTGTTTTGTCATCGCCAATACAAGACAGGTGAGGGGCAACAGGTGTGCCTTTACCATTAAAATCATGAATGGCAGATAAGGTACGTTCACGTGTGGAACCACCCGCACCATAGGTCACAGAGAAAAACTCTGGATTGAGCAGTTGTAGTTCTTGATGAACAACTCTTAATTTTTCCGCACCCACATCAGTTTTGGTAGGGAAAAACTCAAAAGAAATAGGAACACGTTTGGTCATTTTAAATCCTTTTTTATAAATACTTGTATTTTTTGGATTGCCCTCATCCTAACCTTCTCCCTGAGCCATATATGGCGTAAGAGAAGGGACTTCTGTTATGATTGTTAAAGTCTTTAAGACTTACCCTTTAACAGTTTTCATAATGGAAGTTTCCCTCTCCTGAGCGTGCTTTAAGCATTGCTTTAAAGTTCAGCGCAAGTGAGGGCTAGGGAGAGGCTGAAATCAAAAACTTAGTATTTATAAGTCTCAGATTTAAATGGACCTTCAACAGGTACACCTAAATATTCAGCTTGAACTTGAGTCAATTGAGTCAACACGCCACCGAAACCTGCAACCATTGCAGCAGCGACTTCTTCATCTAATTTCTTAGGAAGAAGCTCTACACGAATAGCCGCTTGCTTTTGATCTTGAGGAAGATCAGCAAATTTCTCAGCGAACAAGTGCATTTGACCCAAGACTTGGTTAGCAAAAGAACCATCCATAATACGTGATGGGTGACCAGTCGCATTACCAAGGTTAACCAAACGACCTTCAGAAAGCAGAATCAGGTAGTTGTTTTCATCTTCTGAACGGTAAACTTGGTGAACTTGTGGCTTCACTTCAACCCACTTGTAACCACGTAAGTAGTTGGTGTCGATTTCAGTGTCAAAGTGACCGATGTTACATACAACTGCACCTGCTTTTAATGAATCAAGCATTGCTGAATCGCAAACGTGATAGTTACCCGTTGTCGTAACGATCAAGTCAGTATTTTGTAGAAGATCTGCATTCACATCTTCTTTTTTACCTGTTTGAATGCCATTTTTGTATGGAGAAACAACTTCGTAACCGTCCATACATGCTTGCATTGCACAGATTGGATCAACTTCAGTTACGCGAACGATCATGCCTTCTTGACGAAGAGATTGTGCAGAACCTTTACCTACGTCACCATAACCGATGACAAGCGCACGACGACCAGATAAAAGCATATCTGTACCGCGTTTGATGGCATCGTTTAGTGAATGGCGGCAACCATATTTGTTGTCGTTTTTAGATTTAGTAACAGAGTCGTTTACGTTGATTGCAGGAACTTTTAAAGTACCGTCACGTAACATTTCATACAGACGTTGAACACCTGTAGTCGTTTCTTCAGTTACACCGTGAATTTTAGCAATCACTTCTGGGTATTTTTGGTGAACAAGTAGTGTTAAATCACCACCATCATCCAGAATCATGTTGGCATCCCAAGGCGTGCCATTGACATTGATTTGTTGTTCAAGGCACCAGTTGTATTCTTCTTCAGTTTCGCCTTTCCAAGCAAAAACAGGAACACCCGCAGCAGCAATTGCAGCAGCAGCATGATCTTGAGTAGAGAAGATGTTGCAAGATGTCCAACGAACTTCAGCGCCCAATTCAACTAAAGTTTCAATTAAAACTGCAGTTTGAATGGTCATGTGGATACAGCCGAGAATTTTCGCGCCTGCAAGTGGTTTAGCCGCTGAATAGCGTTTACGTAAACCCATCAGCGCCGGCATTTCTGCTTCAGCAAGTTTAATTTCTTTACGGCCGTAGTCAGCTAAAGTGATATCGGCAACTTTGTAATCTGTAAATGAAGCATTAACCGCGTTCATTAGGATCTCCTTGCTATTAAATAACAATATATTGAAATGGATCGTATGTTCGCGGATGCCGTTTTTGGTTATTCAAAGATGAATAAACCGATGGTCGAGCCTAGCGATTTCATAACAATCGGTTATGAAAAAGTCGCAGCACCCCTCGACTGAAGCATATTCTACTTGGAAATTGATTTTGTTCCAATGAGGATTGTATGAAAATGTAGCAACTATGGTGTGGTGAGCGTAAATCCTTTAGACTTTTAAGATACTTATAAAAATTAAAAAGCCAACTCAAATGAGCCTGAGTAAAAATAAAACAATAAAAGCTAAGAAAGATATGTATATCGAAGTCGCAGGCTTTGGTTTACTCCTATGTGCAATCATTTACTTTTTTTTCTTTAATGAAAATTTGAGAGCAATTTTCTATGCCTTAGTTGTTTATATTGCTTTATTTATGATCATTTTTAAAAAATACTATTCAAAATATGACTATTTTTATCATGCTTTAGCGATTTTTCTAACATACATTATTTTGACTTTAATTTTACGCTCTTCTCCATTTTTACAGTTAAAAGAGTTCGAATGGACACATCATCACTGGCAGAGATTAGAGTCAGTTCAGTTGTTGCAACAAGAAGTTGACTTATCTTCAAGAAAAAATGGTTATGCATTTACCACAATCATCTATGAATATTCATATCACGGTCAGCAGTTTCTCACTGAGCAAAGTGATGTCTGCCGACAATATAGTTTTAGATTGGATGATGGACATTCGGATCTAATGGATTGGTCACTCGACAAAGTCGTACAAGGTTATGAAAAAAAGCAATATGTTGCATTTGTGAATTTGAAAAAGCCTGAAGAGTCAATTTACTTTTATTCACAAGATGGGCTTGATGTGCGTGGTTCTTGGTTTGCTAAGCTTTTTTATTTCATACAGATAGTATTGGCTATTGGGGTTGTTGCTTTGTTTGGATGGGGAGTGAAGAAACTTGTAGACCCAAAAGATCAAATCAAAGCAATGCCAAAAAAGAGAAAAATTTTGGTCATCAGTGTGCTCGCAATTTCACTTTGGTCATTGCTGTTTTTTGGTTGGATCGGTTATATGGTGATTGTTAATTCCTAATTTTAAATATATCCCAAAAATGGTTATTGATGATTGATTGGTTTGATTAAGTTATTGAATTAAAAAATATAAAAGGAATTGTGATGAAAAAATCATGGTGTTTTGTGGGTTATCTTTGCTGTCGGCACTGACCGTTGCAAATGACAGTACAGGCTTTGTTAGTACTGGAGGAGTGACATATCTAAAGAATAAAGATATTCAAATGCTCAGCGAGGATCTTTTTATCAGCAAAAAGGTTGTTAAAGTTAATTATCAATTTAAAAACCTCAGTTCCAAAGATATTACGGAAACAGTTTTATTTCCGTTACCTGTTGTTGAAAGTTTCACAGATTCTGATTTTGCTGATACATCCGCGTTAATTAAAAGTTTTAAAATTAATGTTGATGGTCGATCTATTCAGCCTGAAGTTCATGTGAGAGCTTTTATGCCATCCTTGAACAAAAATGGAGATGTTGACTGGGATGCTCAAGAAATTGATGTCACCGATGAATTAAAACAATGTGGTTTCAGTGATAAAGAATTACAGACACCTTGGACGCATAAATCACAGGGTGAAGTCAGTACAACTAAATTTCTGGCTTGTAAAAATCCGAAGATAAAAAATCTTCTTAAGCACACTCGCATGGATGATGAGGTCGCATGGTCATCCCAGATTATTTATAGCTGGAAGCAAACATTTAAAGCCAATTCGATTACGCATATAAAACACCAATATTCACCTTTGATTGGTGGTTCAGTGGCTTTTTCTGGAGATTATGAAAGTAAAGACTATTGTATGGATTCGAGTTTTAAGGCTGGCTTGAAAAAAGCACAATCTGAAAATGCATCTTATTCGGCGTTGGGATATATTTTGAAGACAGGTGCAAATTGGGCAAAACCGATTCAAGACTTTAAACTGACTGTAGAGCGTGATATGGGTGAACTGGTTTCATTTTGCTGGAAGGGTAAAGTCAAAAAAATGAGTCCAACACAGTTCTATATGGTTGAGAAGAATTTTGTTCCAACACAGGATTTGAATATTATCTTTGTAAGAAGAAGGAAGTAAAGAAAGGAAATGATGAAAAAGCCCATCACTTGATGGGCTTAGGTATATGATTATTCTTTGTCAGCTGCTTCAGCTTTGGCATTCCACTCATCTGCTTTGGCTTCATCAACATCAATGCCCAAACCATGCTCATAGATACAAGCCAAATCACGCATGGCTTGAACTTCGCCCATTTCCGCAGCGCGTTGTACTAACTCTATAGACTTAGCAACATCTTTTTCAATCACGTAACCACGGCGATAAAAACTCGCTAACTCTAGAGTTGCAGATGCGTGTTTAAGTTCAGCTGCCTGTTTTAACCAATTCAGTGCATATTCAAAGTAAGTATTGGCTTCTTCAGGATCTTCTTCAAGCAGTTCTTTGGCATAAACCGCATAACCTTCGCCTAACCAGTACATCGCTTCAACATAGCCTAAGCCCGCAGCTTTGAGTGCCCATTCTTCAGCAAGTTCGATATCATCTTCATTTTCACTTTGCATATATAGCTCAGCCAAAGCGAATTGAGCTTCTGCATTGCCAGCAGTGGCACGGTTTAACAGTTCTGGAGAAATTTCAGGAGATACAGACATAATAGATCCAACATAAAGACTCCCTATAGCCTAAAGCTTTGATGTAAAAAAGCCAATCCGAAGATTGGCTTTTAACATTTTAAATGAAGATTAAACCCCTCATTTAAGTTAAGAACACCATCAAGCTCAGGCCAAAGACGACCATACAGGCAATGGCTATTTTTTTGATATACACATCCCAATAGCTTAAACACAAACCAACAAATAAAGCGGAAAAGGTGAGTACCCCAATCCAGTAACTGATCATGTTGCTCCATTGTGCGCTCATCATACACATGATTAACGCGATAATCATGAGCACCCAACCCGTAAGCGCTGCGTAACGTGTCTTCGCTGCATCCAATTCATAGCCAAAGATTTGTTTTTGATGTTTAGACATTGAACTTGCCAATGCAAAAAAAGCAACAGAACAAAGCGACCAAATCAGTAAAAAGAAAATCATTATTCTGTCTCCTGTGCGCTAGCCACACGCGCTTTTTTACTCGGAAGACCTTTATGTTTTTTTACTTTAAGATATGAATAGAAGAACAGCAGGGTCAGCACCCACATTGCCAGATCAAAAGTCGCAATCACCCACTGACCATTTGGAATAGTTGACCAAAGTCCTTGACCGCCAGTCAATGGATTGATGATGGGCAATAGCGCAAAAGCAATCGTGGCAAACATTAAAAGTTCTAACCATGCTTGACGATGACTTCGGAAAATCGCGTAGATAAGCGTCAATAACCACACGGTAAAGAAGGTACGAATTTCCCAATTCAAACGCATTTCCATTTCCGCTGGAATAAAACGATTGGCATAGAAATATGCAGCACAGGCAATCGGTAAACCAATAATTGCAGCCACATTAGTAACTTCTACCACGCGATAGCCAAATGATTTATAGCCTTGTTTTTGCTGTTGCGGCGCACGTTTCACACACCATAAAATCAAACCTGTTGCGATCATTAAGGTACCGACCACACCAGAGAGGAACAAAAGCCAACGTAAAGCCAAATCTACACCACGGGCTTCATGTAAAACTGTAATGACGTTGTAAATGCCGTTTGGAATAGACGGATTACGCAGTGAACTTGATTCATCACTGATATTTTTTCCTGTCACACCATTGAAGTCTAAGGTTTCATATACGCCACGATGTGCAACACTGGCTGCATTTAGCGCACGTAATTCAATTTTAGCTTTACTGGTATTTGGTGCAGAAATACTAATGGTTGAAACGGGATTATTCTGCCACGCTTTATGTGCTTCAGCTAAAATAGGCGCTAAGTCTGCAAGCGGTGCAGCTTGAACAGGTTCACGCTTTTTACGTCCTTCACCGCGATTAGCTCGACCTTCACGCGCCTGTTGACCCTCACCATGTGCTTGCTGCGCCTGAGCCATTTCACCACGCTGACCACGTTGCGCATTTTCACCACGAGCTTTGAAGTTGCTCATGTCCTCACGTTTTTCTTCTTCCGTTCTTGCTTGAATCAGTGATTTGCGCTGATCTTGCAGAAATTCACCACGATTTTCGTAGACCTGATTAATACCCCAAGGCATGATGGTGAATAACAGTAACAATAAGCCACTGAGCGTAATCATAATGTGAAAGGGCAAGGCAAAGACCGCTGTCGCATTATGGGCATCGAGCCATGAGCGTTGACCTTTACCTGATCTAAAGGTGAAGAAATCTTTAAATATTTTTTTGTGAGTAATAATTCCGCTAATAATGGCCACTAGCATAAACATCGTGGCTAAGCCAATAAACCAACGCGTCCAAATACGTGGCATACCGTATAGTTCAAAGTGAAACCGATATAAGAAACCACCACCGCGAGTTTCCCGTGCTTCAAGCACCTCACCTGTAGCACTGTCTATGGTTACACGTTCACCGCCACGTCTTGCGCGTGGATCTTCGCCTGCTTTACGAATATTTAAACTGGTGGTGTTCTGACGCGAGTTCGGAAGTTGAATCGTCCAACTACCAGCATTGGGATGATTTTGCTGTAAATAAGTTAATGCGACTTGAGTCTGTTCAAGTTGTGATTCACTGGGAACAGATTGATGAAATTCAGGTTTCATCCAGTTGGTGATTTCAGTTTGAAAAAAACTGAGCGTGCCCGTTAAAAAAATAGCATACAACAACCAACCGAGAATTAAACTTGCCCATGTATGTAACCATGCCATGGACTGACGAGGACCCTCGACTTTATCATCAACTCTCATATTAATTTCCCATGCCTTTATAAACAATAAATAAAATCAGGCAGGGAAGTAAAATACCCAAACTGGCCTTTAAAGTTTTTTTCACCATAAAGACCCAAATAAAAGCCGCAGGATGCACGATAAAAGCTATAAGCGTGGCTGCCATGGCTGCACTTGAACGATATTCAATGAAATACTGTGCAATTACAATCGCACAAAGCGATGCCAATAAATATCCACCGACTGTCGCCAACAGGAATCGGTAGGCAATCATGACGCGATAGGACACCAATGCGGTTTTTTCAATTTTTTTCTTTGTAGGACGAGCGTTGTTGCTGCTCATGGAGGCAGAGACCTGCATCTCAAGTTCAGTGCTAGACATAATGGGAGGTTCAATATGTAAGAGAGTGTTATTGATGCGAATGATAACAATTATTATTATGGTTTGAAATATAAGCAGAACGAAAAATTCAGAAATTATTCAATAAAAATTTATATTTACGCACAGCAAAGACATATTGGCTTATTTTTAGATATTATTATTCAATAAAGCCCATAAAAATAAGCCAGATAGATTCAAATCTATCATTAAAATTTTCTCTAAGTTTTTCTTTATTATAGATTCTTAAGCATTGTTTTGTTGATATTCATTAATGACTTCAAGTGCAGCACGAAAGGCCTCTTGAGTTGCAGGCGCACCACAGTAAGGAAGACTATGAAGTAGCACTTCCTGAATTTCTTCAACACTTGCGCCGTTATTTAATGCACCGCGTACATGTCCTTTTAATTCGGTAGGACTTTTTTGGGCAACCAAAAATGCAATGGTAATGAGTGAACGATATTTACGAGGTAAAACACCTTCACGTTGCCATGTTGAACCCCATGCATGTTCATTGATCCAATCTTGTAAAGGTTCTGTAAAAGGAACGGTATTCTCCTGTGCTCTTTTCACAAAAGATTCGCCCATCACTTCTGTGCGAACCTTTAAACCATTTTCATAATCTTGTTTAGACATTATTAAACTCATCAAAAAATTAGAGAATACATGAGCTGAAATGTCCTCTATCAAATCTATTTCAGCTCACACCAATATTGAGATTAAGCGTTTACTTCAATCGCAATTGCTGTTGCTTCACCGCCACCAATGCATAGTGCTGCAATACCTTTGGTTTTGCCTAAGCGTTTTAATGCATAAATCAAAGTTAAAATAATCCGTGAACCCGAAGAACCCAGTGGATGACCTAGCGCACATGCACCGCCATTGATATTGACTTTTTCAGGGTCTAAATTAAATGCATCAATCGCTGCCATGGTGACCATAGCAAAAGCTTCATTGATCTCCCAAAGATCAACATCTTCAGCTTTCCAACCCGTCTGCTTAAGGACTTTTTCAATGGCACCGACTGGCGCTATGGTAAATTCAGACGGATGTTGCGCGTTGGTCGCATAGGCTTTAATGCTTGCTAGCATGCTTAAGTCTTGAGCTGCCGCATACTCAGCAGATGTCAGCACAAATGCAGAGGAGCCATCACTAATTGAGCTAGCGTTAGCAGCGGTAATGGTGCCATCTTTTGCAAAAGCAGGTTTTAATGTCGGAATTTTATCAATTTTGGCATTGAACGGATTTTCATCATGCTCAACGACCACATCACCTTTACGGGTGGATACGTTCACTGCGACAATTTCATCTTTTAAATAACCTTGTTCAGTTGCGCTTTGCGCGCGTGTCAGTGAACGAATGGCAAATTCATCTTGTTGTTCACGGCTGTAATTCTTTTTATTTGCCATTTCCTGTGCCAATACGCCCATTGACAGACCTGTTTCAGCATCTTCTAAACCTTCTTGAAACATATGATCGGTGACTTTGCCATGCCCCATACGAAAGCCAGCTCGAGCTTTGTCCATGAGGTAAGGTGCATTGCTCATCGACTCCATACCGCCAGCAACGACAACTTGTGCTGAGCCTGCTTTAATCGCATCTGCTGCTTGCATGACAGCTTTCATACCTGAGCCGCAAATTTTATTGATGGTGGTTGCACCGACAAAATCAGGTACGCCTGCCAAACGCATGGCTTGACGAGCAGGGCCTTGCTTTAAACCTGCTGGTAATACACAGCCCATAATCACTTCATCAACTTGATCAGCAGCAATATGAGCACGTTTAAGCGTTTCCTCAATCACCACAGCGCCTAATTGCGGTGCAGATAAGCTGGATAAACCTCCTTGAAAACTTCCCATCGCGGTACGGCTTCCAGCAACAATTACGATATCCTGACTCATTCTTATCTCCATGTAGGTGAGTGCTGCAAATTGTTCTATTGATTATGTTTTTGATTTAACGCTTCACCAAGTGAATTTGTTTCATATATTTAAGGCTTAAATAAGCGGTTGTTTCTTTTTCATCAAAGTAAGGTTTAAGGGATGTATCACGAATAAAATAGCATTAGATGAAATATGGTTTCAAATGTGAGATTCAATTTTTGATTTGGTTGAAACTTCATCCATTTTGTCAATTTTTATACTGCTGTCTATTCCACTTTTGTCCATAGTCAGACGGATAAGTGCGCGTTATCAAGACTAGAACAGTTTGATAATGTAGTGGTTTTGGAAAATCATTTTATTTCAATAAAAAAAGAAGGCTATGATCAGCCTTCTTTTTTATACTTAGAAGCTTTTAATCACTATTTGTCGGAAGAAACAAAAGAATCCACAGCTGTCTTGTCTGAAGTAATATTGGTTATAGATGATGTATTTAATGCAGGCGTATGCATTTCTAGATTTGCATCACTCTCTACGTCCCGCTTCGATTCATTTTGAACTTTTTCTGATTGTAGGCTATGCGACACATTATGAGGATTATCCAAATCTAAACTTTGCTTCAGTTGCATATCAAAAATATCCGTCAACATGCTGTCAAAACGTTTCGCGTTATAAGTCATTAACTGATCAGCTTCGGCTTGATTGATAAAGCCTGATGTCACTGCCGATTTAATATGTGCTTCAAAGGTCAAGCCTTCAAATTGTCCTTTAGATTCTGCTTTTTTAAACTTATTCCAAAGTTCTTCGACTTCAAGCAACATCAGGAACGTGGATTCCATACGACCAGTGACATCATTGGCGTCGGTGTTATAGAACACATGCTGTTTAAGCTGATCACGAAAGGCATTTTCTTGCATAAACCATTCGCCCACTTGGAGTTTAAGTTTGTCGCTTGGTTTATGTAAAGGCCGACCCAGAGGGAAGCAAATAAATTTAACCAGACTTGCGGCAATGCCCATGGGGAAGTTATCAAATAGGTCAAAAAAGGCTTCTTGAGCACTAAACAGGGATTTATCTAATGCAAGCTGCGCATGTACTTGTTCAGCTTCGGTACGCTTTCCTTGTTCATAAAATTTTAACAGCGCGGTTGATATAAACAATTGCGCATGAATATCCGCTAAACGACCAGAAAGCATTTCTTTGCGTTTAATATCGCCTGCCAATAAACCCAAACACATATCAGCAGTTAGTGCGAAGTTGGCACTGAGTCGGTTAATCACTTTGTAATAAGGTTTGCTAAAGTCATCAGCACTATTGGAGGCTTGACTGGATCCACCTACATAACCATAGGCAAATGAACGCGCCGTACGGTTAAAGGTATAACCCAAGTGCTTAAACAACATCTCATTAAATGTGTTCAGCGCCGCGACTTTATCATCAGCTTGTAACAGCTGTAATTCTTCAAAGAGGTAAGGATGACAACGCATTGAGCCTTGACCAAAGATCATTAAAGAACGACTTAAAATATTGGCGCCTTCCACCGTAATGGAGACAGGAATGGCTTGATACTGAAGTGCCAAGAAGTTACGCGGACCCATTTGGATTGCACGACCACCGACCACGTCCATACTGTGATTTACCACTTTACGCATCGTTTCAGTGGCGTAGTATTTTGCCATGGCAGTCATGACGGCAGGTTTGCCACCTTGGTTCAGTCCACACGTGACTAAGTATCGAAAGGCCTCAAGCATATAGGTGTCTGAGGCAATATCACTGGTGGCTTCTTGCACGCCTTCAAATTTACCCACTGATATTTTAAATTGTTGACGAATCTTGGCAAAAGCACCGACGGTTAAGTAACTCATTTCACCTGCAGCAGTAGAGAGTGCTGGAAGTGAAATCCCACGACCGACTGCCAAACACTCCATCAGCATACGCCAACCTTTACCGGCATTTTCAACTCCACCAATAATCCAATCCAATGGAATAAAGACATCTTTGCCATCTACCGTACCATTCATAAACGGTGAGCTGGGATTATGTCTTGCACCCACTTTCACACCGTCGTGATTAGCCGGTAATAGGGCACAGGTAATGCCGTATTCGGTTTTATTTTTATCACCCAGTAAACCTTCTGGGTCATAGAGTTTAAATGCAAGACCCACAACTGTCGCGATAGGCGCAAGGGTAATCCAGCGTTTCGAGAAATTCATGTTCAAGCCAAGCACTTCCTTTCCTTCAAACTGTCCGTAACAGACCACGCCTGTATCAGGAATTGCACCTGCATCTGAACCTGCTTCAGGACTGGTTAGGCCAAAACATGGAATTTCTTCACCTCTGGCAAGTCCAGGTAAATAGCGATCTTTTTGCTCTTGAGTGCCGTAATGCAATAGTAACTCACCCGGCCCAAGCGAGTTGGGTACCATACAGCTGACTGCTGTGGTCAGTGAGCGTGAGGCAATTTTACTCATAATGCGACTTTGCGCGAAGGAACTAAACGCTTTACCGCCGTATTCCTTGGGAATGATCAGTCCTAAAAAGCCTTTGTCCTTAATAAACTGCCAGACTTCTGGGGGCAGATCTTTTAAATGATGGTGAATTTCCCATTCATTGAGCATCGAACAAAGCTGCTCGACTTCATTGTCTAAAAAAGATTGTTCCTCGATTGAAAGCTTTGGATATGGATAAGCATCAAATTTTTTCCAGTCAGGCGCTCCCATAAATAGCTCTTTTTCCCACCAACTGGTTCCTGCATCCAAGGCTTCTCGTTCAGTGGTGCTCATGCTCGGCATCGCATTGGCTAAGGATTTGTAAGCAGGTTTGGTAATGAGTGCCATTCTGAGTGGTTCGATCAAAATGATTAAACTGATGAGTATCAACGGCAACCCAATAAGCAAAGACCATGGGCTAAGAAATGCTAATACGATGGATATAATAATGAGGGTGACTGCGCCGATGGATCGGCTTGCTTCAAAAAAGAAAATTGCCCATAGCGTAATGAGTAGAATGAGCGCACTGAGAACAAACAACATATTTTTCTCCAGTTTATTTGGTTTTATTCAGATTAAAATCTAAGCTTGTTAATCCTATTTTCAATGTTTGTTTAAATCGGCTATTTGAATAAAGTATCCAGATGAATGGTTCAAATCAAAAAAAGATGAACATTCGCATTAATATTGATACGTATGATTGAAAAATTAAGTTGATCGATGAAGTTAAGTATTGTCAGTATTTATTATTAAAATGATTGAAAAATAATCAATTTTCAAGAGTTGCTTGGCAAAGAAATGTCAATAAAAGTAACTTTTCAGTAGGTTGTTTTAATTTTATCAAGCATAAAAAAGCCCTCAATAGAGGACTTTTTAGAGATCAGAATAAATTCGATAAATTAAGCTTCAATTGCCTGCACCGCAATTTTCTTGGCAGGATCTGCTTTACGACGTACCGCAGGAACAGGCTCGCCGTAATATTGACGATCCGCAAAATAGCTTGAACGTACCATAGGAGCCGCCCAAATATTGCGAAAGCCCAGTTTTTGACCATGCGCGGTATAGCGCTCAAATTCTTCAGGTGTGACGAAACGATCAAGGGGTGCATGTTCTTTGGATGGTTGTAAATACTGACCAATCGTAATGTAATCAACCCCATGTGCATGTAGATCATCTAGAAGTGCTAAAACTTCTTCTTCAGTTTCACCTAGACCGACCATCAAACCACATTTTGTTGGAACATCCGGGCAATATTCTTTAAACATTTTCAGTAAGTTTAATGAATGCTGATAATCCGAACCTGGACGCATGGCTTTATAAAGACGAGGCACGGTTTCAATGTTGTGGTTAAACACATCGGGTGGGCACTCCGTCATAATACGTAGTGCAATATCCATACGACCACGGAAGTCCGGCACCAAAATTTCAAGCAATGTTTTCGGGCTTAATGCACGCGCTTCTTTAATACAGTCCACAAAATGCTGCGCACCACCATCGAGTAGATCATCACGGTCTACAGAGGTAATCACCGCGTATTTAAGACCCAAATTCGAAATGGTTTCTGCCATATGGCGCGGTTCGTCTGTATCTAAAGCATTTGGACGACCATGTGCAACATCACAAAATGGGCAACGACGGGTACAAATGTCGCCCATAATCATAAAGGTTGCAGTACCGCCACCGAAACATTCTGGAAGGTTTGGACATGCGGCTTCTTCACACACAGTATGTAATTTCTGCGCACGTAAAGTTGTCTTAATGCGTTGAACCTCATCTGGCGCAGCCATTTTCACCCGAATCCAGTCTGGCTTTCGTGGTGTTTCAACCGTAGGAATAACTTTTACAGGTATACGCGCTACTTTCTCTGCGCCGCGGAGTTTTTCACCCTGTACTGGTTTACGGTTATCTGACATATTCAACTTATCCACTGTTTTTGACGGGGGAGATACTCAATAATAGCCCTTCGATTATAACGAATTTGAACTTAAATAGGGCAAAAATGCTATTCATTTAATAAATGTGGACATCATGCAATATATGATATGGAAATACAGCAAAGTCCCTTTATTTACGTCATAATAGGCAAAGATTAGTGAATACATGAATCAAGAGGAGCATTGAATGCCACGTAAGAAAGAGGTCGTGAGTGGAACCTTTATCAAATATGATGCTGTTGTTTTAGGCTCTGGTCCTGCTGGTGAAGCTGCAGCAATGAAACTTGCTAAATCAGGCAAGCGTGTTGCAGTGGTCGATATGCGTGATCAATTGGGCGGGAACTGTACTCATGTGGGTACAATTCCAAGTAAAGCACTACGTCAAACGGTATCGAGTATTATTCGCTACCAGCGTGATCCAATGTTCCAAAAAGTGGGGGATTGGAAACAATTCACGATGAAGCAAGTGCTTCGCAATGCGCATAAAGTAATTCAACAACAAGTCGATACCCATACACGGTTTTATGATCGTAACCGCATTGATATCTTCAATGGTCGTGCGTATATCCAAGATCAAAATACTGCTGTGATTTTCACACCTGAAGGCGTGAAAGAAACCATTATTTTTAAACAACTGGTCGTGGCTACGGGTAGCCGTCCATATCGTCCAAGTATTTTAGATTTTAATCATCCACGTGTATTTGATTCAGACAAAATTTTAGATCTAGATTTTCCGATTCAAAAAATCATTATTTACGGTGCAGGGGTGATTGGCTGTGAATATGCATCTATTTTTATTGGTTTAGACCATAAAGTCGATTTGATCAATACTCAGCACAAATTGCTGAGTTATCTAGATGATGAAATTGCGGATGCATTGTCATACCACTTACGTGAACAAGGGGTATTGATTCGCCACAATGAACAAATTGATCATTTAGAAACTTTTGATGATCACGTGGTATTGCATCTCGAAAGTGGTAAAAAGATTAAAGCAGACGCGATTCTTTGGTGTAATGGTCGTTCAGGCAATACCGATGGGTTAGGTTTGGAAAATATGGGTATTAAGCCCAATGGTCGTGGTCAACTTTCAGTAAATGAGCAGTACCAAACTGAAGTTGAAAATGTCTATGCAGCAGGTGATGTGATTGGTTGGCCGTCGCTGGCTTCAGCAGCTTATGACCAAGGTCGCTGTGCGGGCGCGAATATGAGTGGCGAGCAAAATGTTGCACCTGTTACTGATATTCCAACGGGTATTTATACTATTCCTGAGATTTCATCGATTGGTAAAAATGAGCAACAATTGACTGAGGAAAAAATTCCATACGAAGTGGGACAAGCGTCGTTCCGTCATTTGGCACGTGCACAGATTACGGGTGATACCGTGGGCGAGCTTAAAATCTTATTCCACCGTGATACTTTAGAAATCTTGGGTGTGCATTGCTTTGGTAATAACGCTGCTGAGATTATTCATATTGGTCAAGCGGTCATGAATAGTCCGAATAATACAATTAAATATTTCGTAGAAACGACATTCAACTATCCAACGATGGCAGAAGCATATCGTGTAGCAACATTAAACGGTATGAATCGTTTGTTCTAAATTGAGCACGTGTTGTAGAAATTAAGAAACCCGTAAGATTGATCTTACGGGTTTCTTATTGCACCTCAATTCAAACTCACTTAAACGCGTAGTATTGAAGTTTATTGAGGTTGCTAAATTATTTATGGGCGAAAGTCAGTAAAAGTGAAGCGCATGTATTTGATCCATATTCAAGGTTTTCGCGCTATTTACAAAATGAAGTTTAAGCTTTCACAATTAAATATGATCAGCGACATGACTGTGTTGAATCGAATCAAGATAAGATTAGCCACTATACTCAGCTTTGTGTGAGCACTGATTCGGCGCTTTGGGTAGAATTAATTAAATCCTAATGTGGAGTTTCTCGTTTTGTACTGGATCATAAGAGAGGAGAAACAATCCATGTTTCAGTATCAAACTCATTCCGATATCAGATACTCAGACCAAGAATATGTCCGACTTGATGAGCATAAAAATTGATCTGAATGATCTGAGTATCATTATCTAAAAAATATTAAACTTGATCACTTCAAATTAACTGAACTGACCATTTTGGAAATCGACAAAAGCCTGACGAATTTCGGCTTCCGTGTTCATCACAAATGGACCATGAGCAACAATAGGTTCATTCAAAGGCTCACCACTCAAAATCAAAAGCTTGGTGTCAGTATTCGCTTTAATCTGAATGGACTCTGTATTTTCATTGATGTAAAGCGTATGCATCGCTGAAAAATGTTTATTGTCCACCTCAATCTCGCCATTTAAGACAAAGATCATACTGTTCCAAGTTGGATTGAGCTTAAAGTCTTGAACCGCATGGGCATTTAAACGCACATCCAAAATGCTCATGTTGCTAAAGGTCTGTGCTGGGCCTATGGTTGTCTTTTCATGTACAAATTCACCGGCAATCACCCGTACGATGCCTTGATGCTCCGAAAGCGTGACTTCTGGAATATTTGCCTCAGTTAATTCTTGATAGCGAGGTTCTGTCATTTTTGCATGACTCGGTAGATTCACCCAAAGTTGAACCATATCGAGTGTTCCGCCAGTTTTGGCAAAACCTTTAGAATGATGCTCTTCATGCATAATACCTCGACCCGCTGTCATCCACTGCACTTCATTTTTTGCGATTTTTCCACGGTTGCCTTTAGAGTCGTGGTGTTCAAGCTCGCCCTCATAGACAATCGTGACTGTTTCAAAGCCACGGTGCGGATGCATGCCCACACCACGTTGATGATGACTGGGTGCAAAAGCATATTCGCCAGTATAACCCATCACCAAAAATGGGCTGGTTGCATTGCCCATTTCATGCATCGGAAGCATAGAGTTTGTTGGAAAGCCATCGCCTACCCAAGTACTACGGTCACTACGATAAACTTTTTGTATAGTGTTCATATCAATGTCCTCAATATATTTCGTTCTATGTTTATTATTGAGGTATAGTTGCAGAATGACAGGACGATAAACTCAACAGATAATTCTAAAAATGCAACAATTATGCAAAATTTAAATGACTATTATTACTTCGTTCAGGTGGTTAAGTATCAAGGCTTCACCAAAGCTAGCGAAGCACTCGGTATTACCAAATCTAAACTTTCACGGCATATCTCTGACCTTGAGGCACGCCTCAATGTCCGTTTAATTCAGCGTAATACCCGAAAATTTACTGTCACTGAAATGGGGCAGCGTTTTTATAGCTATTGCCTAAAAATTTTAGAAGAGGTCAATGCGGCTGAAAGCTTTATAAAGAGTACGCTGTCGGACGAACCATCAGGCGTGATTAAAATGTCCTGTCCCGTTGCTTTGGTCGAAATGCCAGTAGGGGACATGGTCGCCAATTTTATGCAGAAGTATCCTGAGGTTCAGGTGCATTTAATGGCGAGTAATCATCGCGTGGATTTGATCGAAGAAGGTATTGATCTGGCAATTCGGGTGCGAAACGACAGTTTAGAAGACAGTGATTTAATTGTGCGGCATTTAGATGCATGGGAGCATGTATTGGTTGCAATTCCTGAGCTGATTCAATCTCAAGGTACACCGCAAAATTTTCAAGATTTAGCTCATTTTCCAAGCATTGGTTTTCGTACGCCACAGCATACTTGGCATTTTAAGCATAAACAGCATGAGCAAGAACAAGTGCAAGTTGCCTTTCAGCCAAGATTGAGAACAGATAATTTTTCAGCCATGAAGGCAGCAGTACTAAAAGGTGTCGGCATTGCCTCATTACCACGAGTATTGGTATTTGAAGAGTTACGATCTGGACAATTGACTGAGCTTTTACCTGAGTGGAGTTTACCAAAAGGGGTGATTCACATTGCTTATGCGTCGCGTCAAGGTATGCTGCCTGCGATGCGATTGCTGTTGGATGATTTAATTGAGCAATTTAAAGTTCGCAATTGCGCTGAAAAGACGCAGACTTAACCTAGTTCTAAATGATCAATACACTTCATTAAACCAAGCTTGATGCTTATTGTTTTTATTATTTTTAGATGAGTATTTTAAGTGCATCAAGCTTGAGTAGACGGGCATCTGAAATTGGAACTCAAAAGATAACTGACCTTAAAAAGGTCTTCCGCCAGCTAAACTAATGCGTTTAAGTAGTCGGCGCTGTTCGGCAGGAAATGGACGACGTGAGTGGAGCGTCACTTGATTGTCCCAAAACACGATATCGCCTTGTTGCCAATGATGTTCATAATGAAATTCAGGGTTCAAAATGTGCTCGCGTAACTCAGCAATCAGTTCACTCCCAGCTTGATCATCATAATGAACCAATTCCACTTCACTACCTGTATTTAGCCACAATGCTTTGCGACCTGATTCAGGGTGGGTACGCACCAATGGATGCGGATAAGCATGTCCTAAAATGGGTTGATCTTTAAAGCGATATAGCGGGGAGTTGCCATAGTTTTCAGTGCCTTTATTGTTATTGGCGCGGACAAAGGGGTTGTAGGTGATGAGCTGTAATTGATCAATATGCTGTTTTGTTTTTGCATCCAACGCATCATACGCTTTAATGGTGTTATACCATGTGGTCTGACCACCGTCTTGGGGGAGTTCAATCGCGTAAAGTAAGGAACCAAAAGAAGGTGTGGGTGTCCATTGGTGGTCTGCATGTGGAGACAACTCACCATGCCCAGTATAATCACCTTGACCCACAGCATTGGAAACAGGAACCACATCTGGTGGTGTTCCAGTGTCCGATTGTGTGGCTAAAACAGGGTTGTCCGCACTAGGTTTAAAAATGGAGCCAAAGTAACTCGAAAATGCCAAGTACTGTAAATCATCTAATTGCTGCTTTTTAAATATCAGAATTAAATGTTCAGCTAAGGCTTGTTTTAAACGAAAAATGGTTTCACCAGACTGTGCTTTTCGTGCATCTAATCCAATCACGACTGCACCCAATGCCGCATTCGCTTGAGGAATAATTTGAATCTCGGCAGGATTTTGAAATTGATCTGCCTGATGCCAGCGCGGCGCATCATGTATCGCTTGTGAGAGTTGGGTGAGACTGGTCATGTTGATTGCTCAAATCTTTGTATTGATTAAATTTAAAAAACAATAACTAAAATGAGAAATCATAAGAAATGAAAAACTTATGAAATTTATCTTAAATTTCATAAGTATCTGAATTTTTTACTTTTAATAAAATGATCAGAGTAATGCAGAATATGGCATTAATGAGCACAAAATGCCTGATTGAAATAAAGGAAAAGATCAGGCACTTGTGACCAAAGCAGCAGTGCTAAAGCCAATAGTATGATTATGCAGAATAAAATAATGATTTTAAGCCCTTGAGTGGTATCAGTCATGAACAACCGCCTCCTCATTCACAAAAAAGTGAACCAAAACACCAAAAACACTTAAGGCAATCGTCATCGCCCAAATAATATTATAGTTCCCTGTTATATCATGGTTGAGACCGCCAAGCCATCCACCGAAAAATGAACCGACTTGATGGGTAAAAAAGACGATGCCACTGAGCATGGTCAGATACTTCACTCCGAACATATTGGCAACAATACCGTTAGTCAATGGCACAGTCGACAACCATAGCAAACCCATGATGATGGCAAAACTATAAATCGTCCATGTGCTTAAGGGTAAGCTCAAAAACACAATAATGGCGATACCACGTAAGCCATATAGCCCCATCAATAATTTCGGTTTGGAATATTGATCTCCAAGCCAGCCTGCCGTATAAGTTCCCACAATATTAAACAGCCCGACTAATGCCAAAAATATGGTGCCAGTGGTGGTACTAAAGCCATGATCGGTCAAATAACCAGGCAAATGAATACCGAGGAATACCACCTGAAAGCCACAGACTAAAAAACCCAATGATAGCCAAATAAAAGGTTTGTGATTTTTGGCAATGATTAGGATTTGTTTAAAGCCAAGAGTGGGTTTGTTGATATCAGCAGTTGCGTTCGGTGCTTGATAGATTGGTGCTTTAAGCATAAAGGCTAAAGGTACAATGAATGCGACCAAAATGGCGGTAATTAATAATGCAGAGGACCAACCAAACTTTTGTAACAAGAGTAGGGTCGTGGGCAACATGATGAATTGTCCAAATGATCCTGCTGCACTGGCAATACCCATGGCCATACTACGTTTAGTTGGATGAGCAGCACGACCCACCGCCGAGAGTAAAACCGAAAATGAGGTGGCAGAGAGTGCAAGACCAATAATGAGTCCTAGGCTTAAATGAATTAACAAGCCAGTTGAGCTAAATGCCATGAGTATGAGACCGATGACATACAGTATGCCACCTGTCGCAACGACGATCTTACTGCCATATTTATCGGCAAGGGCACCTGTAAAGGGTTGTACTGCACCCCATAGAAGGTTTTGTAAGGCAATAGCGAGACTAAATACGCCGTGATTCCAATTAAATTCATGGCTCATGGGAACCAAATAAAGTCCAAAACCATGTCGAACGCCCAAGGACAATGCCAAAATGAATGCACTGCCAATAAGCATATAAATAAGCGGTTTTGAAAAACGAGTGTCAGACATAATCAAGCCATTGATTTGTTATTGTTCGGATTGTAGGTGTTCAATAGAATGATGACGATAGAATAATTTTTTATCAATCAATAAAAAATATTTATGCAATCGCTGCCTTACGTTTTTGCATTTCATATTAATCCATAGAATATCTCGATGACAGTGAATAAAAAAGCGACCTATAGGTCGCTTTAGATGAATCGCATTTTTTAGAATCTGTAACCCACACCTGCATAACCTAAAATTGGATTAATTTCGATATCAGATTTGGCTTGAACCAACTCACCCAGTTGCGCATCTTTTACCGTAATGGTTGTTTCACCTTTTAAATGTGCATAACTTACAGAACCCACAGCAAACCAACGATCATTGAAATCATACGTAAAACCGACTGTCGCCACAGGTGCAAATGCATCAGATGCTTCAAGGTCAACCACTGGGTTTGCTGTACTTTCAGTTTTTTCTAAAGCAGCACCTGCATTGCCTTGTTTAATGTTAGCAATCATATGACCTGCGGTGATCAAATCTTTTTCAAGGGCTGGATTCATCTCAAGCTCATTAAAGTAGGCATACATCAGACCCACGCCCACATAGGGGCGGAATTTATTCACACCTGTCTTGCCAAAATGGTACTGAAACTCAAAAGCAGGTGTCCATGCACGCGCTTCAGCTGCTTTACCATGCGCATCTAAATCGGCAATTGGAATATCATTTTTTAACCCAATTTCTAAGAAATCCAGCGGAAGATTTCCAATTTGCGGTGTGGCAATTGCGGCAAAAGGTGCAGAAATTTTACCTTTACCCATAATGTCGACTTTAGGTGGAATACCTGCTTTGATTTCGAGTGAAATATGATCTGTAAAGAAGTAATTGGTCATGATGCCAAAGGTCGTGACATCCTCCGCCTCTAACCCTGTATTTTTTGCTTCCCACGATTCTAAACCTTCAATCTTTGATGAACCACTAATGCCAGATGGTAAATTCCCACCAGTAAAAAAACCCAAAAACTTTAAGGTCGCGGCTAAAGCATCTTGATTCAGATTTGGATCTAAGTTTTCAAGCACAGTATCGACTTTAATAGTGCCGTTTTGTGCTACATCGCCATTTTTAATTGCAGAATTAATTTGAATGGGTTGGGCTTTACCTTGAGGCATGACATGTAAAGCACCCACAGAGACAGAGAAACGTTTAAAGCCATCACCATCATTTAAACTAAAGTAAGGCGAATCTGCATGACTAAATGCCGGCACAATGGCTAAAGAAGTTGCTAGACAGAGTAGTGTTTTATTCATTGAATTGGACTCCATGTCCGAATTGATACTATTTTTATAGGCTGTATTATTAGGCTATTTATTTGATTAACATTGTTTTTATTCAAGGTGTTTTTTTTAAGTAATGTTTTTTTTTATACTTTATTGAGACTAAGGTTAATGGTTTGTAAGTTTAGGTAATTAAAACGCATATTTGATCACCGCAATGAAATTTTAAATAAACCTTAAAAATCATATTCTTAATTAAAGCAGATAAAATCTTGATAAAGAAAAAGGCCATATTGCATGACCTTTTTGATTTAATGTGTTGGCATTTGAGCCAAAGACATTGATTTTTATAATAATAAATAACTCTCAGGTGAACTAAGCAAAGCGAGAGAGGTCTTCTTCTGGACGTGCTGTTAACACTTCAATACCGGTTCTGGTCACAGCGATGGTATGTTCATACTGTGCAGATAACTTATGGTCTTTGGTTACTACAGTCCACTTGTCACCCAGCAGTTTGGTTTGCCAAACACCTGCATTGACCATTGGCTCAATGGTAAAAGTCATACCTTCTTCTAATACCATACCACTATCGGGCTGACCATAATGCAAGACTTGTGGCTCATCATGGAACACCGTACCAATACCATGACCACAGTATTCACGTACAACACTGAAGCGTTCAGCTTCAACATATTTTTGAATGGCATGTCCGATATCACCAATGGTAGAACCAGGCTTAACTGTTTCCATACCACGGTACATGGCTTCTTGTGCAACTTTACATAAACGATCAGCAAGAATAGAGGTTTCACCACCCACCACATACATCATGTTAGTGTCGCCGTGATAACCGTCTTTAATCACAGTGACATCAATATTTAAAATGTCGCCTTTTTTCAAGGCTTTTGCTTCTGATGGAATGCCGTGACACACCACATGGTTGACTGACGTACAGATTACATGTTGAAACGCTGGGCGACCTGGCGCTGCGCCATAACCTAAACAAGCTGGAATAGCATCTTGTTTGTTCACGATATAATCATGACAAATCGTATCAAGCTCAAGTGTGGTTACACCTGGTTTGATATACGGTTTGATCATATCCAAGACTTCTGCTGCTAGTCGTCCCGCTACACGCATTTTTTCTATTTCGTCTGGCGTTTTAATGAGTCGACGTGGTGCCTCGTAAGTACTGTTCATGATCTTTAAAAACTTTTGGAAATTTATGTATGACTATGGTATAAATAGCCGCCCAATTTATCAAATGCTTTTTCGTGAATTCATTCACAACGTCATTTGGAATGGGGCAATTAAAATCCGCACATATGTCGTCACATTTCTCTGGGTGCCTTTTTAAGGTGGAGGATGCGGACATATGGAGGCCTAACCCAAACATTTAAGGTAAAGAAAATGGCAGATTACAACGTAAGCATGCGCGACCTTCTTCAAGCAGGCGCACACTTTGGTCACCAAACACGTTTTTGGAACCCAAAAATGCGCGAATACATCTTCGGCGCGCGTAACAAAATTCACATCATCAACCTTGAGCACACTGTTCCTGCGTTAAATGATGCTTTGAATTTTGTAAACAACCTTGCTAGCAAAAAGAACAAAGTATTGTTCGTTGGTACTAAGCGTGCAGCTTCTAACATCATTCGTGAGCAAGCTCAACGCGCTGGTCAACCCTATGTTGATCACCGTTGGTTAGGTGGTATGTTGACGAACTGGAAAACACTTCGTCAATCGATCAACCGTTTGAAAGATCTTCAAACTCAATCTCAAGACGGTACTTTCCTTAAGCTTACTAAACGTGAAGCTTTAGAGCGTACGCGTGAGATGGATAAACTTGAACGCTCTTTAGGCGGCGTGAAGAACATGGGCGGTTTACCTGACGCATTGTTCATCATTGACGTTGATCACGAAGCAATTGCGATCAAAGAAGCGAAGAACCTTGGTATTCCTGTAATCGGTATCGTTGATACAAACTCGAACCCAGATAACGTAGATTTCGTTATTCCTGGTAACGATGATGCGATTCGTGCTGTGACACTTTATGCTTCTGCTATGGCTGATGCGATTCTTGCTGGTAAAGAATATGCTCAAACTCAAGCAAATGCTCAAGCTAAAGCTGAAGAAGTTAAAGAAGCTCCTGAGGCTTAATGCTTCTTGATGCACGTTTGTCATCTTTGCGACACGTAATCGTGGCATATTAGGCATCAACTAAGCAAAACGGCCCAGATGGATTAATTTGGGCCGTTTTTTTTGAAAAGATACATTTATCTACCGAATTTAGGAGAACGACATGACTGTAGTTACTGCAAGCATGGTAAAAGAATTACGCGATCGTACTGGTCTTGCGATGATGGAATGCAAAAAAGCATTAACAGAATCTAATGGTGATGTTGAAGTTGCAATTGATAACCTTCGTAAATCTGGTCAAGCAAAAGCTGCTAAAAAAGCGGGTAACATTGCTGCTGATGGCGCGATTACAATTGTTCAAGAAGGCAACACTGCTATTCTTTTAGAAGTAAACTGTCAAACTGACTTCGTTGCTAAAGACGAAAACTTTGCTGGTTTCTCAAACAAAGTTGCTGCTGCTGCACTTGCTGCAAACGAAGTTGATGCTGCTAAAATTGCTGAACTTAAACTTGAAGATGGTTCAACTGTTGAAGAAGCGCGTATTGCTCTTGTTCAAAAAATCGGTGAAAACATCCAAGTTCGTCGTGCTAAAATCGTAACTGGCGACAACCTTGCTGTTTACAAACACGGTTTGAAAATTGGTGTTGTGGTTTCTTACGCAGGTGATGCTGCTACTGGTAAAGGCGTTGCAATGCACGTTGCTGCATTCAACCCAGTTGCTGTTTCTGCTGAACAGGTTCCTGCTGATCTTGTTGCTAAAGAAAAAGAAATTGCTGAAGCGAAAGCTTTAGAATCTGGCAAACCTGCTAATATCGTTGAAAAAATGGTGTCTGGTTCTGTTGAGAAATACTTGAACGAAGTTGTTCTTACACGTCAAATGTACGTGATTGACAATGACAAGAAAGTTGAAGAAATCTTGAAAACTACAGCAACTACGATTGTTGAATTCGTTCGCTTCGAAGTTGGTGAAGGCATTGAGAAAAAAGCAGAAATGAGCTTCGCTGAAGAAGTTGCTGCTGCTCAAGCTGCTGCACAATAATTTTTAATTATTTGCATTAAAAAAAGCCCCACATGGGGCTTTTTTTACACTTAAAACAAAAAACAAAGGTGAATATATGGCGAAGAATACAAAGCTGGGTATTTGGGGAATAGTCCTTGTTATAGTGGCTGCTTTTTTTGGCTGGGATTTGACGGATCAGAAGCCAGCGAATAAGACTAATACGTCCGCATTAAATCCAGACCTTCATTCAGATCAAGACATACCTACTCGCCAAGACACGCATTCAAATTTACATGCAATTGCACAGGCATTTCAGCAGAAGAAGAGCAACGTTCAATTACGTGGGGCAGGAGTGGTTAAAGCAGTTTTACGAGATGATAATGAAGGCTCGCCTCACCAAAAATTTATATTGAAGCTAAGTAACGGGCAGACTGTGCTGGTTGCACATAATATTGACCTTGCACCACGCATTGATACATTGCAAAAAGGCGATCAAGTCGAGTTTTTTGGAGAATATGAATATAGTGCACAGGGTGGGGTGATTCACTGGACACATCATGACCCGCAAAAAAATCATATGGGTGGCTGGTTAAAACATAAAAATAAGACCTATGAATAGGTCTTATTTTTATTGAAATATTGGATAACGCATTATTGGCTCAGAATCGCGCCATTTTGACGTCTTCTCCATTTTGGTGCTACCTTGCCTAAATAGGCATCCATGCACCATAGTGGGCCAATGAGGAGGAATTGGAGGTCTTTAAAGAATGAAGGCTTTTTGCCTTCAACCTTGTGTCCGTAAAATTGACCAATCCAAGCCACAATAAATAGACCAATATAGAAGCCAACACCCACAGGTAAAATCCAAATTAGCCAAGCCATGATGAGCACAAGTGCCGACATTGCCACAGCCAATACCAAATCGAGTCGTGCGTAAAAAACCAAGCTCAAAACCAGCAGTAATGCAGTTAGAAGGGCGCTAAAATGCGCAAGTATTCCAATTAAAGCAAAAAGGATGGCAGGTACGCAAACCCAGTGAATAGATTTGTTGGTGGCATTTTGATGACTTTCACTGTATTCGTCTAGCCATTCTGAAATTGTTTTCATCTGAACATCCTGTTTAATTTTTCTTTGATTTATAACAGAGAATATAAACGACATTAGAGAGGAGGTCAAAGCTATTAGACGAGACATATCTTTGCCAAAGTAGAAATAAAATGAAGATCAACTGAGATAAAAGATCAGACATATAAAAAGCCGCTTGAGAAAGCGGCTTTTAGATTAAATACAGTTGCACATCGATTAAGAGTTTGGTCCGTCAACACGTTCAATGCTCACACGTGCTGTACCTGCATTGGTAATACCTAAGCTTTTGGCAGCACCATAAGATAGATCGACGACGCGATTACCATGGAATGGACCACGATCATTAACTTTTACGACAACACTTTTACCGTTGGTTTTGTTTGTTACACGAATATAGCAGTTCAATGGAAGGCTACGATGTGCAGCAGTCAAAGCATTCATATCGAAAGTTTCACCACTCGCAGTTTTACGACCGTGGAATTGACGACCATACCAAGACGCTACCCCAGTTTGGCTAAAACGACGTACAGTATTTGAAGCTACGTTATTTAATTTATCAATGACTGAAGGTTCTTCTACAGGAACTTGTATTTTCGCAGCAATCGTTTCGCGGCGAATTTTGTCACTTGAACGTTCAGTAATTGCTAAACTGTTTAAATTTGAAAAGTGAGCATTGAAGCTAGTTGCATCTTTACTGATGACACGCGACGCCAAACTCGAATTTTCTGCATCATTGTTTAAATATGATGACTGAACAAGTTCTGCATGGGCTTGAGTCAAACTCAGACCTATGGTTATAACGGATAATAATTTAAGTGAAGCGTGCATCGTTTAACTCCTGGGAACCCCAATATAACTTTCGTAAGTCGCTGAAAATTAACCATTGAGGTCTGTAAATTCACTTGTGCAACTGCATTTAACGCTAGAGGATAATATTCATCCTGATACAAAAGTGTCTAGTACTATTTGAAGTTCAGTTACAAAAACGACAAATTAACACAGTAATTGTATATTAAATAACCAATATTGTAACAAGGTATATTAATAGCACATATTCTAATCAAATGTGTTAAAAAAATTATTGACTTATGGTTTTTATTGGAGAAACCAGTCTTATTGACTGGCTATTTCTGTGCCTAAAAGCCAAAGTGCAGTAGCATACATGCGGCTTTTATTGTAGGTCGTAATGACCTGAAAATTTGGATAGGTAATATAGTAAATAGGACCATAATTTTCCTGTAATTGAATCACATTTACCATATCCAAATCGTCAATTTTAACGATAGGATTCATAGGGCTAACACCTTGAGTGCGAATGGCACCAAAGGGAGTAGGGTAATTCAAATCTTTGGCAATAATGGAATCAGGATTGTTTCCATTGTATCTTGCTGCAAATGCAATAGGTTGATTGCGCTGCCAGCCGTGCTGAGCAAGATAGTTTGCGATTGAACCAATTGCATCCACCGCCGAATTTCTAAGGTCAATATGACCGTTGCCATCGTAATCAACACCAAATTTTGGAATATTGCTGGGCATGAACTGCGGATAACCGACAGCGCCTGCATACGATCCAACTACAGAATTGGTCGGAATGCCATCTTTATAAGACCATGCAATGAGTGCACTGAGTTCATCTTGGAAATATTGTGCACGGCGTTCATAACCGAAACCCAGTGTAGCGAGTGCATCACGTGTCACAAAATTGCCCTTATTGGTACCAAAACCAGTCTCTACACCTAAAATACCCAGAATAATCGCTTGTGGAACACCAAACTGCTGCTCAGCTCGATTTAAAGTATCCGCATATTGATTTTTAAAACGTACGCCACGCTGAATAGTACCTTCTGCTAAGAAATTGGTTTTATAGGCATACCAAGGTTTACTTTCGCCCGGACGATTCATGATGTTGATAATATTGGGAATGTTTTTTGAACCATTCATGGCCCAGTCGACTTGCTCACCGGTTAAGCCATAAGTTTGCATGGTCTTATTTTTAAAATTATTGTAGTTTGGGTGACTATAAAAATCATTCGCCTGACAAAAACTGGTGACGGTAAATGCAGCCAAAGCTAAAGATAGACGCTTAAATTGGTTAGATATAAGTGTATTTAACATATCAAAAATGTTCCGAAAATTATTATCGATGAGTGTGAATAGACATCACGATGCCAAAAGTGGCCATTAAAGTAATAATTGCTGTACCGCCATAACTCATAAAGGGCAGTGGTATACCTGTTACAGGTAAGATACCACTCACCATCCCTGCGTTCACAAAAACATACACAAAAAATGACAAGGCTAGACCGCCTGCGAGCAATCGACCATAGTTGTGAAAGCAATTTAAACCTATAAATAATATTCGAATAATAATGGCAAAATATACACTCAGTAGTAGCATAACGCCCAATAAGCCAAACTCTTCCGAATAGGCAGCAATAATAAAGTCTGTATGACCTTCAGGTAAAAAATGTAAGTGAGATTGTGTGCCTTCTAAAAAACCTTTACCCGTGAATCCACCTGAACCTATGGCGGTTTTAGACTGAATAATATTCCAACCTGAACCTAAAGCGTCTGCATTAGGATCAAATAAAGTCATGACACGTTTTTTTTGATAATCGTGTAAGAAAAATTGCCAAGCAATAGGAATAAAGATAGAGACTAAACCGATTGCACCCCCAATCAGCCACCAAGGTAAACCACTTAGAAACAGTACAAACATACCACTGGCAAGAATAAGTGCAGAGGTGCCTAAGTCAGGTTGTTCTGCAATCATTAAAAATGGAATAATAATCAGCAGCATACTACCTAATATTTTAGGCAATGTTGGGGGGAGTGAATAACGTGATAAAAACCATGCAATCATCATAGGCATACTGATTTTCATGAATTCACTGGGTTGTACACTACCAAAACCGGGAATATCAATCCAGCGCTGAGCCCCCATGCGAACCTCACCCACCAGAATGACCGCAATGAGCGATAACATGCCTAAAATATAAAATACCGGTGAAAAAGACTGATAAACTTTGGGGGAAATTTGTGCTAAAACCAACATCACCACAAAGCCAATCCCAAAACTCATGGCTTGCTTTGAGACCATCATGACATCTTGAGCAGATGCGCTATATAAAGCAGTCAGCCCAATCAGGGCATTGATCAAAAGAAAGAGACATAACCAAGGGTCAATATGGATTCTATGCCATTTTGAAGGAATATGAGCCGTACTCAATCCATCTCGTGGGGCATGGCGTAGAAATTTGTATTGCAGATTTGGGGGCATATGCGTGGTATATAAATGTTTTAGTGAATATGGTTTTATGTTTAGCGATGCTAACATTATCTTATCGTTTAAACCACGCCATCACTCGCTTTAATAAAAAAACCCAGCATAAGCTGAGTTTTTTATGTAATTTATTTAAGATTGAATAAACAAGGTGTCGTGATACTCAGCTAAAGCCAAAAGTTCTTCTTTAGTGAAGTTTGGGATCAATTTATCAATTGCGATATGAATCGCTTTAATCACAGCTGAAGAACCTAAATCAGAGGCTTTGCGTTTGATCATACCCAAATCTAAAGTCTTGTTAAAATCGTTCATAAAATGACGCACGGCTGCTTCTGCAAACTGTTTATATAGTTCTGACAAAGCAGCACGATTAATATCATTGCCTGATTTGATTTCGGCAAAACTATTTTTAAGATTGATTACAAGTTCAGGTTTTAATGGCGCCCCAACACGATATTGGCCTTGCGGATCTTTAAATAAACTTTGTTCAGAGAACTCGATTGACTGTTTCACTACATCATTCGAAGATTTTCCCAACAACTGTTTTAATAATACAGCGACGGTAGATTTGATATAGCCTGCCAATTTTTCAGCAGTCACTCGTTTTTCACTTGCAGGGAAGCGGCGAACCAGCTCAACTAAAATAGCATTAATAATCTCATCATTAATCATGAGCGCTGTCTGATCACGTAAAGGATACAGTGCTTCGTTGGAATTTTTTTTCTCAATTCCAGTGTGAATGCTTTTGAGTAGCTCAGCAGATGGAACAAAACCAAAATAGGACATCGTTAAAACCTCAATGTTTATTCATTTTATTGTCGCGCCAATCGAATTGGGCTTGGCATCCATGCAAGGTCCGATACACGGCAAGGGTTAATGTCTAAACCGCCACGACGTGTATAGGTCGCATACACCATCAGCTTTTCTGGTGTGAAGGTTTCCCAAAGGTCGGCATACATTTGCTCGACACATTGCTCATGGAAGCCATTATGCTGACGGTAAGAAATAATATAAGCTAAAATAGAACGATAACAAGGTCTTTTGCCTTTATATCGTATAAATACCGTACCCCAGTCGGGTTGACCAGTGACAGGGCAGTTACTGCGTAATAAATGTGAATACAGTGAAATTTCAACATCTTCAGACTGCATATCTGTATCAAAAGCAAGCAGAGACGCATCAGGATGATTTTCTAAACGCTCAGGTTGTAAATGATCAATACACTGCCCTTGCGGTTGGCTCACTTGAAGATCATCTGCATCTAAAAGCACAAGTTTCACTTCGGCTTGTGCAGCTTTAGATAAGTCTTTTTCAACCGTTGCGATAAAGGTTTGTTTAGACTCAAATTGAGTGAAGTTCATACTGTTAAAGTACAGCTTCAGCGATTTTGATTCGATTAAGTTCGGAGAGGTTGCTGGTAATTCAATTCGTCCAATCGCAACTTGTGGAATACCTTTATGGTTTAACCACGAAATTTCAAAGACATGCCACCAATCTTTACCCTGTTGAATTCCTTCAACATGCGCATATTTTTCTCGCGCAGGCGCACGAGAAATAGGGAACAGGATATCGGGTTGATACTCTGTAGGATAACTGGTGTCTTTACCTAATAAAGATTGCTCTACACTCATTACTCACGCATTCCTGAACCACGAGACAGTAAATAATATGCAATGGCGTATAAAGCACCACAGCACAACGTAATAAAAATTAAGGAAATCGAAACATTGACGTCGCTATGACCCAAAATGCCATATCGAAATGCATTGACCATGTACACGATCGGATTAATCAACGATAAATTTTGCCAAAAAGGACTTAAGGCACTGATCGCATAAAATACACCGCCTAAATAGGTTAGTGGCGTCAGTACAAAAGTTGGAATAATTGAAATATCATCAAATGATTTGGCATAAACCGCATTAATTAAACCGCCCAGTGAAAACAATAATGCTGTAACGACAACGGTATAGATGGTCACAAAAATGTTGTGAATCGCAAGATCGGTAAAAAAGAAGCTCATGAGCGTGACGATTAGACCCACCAGCACACCGCGGCATACACCGCCAATCACATAACCCCACAAAATTAAATGTAAGGGTACGGGGCTCATAATTAACTCTTCAATGCTTTTTTGAAATTTCGCACTGAAGAAGCTGGATGAAACATTCGAATAACTGTTGGTAATAATGGCCATCATGATGAGGCCGGGCACAATAAATTGCATGTAGCTAAAGCCGCCCATTTCACCAATCCGCGAACCGACCAAATTGCCAAAAATCACAAAGTACAAACTCATGGTGATGGCAGGTGGAAGTAATGTCTGTGGCCAAATCCGCATAAAGCGACGAATTTCTTTGCGAACTAAAGTAAACAGGGCAACTCTGAGTTGGGTAAAATTCATTGCGCTGCTTCCTCAAGATTTTTTTCAACCATTTTCACAAACAATTCTTCAAGACGATTTGATTTATTCCGCATACTGAGCACGGTAATGCCTTGCGCTTCTAAAAGCTGAAATAGATTATTAAGGCTGAGTGCTTTATCTAGAGTAACTTCTAAAGTCACAGCATCAATCAGTTTAAACTTCACCCCAATAATATCCAGTTCAATTGGTTGAATAGGATTGGCAAGGTCTAAAATAAAAGATTCTTCATTCAGTTGGTTTAAGAAAGATTTCATGGTGGTGTCTTCTTTAATTACACCACGGTCAATAATCGCAATACGGCGACACAGCATTTCAGCTTCTTCTAAATAATGCGTGGTGAGAATAATCGATGTGCCGTTATTGTTCATTTCAGTGAGAAACTCCCACATTGAACGGCGTAACTCAATGTCTACGCCTGCTGTCGGTTCATCTAATATGAGCAGCTTGGGTTGGTGCATCATGGCACGTGCAATCATTAAGCGGCGTTTCATACCGCCTGAAAGCATACGTGCTTGAACAGCACGTTTGTCCCATAAGCCTAATTTTTCTAAATACTCTTCTGCACGTTGTTCGGCCAACTTTTGTGGAATACCGTAATAACCTGCTTGAGTAACTAAAATATCGAATGTTTTTTCAAAATGACCAAAATTAAATTCTTGGGGAACCACGCCTAAGCACTGTTTAGCAAGTGACGGATGAGTGTCCAGATTATGTCCAAAAATTTCAACTGAACCTGATGTTTTTTTGGTCAATGAGCTGATAATACTGATCGTTGTAGATTTACCTGCACCATTAGGTCCTAATAACGCATAAAACTCACCTTCAGGCACACTTAAATCGATTCCTTTAAGCGCTTGAAAACCATTTCGATAGGTTTTGGATAGTTCCCTTAACGTCAATGCTTCAGTCATAGAGTTCTCAGTTTATCAATAGTGTGAGTATTGTGAGCGATCTACTCCAATAAACCAAGATATACTCTGAGAATTATGCGTTGCAAATCTGGAATGTTGTATAAAGCATAAGCACTAAAATCAAGAGTGATCGATAGTTGCTTTACCTTATGCCATTTTTTGTTATGATGTGCGCAATTCAAAGTATGCGCTCATAGCTCAACTGGATAGAGTACAGGTCTCCGAAGCCTGTGGCGTGGGTTCGAGTCCCGCTGAGCGCACCAAAAATACCAATAAAAATAATGACTTATATAGATTAAGTGAT
>CAZOGM010000019.1:0-14317 GCA_964579445.1 uncultured Acinetobacter sp.
TGAAGGGGGTGTTTTTTTATGCTTGGGGTTTAAAAAGTTTGTTATGATTGGGTTACTAGAAATACAGAAAGATAATTTTCATGGTTTATCAATTAAGTGAGCAATTGGATGACATAGGAAATACTAAATATCCATTTGATGCTTATATTGAATACTTAAAAACAAATAGAAATAGAATTCCTCAGAGTGTGCTGAATATTATAGATTCAGAGGATTGGTATGGTGGTAGTATGTCTAAAGCACCATATTATTGTCATTTGGATAGCCTTGAACTTAGAGATTATGGTAAAAAATTAGCTAGTCTTACATTAAATTTAATAAAAATTGATTATCGAGAGAACCCATTTACTTTGAAAATTGTTTATCAGGGACTGTCCGAATTTGATCTTCCTGGTCAGTATTCAATTTCTGATAATGCACATATCTGGCGTTACAATGAGTTTTTATTTTTCGATCCGTGGGAAAGATATAAAATAAATGAAAAAATGTTTACACATAAAATTGAATGGGTCGATGGTAATGTTTGGACAATTTCTGCAAGAGAAATAAAAGTTGTTTGGAAAGAAATGGATTAATATATAATTGGGCGTGGAAGTTCAAATTATATAAAAAAACCCCATCAATTGATGGGGTTTAGTTTTTGTACCATTAACACATTAATGAACCGCTGAAATTTTCTCTAAGAAAAATTTAGTTCTTTCATGGCGATCTTCAGGTTTATTAAAGAAATCATTGGTTGCACAATCTTCTAAAATTTTCCCTTGATCCATAAAGATGACACGACTCGAAACTTTACGTGCAAACCCCATTTCATGCGTTACACACATCATGGTCATGCCTTCTTTAGCAAGTTGAGTCATCACTTCTAAAACCTCACCGACCATTTCAGGGTCAAGTGCAGAAGTGGGTTCATCAAACAACATGCACACAGGGTCCATGCATAAACCACGGGCAATAGCGACGCGCTGTTGTTGACCACCAGATAACTGACCCGGAAATTTATCTTTATGTGCAGTTAAACCGACACGATCTAGGTACTGTAGCGCTTTCTTTTTTGCCTCATCTTTAGAGCGATCCAGTACTTTCATTTGACCAATAGTCAAATTTTCCAGCACAGTCATGTGAGGGAATAATTCAAAGTGCTGAAACACCATACCAACGCGAGAACGGAATTTGGCTAAATCTGTTTTAGCATCTTTCAGTGGTATACCATTTACAATGATATTGCCTTCCTGAAATGGTTCTAACGCATTGACTGTTTTAATCAGTGTCGATTTACCTGAACCTGATGGTCCACACACCACAACCACTTCGCCTTTTTCGATATTGGTTGAACAATCAGTAAGCACCTGAAAATCCCCATACCATTTAGAGACATTATTGATTTCTATCATTGGCATTTAGATTCTCCTTATCGAATGATGGCTATTTTTTGATGTAAACGCTTCACTAAACGTGACAGCGCAAATGAAATGCAGAAATATACGACTGCCACTACCAGATAGAATACAGCTTTAGTTTCAGAACCATAGGTATTGGCAAGGGTATTGGCATTGCCCAAGAAGTCTGGTGCGCTAATGACATAGACCAGTGACACGTCTTGGAACAGTACAATCGACTGGGTCAAAATAATGGGTAACATATTTCGGAAAGCTTGCGGTAAGACCACAAAAGACATGGTTTGTCTGTAAGTAAAACCCAGTGCATAACCGGCATTGACCTGACCTTTAGAGACGGATTGAATACCTGAGCGTACAATTTCTGAGAAAAAAGCTGCTTCAAAAATGGCAAAGGTCACGACGCTTGAAAACAGTGGTCCGTAATAGGTGTCATATTGAAAGTCGAAAAATTTAGGTAATAAAAAGTAGAAAATAAAAATGACTTGAATTAACGGCACACCGCGAAAAAAATCCACATAAAATTTGGCAAAGCCACTGGCAATTTTACTGTTGGATAATCGCATCATGGCAAGTGGAGTGCCAATTAAAATTCCACCAATAATAGAGAGTACTGTGACACTAATCGTAAATTTGAAGCCTGCAAGAAGAGTAGCAAGGACATCTTCATTTTGTAAAATACTAAAATCCATGCTTATTTATCTCCTGAGCCAAGACCTGGTACAGCCATTCGCTTTTCGACCCACGCCATTAAATATTTAATGCAGTAGGTAATGACCAGATACACAGGAGTAGAAAGAATCAGAATCACAATGTCTTGTGAAGTTTCTTCACGCATTGTTTTTGTGTAAGCAAAGAAATTCAGCACACTCAGGGCAAATAAAACCGCAGAGTTTTTAAAGACATTCATTGCTTCTGAAGTCAGTGTTGGCCAGACAATGCGATATGCCACAGGTAAAATGACATAGCGATAACTTTGATTTTGGGTCAAACCAATAGCAAAAGCTGCATTCTTTTGACCTTGAGATACAGTATTAATGCCTGCGCGGATTTGTTCAGCAATACGTGCTGCGGTATATAGACCTAAAGCGAATACGCCAATAATAGCAGGATTATCATTGAGAATATTTTGCCACCAACCACCATTAACCATTTCTCCACTCCCTGTACTTAAGCTGACGGGAAGCAGTTCGGGAAATACAAATGCCCAAAAGAACAATTGTACAATCAGTGGGATATTTCGAAATAGTTCAACATAACATGTGCCAATAAACGATAAAAATTTATTGGGCAATGTACGCATAATGCCAATGAGAGAGCCTAAGGTGAACGCAATGATAAATGCGATCAGCGCGGTCCAAATCATGGTCCAGACACCTGAACCTAAAAGTTGTAACCAAGTGGGTGCATCTGCGACAGGAGAGTAACTTTCACCCCCAATTACTTTACAGATAGATTCAGCCCAAGTGGCTTTATCTAAATTGTATTCGTTGGAAGCTAAGCAGAATGAAGTCCAATTAAGTGAGCCAACTGACATGTGTGCTCCTGATTTATATTTGAATTAAAAATGAGGTTAAAGTGAGCATCACTTTAACCTCATGCTTGATGTTTTAATTATTTGATGCCAGCATCATTCGGACTTGCTTTAAGTTTGTTGTAAGAAGAGCTCATTGGCATATTCAGATTCAAATTACGTGGTGGGATTGGAGACAAGAACCATTTTTTATACAGTGCTGCCATTTGTCCGTTTTTCCACATACCTGTTACTACACGGTCTGCAATTTGTTTATAAGCTGCATCGCCTTTCGGAATCATGATGCCATAAGGTTCTGAAGACAGCACAGGACCGACAATTTTAAAATCTTTCGGATTTGAAGATTTTGCTATAAGTCCTGCAAGAATATTGTCATCCATCACAAATGCTGCTGCACGACCTGAAGCGACCATTGCGAAAGAATCTGAGTGATCTTTGCCGTAAACGTTATTGACGTTAATTTTTTCGCCTTTCTCACCCATTTTGATGTATTTGTCTGAGGTTGTGCCTTGAGTAGTCACCACAGCTTTACCATTTAAATCCGCAATACTTTTGACTGGTGAATTGGCTTTTACTGCCATACGCACTTCTGTCGCATAGTAATTGGTTGAGAAGCTCACCTGTTGTTGGCGTTGAATGGAGTTCGTGGTTGTACCACACTCCATATCAATGTTGCCTGAAAGCATTTCAGGAATACGCGTAGATGAAGTCACTGCTTTATATTCAACTTTTAGGTTGGGTAGCTTTAAATCTTTTTTCAATGTATTTGCAAAGTTGTTACAAATATCTATCGCATAACCCATTGGTTTGCCGCCCACGATATATGAAATCGGGTCAGATGATTCGCGATATCCAATCACCACTTTGCCAGATGCTTTAATTTTAGCAAGGGTATCTTCGGCTTGAACTTGAGAAAAAGCACCGCCAGCAAGAACAACACCTAATGCGGATACCAGTACTTTTGTTGATAGCTTCTTCATCATGAAATCTCCATTTCTAATTTTGATGGTGGAATGTATTTATCAATTTAATCTATTTGTTGGTTATTCAAAATTCATACCACATTTCCGTATGCATGACTAATAATTACCCTATCGATATTTTTATACACTTGACCTGAATAAGTAAAGAATAAAAAAAGATATCTTGTGAGCAGCTTGTTTACGATTAACTCACAACAATGGTATTTATTGTATTGAATACACGCGATTTGCATAGAGGATTTGCTATTTATTTGGTGGATATATTTTTAAGGTATATTTTTATAATTGATAATGATCAGTACTGAAAACAGCATTTTTCGACTCTGATTAATCAGTTTAAGTAAACAATACTAAGGATTTATTAAAATAATCTGTCTGATTTTAAAAACTTTATTTTAAAATAATTTCTTATCGCTCTTAAAATAAGCTTTCCAATACGGGAAAAGTTATGTTATAAAAATTTAGGCATGATTTTTGCTTAAGATATCTGAACAAAGAGGGATATGGTTATGAGATTATCACTAGGACTTAAGGTTTCAAATTCTTTGTCCTTGACCCCTCAATTACAACAAGCAATCCGATTATTACAGTTGTCGAGTTTAGAGCTAGAACAAGAAGTTCAATTACAATTAGACAGTAATCCCTTGCTTGAAAAAATTGAGGAAGAGAACCTCACGCAAAGTTTAGAAGAGTTGCATCAAGAACAAACAGTTACGGATTTAAGCCATGAATTGAACGCAGATCATTTGCCTAAGGACTTACCTGTCGATACAGAATGGGATGATGTTTATACTCATCAATCCTCCGCTATGGAAATGCCTGAGTTTGAAGACCGTGAAGACAATCATCATGTCCAAGCAAACTTAAAAGATCACGTATTAGAACAAGTTAACTTACTGCATTTTTCTAAAATAGATCTTTTAATCGCTTATTGCATTGTGGATGCTTTAGACGAAAAAGGTTTTCTAGATGAATCGATTGAAGAAATATTAGATGCGGTGCAACGTCTTTTGGGTCAAATGAACATCGAGGAAGAGGTTGAACTTGATGAGATTAGTGTAGTCCTTAAGCATATTCAGCGTTTAGAGCCAGTGGGTGTAGGTGCGCGCAGTTTAGTGGAATGTTTGTATATTCAATTGGATGTACTGCCTGCTCAAACTGAACTTCGAAAAGAAGCGCTGCTTTTGTTGAAGCATTATGAGTTTTTAATTGCCAATGATTTAAATAAATTGATTAAACAAACAGGTTTGAAGCTGGAGCGGCTTAAAGGTGGGATTGCCTTATTAAAATCTTTACAACCCTATCCAGGTCTAGCGTTTGAAAATAAGGACTCTGAGTATCAAGTCCCTGATGTTGTGGTTTCTAAAAAAAATGAAGCATGGTTGGTGCAATTAAATCCAGATATTTTACCAAAGCTTCGGATTAACTCTTTTTATGCCAACATGATTAAACGTGCAGATCAGAGTGCGGATAATCAATATCTTAGAAATCAAATGTTAGATGCGAAAAACTTTATTAAGAGTGTCGATGAGCGCCACAAGACTTTATTAAAAGTGGCTTCGTGTATTGTGCGTCATCAGCGGGATTTTTTGGAATTGGGTGCAGAAGGGATGAAGCCTTTGGTGCTGCGTGATGTGGCGGAAGAGGTTGAGTTACACGAATCGACAGTATCAAGAGTCACCACCAACAAATTTTTACTTACGCCACGTGGTTTATTTGAACTTAAGTATTTTTTTTCCAGCCATGTAGGAACATCTACAGGTGGAGAAGCATCATCTACCGCTATTCGTGCCAAGATTAAAAAACTCATTTCAGATGAAAATCCGCGCAAGCCCTTATCCGATAATTCTTTGGCAAAAATGCTGAATGATGATGGGATCGAAGTGGCGAGGAGGACTGTGGCAAAGTATCGTGAATCGTTACATATTCCTGCTTCTTGTGATCGAAAAGTGTTGATCTAAAAATCAAAATATGATTATTCTAGAGCTTCATTATGACGAAATAATGAATCTCTTTTTTATTTATACAAGGCGTGTCGAAATGATTATATAAATGATATTACAGATTTTTTTTATAATTTTTCATAATTAATTATAGTTCTGTAATGCGATCTTTTCGATTATGACTTGCTCACATCTTGAAGAAGGCGAGGAATAGGATTATGCAAATAACAATTCGTGGACATCACCTTAGTATTACTCCTGCTATTGAAGAGAATATTCGTTGTAAATTTACCGAAATGACCAAGCACCTCGATCAGGTGAACAGCATGCAGGTAAAACTCAGTAAAGACCATCAAGTCGATAAACGTTCAAAAAAAGGCAGTGCCAACCATATTGCTGAAGCGATTGTGCGTTTACCTGGGATAGAGCTTTTTGCTCAAGCGACGGGAGATGATATGTATGCCTCGATTAAAAAGCTCACCGAAAAAATAAAAAAACAGTTAATGCGTCATCGTAAAATGCAGATGAACTTTCAACCTGTGCTCTTAGAGGCATAATTGAATTAAAATTTAAGAAAAAGAGGTTGAATAACCTCTTTTTTTTATAGATAAATTGTATGATCTGCTGAATAAACCTGATCAGTTATAGTAAAATACTCGGTTTTTACACTATCGATCGTCCCATGAGAGGTCTTTGCAATGAATAGTGAACAGCTCACTGATATTTTGAAAGCTGCTTTCCCTGCTGCTGAAATTGCTGTAAATGGACAAGGCGGGAAGTTTGACCTCCGTATTGTAGATGATCAATTTGAGGGTAAACGTACCGTTGCACGCCAACAGTCTGTTTATGCTCCGCTGAATGACTATATCAAAAGTGGCGAAGTTCACGCTGTGACTATCCGCGCAATTACAAAAGAAGAATGGCGCAAAGCTAGTCTTTTCGGAGCTTAACAATACATGGATAAATTTTTAATTACTGGTGGTGTAAAACTTGAAGGGGAAGTGCGTATTTCTGGTGCGAAGAATGCGGCTTTACCTTTATTGGCTGCCATGATTTTGGCAGATTCACCGATTACCTTGACCAATGTGCCTAATTTAAAAGATGTAAATACATTGGTTAAATTGATTGGTGGTTTAGGTGTTACGATCCATTATGAAGGTCAAAAAGTGGTTGCAGATGTTTCAACGCTCGACAATCAATTTGCGCCTTATGAGCTCGTAAAAACCATGCGTGCATCTATTTTGGTGCTTGGTCCATTACTTGCGCGCTATGGTAGTGCAAAAGTATCTTTACCAGGTGGTTGCGCAATTGGTTCACGCCCTGTTGATCAGCATTTAAAAGCTTTAGAAGCTTTGGGTGCGCAGATTGAAGTCGAAAATGGTTATGTACTGGCTAAAGTCGATGGTCGCTTAAAAGGCGGAGAAGTAGTTTTTGATATGGTGACTGTCGGTGGAACAGAAAATATTCTGACTGCTGCCGTGCTTGCTGATGGTGTGACCACCATTCGAAATGCAGCACGTGAACCTGAAATTACCGACCTTGCGAACATGCTCATTAAAATGGGCGCAAAAATTGAAGGTTTAGATACAGATACTTTGGTGGTTACGGGTGTTGAAAGCTTACATGGCTGTGAATATGCTGTGGTGGCTGACCGTATCGAAACAGGTTCGTATTTGGCTGCTGCTGCCATTACTGGGGGTAAGATTAAAACGACCCATACTGACCCAACGCTTATGGACGCTGTACTCGATAAATTCGAAGAAATGGGTGCTGAAGTCACCCGTGGTGATGACTGGATTGAGCTGGATATGATGGGTAAACGTCCGAAAGCGGTCAGTTTCCAGACTTTACCGCATCCGGAATTCCCAACGGATATGCAAGCACAGATCATGGCGGTGAATACCATTGGTCGTGGTTTTGCAACCATTTCTGAAACGATTTTTGAAAACCGTTTTATGCATGTACCTGAATTATCACGTATGGGCGCAAATATTCAGGTGGAAGGTAATGATGCTGTAGTGACAGGGGTAGATAAATTGTCTGCTGCACCTGTCATGGCAACAGATTTACGTGCTTCTTTCTCTTTGGTGCTTGCAGCACTGGCAGCTGAAGGCGAAACATTGATTGACCGTATTTATCATATTGACCGCGGTTATGAAGATATTGAAGCAAAATTACAAAGTTTAGGTGCCCAAATTAAGCGAGTAAGTTAATGAGCGATATGAGAAACGATGATCCAAACTTTGACGTAATGGGCAATTTTGATCATGGTTTAACTTTAGCATTGAGTAAAGGGCGTATTTTAAAAGAAACGTTACCTTTACTTGAAACAGCAGGGATCAATTTACTTGAAGATCCTGATAAATCGCGTAAGTTAATTTTCCCGACCACCCATAAACATGTGCGTATATTAATTTTACGTGCATCCGATGTACCGACTTATGTTGAAAATGGTGCTGCGGATATTGGAGTTGCGGGCAAAGATGTACTGATGGAGCATGGTGCACAAAATGTCTATGAGCCATTAGATTTGAAAATCGCTGTGTGTAAGTTAATGACAGCGGGCAAAGTAGGTATGGAACGGCCCAAAGGTCGTTTAAAAATTGCCACAAAGTACGTGAATTTAACCCGTCAATATTATGCAAGCTTAGGCGAGCAGGTTGATGTGATTAAGCTTTACGGTTCAATGGAACTTGCGCCATTGGTTGGTCTGGGTCATTACATTGTAGACGTGGTTGATACAGGTAATACTTTACGTGCTAATGGTCTAGAGCCACTTGAAGAAATTTGCCAAGTTTCTTCACGGTTGATTGTAAATAAAGCCAGTTTTAAGCGTAAACAAGCGTTGCTTAATCCGATTATTGCACAGCTTGAACGAGCAGTGGAAGAACGTCAAAAGGCCAAATAAGCTTGATTCAATTTAAGTATTAGAAAACCGTCCGTGAGGGCGGTTTTTTTTCGTGTGTTAGATCTTTTTGAACTATCAGTATTTACTATATTTCACGACAACTTCATAAGGATGGATGATCATTGGCTACGGCCAATAGAGAGAAAAAGGATATTTAAGGCAGATAGATAGACCATTTGAATTAACTTATGATCGGTCATATTCATGTTTCTACCCTTTTTTGCGAAAAATTGTGTCGGATGACAGGAAATAACTCATCAATAAAATCAAAAGCTATTTTCAATAAAACTCATCTAATGGGAGGCATAATCATAACCACAAAGCATTTGAAACAAGGTAAACTTGGGCTTACCTATACTGTATTGTGGATAAATTGATGCGACGTTTATCGACTCAAGATCAAAATTTCAAACAAATTTTTGCAGATTTGTTGGCTTTTGAAACTGTGAGTGACCCAGAGCTGTTAAAAACCGTAGATCAAATCATTACTGACGTTCGTCAGCATGGTGATGCCCATGTGCTTAAATTGACTCAACAGTTCGACCGACATCCAGCGCATCAATTTTCAGAGCTCGAAATTTCTCAAGCTGAGCTAAAAACAGCATTTGAAGGGTTGAGCTCCGAAGTGCGTGAAGCATTGAAAATGGCAGCAAATCGTGTACGCGAATTTCACCAAGCGCAGAAACAAGACGGTTGGTCTTATGTAGATGCTCTAGGTAATACTTTAGGTCAAAAAGTCACACCGCTTGATCGCGTCGGTATCTATGTTCCTGGTGGTTTGGCTTCTTATCCATCTTCAGTGCTCATGAATGCTGTTCCTGCACATGTAGCCGGCGTGACAGAAATTATCATGGTGGTTCCTGCGCCGAATGGTGAACTTAATCCATTGGTTTTGGCTGCTGCATATTTGGCAGGTGTAAGCCGTGTATTTACCATCGGTGGTGCGCAGGCTGTTGCTGCATTAGCATATGGGACTGAAACCATTCCAAGTGTGGACAAAATCACTGGACCGGGAAATCGTTTCGTTGCTGCTGCAAAGCGAGCTGTATTTGGTCAAGTGGGTATTGATATGATTGCAGGACCTTCAGAGATTTTGGTCTATGCAGAAGGCGAAAATAATGCTGAATGGTTAGCGATGGATTTATTGTCTCAAGCTGAACATGACACGGTTGCACAAGCGGTGTTTATTACGCCTGATGAAGACTTACTTAATGAAGTGGGGCAGTGGATTGAAAAGCATTTAGAGGCTTTACCAAAAGCTGATATTGCTCGGACCTCTATCGCCAATCGTGGCGCAATGGTTCTAGTGAAAGATCGCGCAGAAGCGATTGAATTAATTAACCAAGTCGCACCTGAACATTTACAGCTCTGCTTAGATGAAGCAGAAGCGATGTCTGAAATGATTCGTCATGCGGGTGCGATATTCATGGGACGTTTCACCCCAGAAGCGATTGGTGATTATTGTGCAGGTCCAAACCACGTATTACCAACTTCGGGAACAGCACGTTTTTCATCACCACTGGGTGTTTATGATTTTCAAAAGCGTTCGAGTTTGATTATGTGTTCTGAGCAGGGGGTGAAATCTTTGGCGAAAACAGCAGATATTTTGGCGCAGCAAGAAAATTTAGATGCCCATGCGCGTTCAGCACGTTATCGTTATCAATAATTGATTCTTCTCTTTCCTATATAGTATTTAAGCTCCTTCTTTGGCGCAATATATGGCTCAGGGAGAAGGTTGGGATGAGGGAATAAAGACAATAAAGCATCTCCTTGCGCAGCAGTGCTGCTCATCTCCTCAAAAGGAGAGGGAATCTAGAGAGTTTGAAAATGAACATTACAATAGAACAAATGCGTTTTTGGAGTCCTGAAGTACGTGAATTAGATCCGTACGTACCGGGTGAGCAGCCCCAGATTCAAAACTTATTAAAACTGAATACCAATGAAAACCCGTATCCGCCATCGCCAAAAGTGGTTGAAGCGGTGCAAGCAGTTTTGTCTAATTCAGCAGATGTTTTGCGTTTATATCCAGACCCAGACGCAACCGCTTTAAAACAAGCCATTGCGAAACAGCAAAATGTGCCAGTCGGAAATGTATTCGTTGGAAATGGTTCTGATGAAGTATTGGCACATATTTTTAAAGCCTTCTTTATTCAAGAGAAACCAATTTTATACCCCGATATTACCTATAGTTTTTATCCTGTTTATAGTCAGTTCTTTGGCTTATCAAACCAGACTAAGATCATTCCATTAAATGATGATTTTGAAATTGTGGTGGAGGATTATAAGCAACCAAATGGCGGGATTATCATTACCAATCCAAATGCACCTACCGGTATCGCTTTAGGTTTAACTGCAATTGAAGAAGTGCTTCAAGCCAATCCCGATTCGGTTGTTGTCCTTGATGAAGCTTATGTCGATTTCGGAGCAGAATCAGCAGTAAAATTGGTTGAAAAATACGACAATTTAGTGGTGTGCCAAACGACGTCTAAGTCACGTTCCCTTGCTGGTTTAAGGGTTGGCTTTGCAATCGCTCAACCCCATTTAATTGCAGCGCTTGAAGCAGTAAAAAACAGTTTTAACTCTTATCCGATGGATCGCTTTGCAATTGCAGCCGCAGTAGCATCATTTGAAGATCAAGCATATTTTGAAGCGCAAAATCAAAAAGTCATTGCAAGTCGTGAAAAATTAGTCACTCAATTGGCTGATCTGGGGTTTAAGGTTCTACCCTCGAGCGCTAATTTTATTTTTACCACTTTAGCGTATTATGATGCAGGCGAGTTGGCTCTAAAACTACGTGAACAAGGAATTATTGTACGTCACTTCAATAAACCAAGAATCAATCAATATTTACGTATTACGGTGGGAAGCGATGCGCAAAATCAACGTTTAATTGATACATTAAAAAATCAAATATTGGTTTAAATTAACTTTAAAAAAAAGCGAACTGAGGTTCGCTTTTTTTTGCTCATAAATTGATTCAGTTAATCTTTTTTCCATGAGTTGAGTAAATCTAACATTGCGGAAACTTTGTCAAAACATTCCTGATATTCTGCATCGCAATCGGATGCGATGGTGACACCACCACCCGCCCAAATGGAAATATCATCGGCTTGTTTTTGAATGGTACGAATTAAAATATTCCATGAGCCCGTTCCATCAAAATTAAAATATCCCATAGATCCACAGTATACGCCGCGCTGTGTAGGCTCTAATTCTTCAATAATTTGCATTGCGCGAATTTTGGGGGCACCAGTAATTGATCCGCCAGGTAAAGCATTAAGGAGTACATCCAGTGGATTCACATCATCTTGTAGTGTCGCTGTGACTTCACTGACCATGTGATGAACCTGACTAAAAGACTCAATTTCAAAAAGTTTGGGTGTTTGTACCGACCCTGTTTCAGCAAAGACACTGAGGTCATTACGCAATAAGTCCACAATCATCACATTTTCAGCTTGGTCTTTTTGAGAATTAATGAGGGTTTGCTTTGAAGCTTCATCTTTTGCAGGGTCTGTATAACGTGGCATCGTACCTTTAATCGGTTTGGTGGTGATTTTTCCATTTTCTTCAAAATCAATAAACAACTCAGGAGAGCAACTTAATATTTCAAAGTCATCTACTTTTAAGTAGCCTGAATAAGGTGCATTGGTCAGCTTCCAAAATGCATCAGCGGTATGAGCCAAGAGACCATCAGCCTTTGCTCTAAACTCTTGCGTTAAATTGATCTGGTAACAGTCACCCGCACGAATATAGGCCTGTACTTGATCAAAAGCAGCTTGATATTCCGATTTTTTCCAGTAGGCAGTACAAGGGGTAAGCAGTTCAAAATCTGTATTAACGACCTGATCTAAAGCTTGAACCACGTGCGCTAAAATTTGTTCCGCTTGCTTTTCAGTACTTACGAAATACCATTCACCCTGTTCGCATGTTAAAAAACTTGAATAATTGCCGATAAATGCATTGGGTTGAGCTTTCAAATTTGAAGCAATATGTGTACTTGCTGCAAAATTATAGTCAAAAAAACCGATATAACCGCCGTTAAAATTCTGAGGTTTTAATGCTTTTTTTGCTGGCGAAAATTGCAAAAATTCTTCAAAGTTTGTGACTTTTTCATTTTGTAAATACTTCAATCCCACATGACGAGAATAGCAGCTAAATTTATCTTTAAACTGAACACAGTAATGCAAAGGCAAAAAACCAAGAATAGGTTGATGAGCATTTTCAAGATAAACGCAGCCAAAAATAGACTGTAACTTTTCTAAAATTTGACCGATAGAAAGGTTTGATATGTTTAAATTCTTTCTGAAAAAAGAAGGGGTTAACCTTTGGGATTTGTTAGGCTCTTTCTCGGGAATATGTATCATAAATATAAGACCAGTTCACACTAATACCACTTATCGGGAATAGATCGAAATTTCCAAACAGATATTGATCATACGATAACATAAGGTTAATTTAATAATGCAAATCGGACTGCTCAAGGATTGACGTTTTAGTTGTAAAAAAACAAAAAACAATTAAGACACGGAGAGTGGTTAAAAATGAAAAAAAATGCTCTTGGAGAGTTAACATGAAATTATTTACTAAACTTGCTTTAACGTCATCAATTATCCTTAGCGGTAATGCTATGGCAATGCAGGCCATGGATGATGAATCACTCAGTTCAACAACGGGTCAGGATGGTATCAATATTGGTATTAAACTTGATGGTGGTAAAATCACTGTTGGTCAATTATTAATCCATGATAACGACGGTTTAGCTGCAAAAGGTGTTGCTGGCGATGCAGGCTTTGGTGGTACTGGTAAAGCAGGTGCGATTGTCGTTGGTACTGGAGTAGATGGTGCAGCTCCTGGTGTAATAATTACACAAACAGGTACAGGGAATCTACTCGATTTAGCTATCGATTCAGATGCAGGTACAGGTACATCAGGTGCTTTCCTTAACGTTGCTGCATCTATCACAGGTTTGAAAGCTGAAATTGGATCTGTGGGTATAGGCGCATCAAATGCCAAAGTTGCCAATAATGTGGTACGTGGGACAATTACAGGCAATACTGTAAATGAGATTTTAACGGGCTTAACACTTGAATTAGGCTCAATGACTGCAAATGTTCAATTGGGTGCAACGCCACAAGGCGCGATGATTTCGTTGAATTCTCAAATCGCGAATGGTTTGAAACTGTCTAATTTGGGTCTTAAAGACAATGCTGGTGGCGGTACGATCCTCCTGGATGATATTCAAGTGGTTCAAACCGGCAAAACTTATCTTGATGCAAATGCACAGATTGGTGTAAACCCGACTGGCTTATACATTAAACCAGTGTCGCAAAACATTAGTGCTTACGTGACTGGTGTGCATTTAGGTTCAGCTGCGGTTGCATCTATTGGTGATGTTGAAATCAAAGGTCTAAATATGGGATCTTCTACAATCACTATCACAGGACATTAATTCATTCTAAAAAAACGCGTGTACATCACGCGTTTTTTTTGTCTCGAATATTTTTGAAAATATTACTGTATTTTTGTATTAAAAACGGTATCTTAAGGACAAG
>CAZOGM010000019.1:14417-50876 GCA_964579445.1 uncultured Acinetobacter sp.
TATTTTTGAAAATATTACTGTATTTTTGTATTAAAAACGGTATCTTAAGGACAAGAACAAATCAGAGTTTTGACTCTGAATATTAAAATAACCATAGGCAAAGAATGCCGAAACTAGAATAGTTAACATTATGATAGAAATTACTTTAGGCTCGGCAATCATGTACTACTTTGCCAGTCGTTCACTTGAGATCAAAGAAAAACCAGCAGAAGCAGTTTATTACTCGGAAATTGCGGATCCTAGAGACAAGTCATTTACTCGCAACCACCGCGAAGCTGTGCTGATTAAACCTGCTTTGGAGAATCAATTCCGAGGTATTGTGAGGCAAGCATATGATTACAGTTGTGGTTCAGCAGCGCTAACCACCGTATTAAATGGTCATGTTGGACTGAACCTCACTGAGCAACAAACCATGGAAGGCTTGCTACGTTTTGGTGAATATGAGCGCATTGTTGAACGGCGTAGCTTCTCTTTGCTTGATATGAAACGTTTTGTTACAGCTTTGGGCTATGAAAGTGGCGGCTATAAAGGCGAATTTGAAGACTTAATCAAGCAAGAGCAACCCTCAATTGTGCCGATTCACTACGCGGGATTTAAACATTTCGTGGTCTATAAGGCATTTAAGGATGGCCGTGTCTATGTAGCAGATCCTGCATTAGGTAATATTAGTTTTGAACAAGAACGTTTTAAAGAAATCTGGGAAAACAACACCTTATTTTTAATCAATGTCCCTAAAGAACAACAAAAAAATCTTTTGGCTCTGCAAGAGTCTGATCTTAGGCACGTGGATGATGCCACAATTAATCGTTATGCTTTAGTTGAAGCACAATTTTCAACCGACTATATGAATAAAATTGCAGATAAAGCGTCGACCATGAGAAAGGTGATTGACCGAGACCCCAACTCACCGACGTACAATCAGCCAATTACAACCTTCATGCGACTCTATTATAAACGTAAGTAATAACTTATAAAAAATTACACAAAAAGTTGGTAGGAAGAATATGAATAATCCATGGATGAAAAGAACTTTACTCGCAATCAGCATACAAATGATAGTGGGTGCAGCTTACGCCGCTGAATCCGAGCTTGAAGGGAATACAGATCTCACTGAGGAAGTTGAAAGTGCTGCCGCTACCAGTAGCACAGTAGATAATTCCGATGAAGATAAGGCGACTGTCGTAGCAAAGGTGCCAGTTGATTCGGTCGTAGCTGCTGAACAAACGGATATACAGCCCGCACCAAGCTTTAACAAAGATGAAACACCTTCCCTAGTACCGAAAGCGGAAGGTCAAGCCGCGGATGCATTGCAACAAAAAGATGGCGATGCTACTCAAGAAACCAATTTGCAAGAAGTATTTACCTCTAATGAACGTCAATACTCACTGATTAAACGTGGTGAAATTTCAGCATTTTATGATTTAGATTATTCGTATTACCGGGATTCACAAATCAATGCTTATGCTCAAGAAGGTAGTATTTATCAATTTCGTGTAGATGAGGATGCCAGTCATACCATCAGTAATACCTTCACTGCGCAATATGGTATTTTGGATAACCTAACCCTTAGTGCCTCTGTTCCGCTGATTGCCAAGTCAGATAACTTAAAAGACACCACAACAGCAGGTCTTGGCGACATTAATTTGGGCGCACGCTGGGAACCCTTTCCGCTTAAAGCAGGTCGTTTACCATTAATATTGTTTGGTAGTCTCTCAACCAAAACTGGTGATAGTCCGTATGAGATTAATCCTGAAACGGATTTGTCTACGGGTAAAGGTTATTACTCTGTTGGGGTTGGGGCAAGTACACGTAAGTATATTGATCCTGTCGTATTATTTGCATCGGTCTCTGCCAATTATGGATTTAAAGAAACAGGGTTAAATCAGTTACGAGGTGGCGGTGGTGGGCCAACTGGTGAGGGTGGTGATGGTAATACTCGAATATTGGATGAATTTGATCCAGGCATTACAGGTGGTTTCTCTTTTGGTTTTGCCTACTCATTTAACTATGATGTATCCTTGACCATGTCCTATCAGCAATCCTTTAACACCAATACCTCATTTAAATATAAACCAGTTCAGGGGCTTACGGATTCATTTAAAGCAGCTGATCAAACTAGTGCAACATTTGCTATTGCATTGGGGGTGCGTGTTAATCCTGAAACAATTGTCAACGGTACACTGGGGATAGGTTTGACTGAGGATGCGCCAGATGTATCGCTAGGCTTGTCATTCCCACTTGATATTTTAGGCTTCGGTAAGAAAAAACCGAGCTAAGGGAGAAGAGGGTATGGCTTACCATCGATTACATCCCTTGGTTGCGGCAATTGTCTTAACGGGTTGCAGTACATCGGTTTTCGCACAACTGGGACAGAATTTATCTGTTGACGTGCGTTCATTGACCATGGGCAATGCAGTTACCGCAGATCCGCCGGGAATTAGTGCAATTCACTTCAATCCTGCTGCATTGACCAAACTAAAAGGTTTGCAAACGGATGTGCAAGGTTTAGTGGCTAACTTTGACGTGCAACGCGAATTTTCTGCACCTGAAGGCTATGATGTTTTTGGCTATTCAGATGATCCGATTGTATGTAATGACGCACCAGATAATCCGTCAAGTCTATGTACAGATTATAAAGGTTCGGTCAGCGGTGATGTTGAATATGCCAGTTTATATATTCCTATTCTCAAAAAAGTGGTTGATTTGGGTGAAGGCTGGCCCGTTGCAGCACCCACAGCAGGAATTTCATACAATCCGCCAGGTTCAAAATTAACGTTTGCAACAGCAGCTTATGCGCCGATGGTGGCCGGTTTTGGTGCTGAAGATGGTAATCCTGGTAATTTTATGGGACAGCAGGTCGCCATTGAACGAATTACCTATTTGTCGCCTTCTATCGCCTATCAAGTAAGCGATGAACTCTCGGTTGGTGCATCTATTGGCATGTCATATCAAGCCATAGCAATGAAAACTGATCTAAGGTTTCCTAATGAATTAATTGGTGTACTGCGGATGGTGGATGAATCTGTCTGTGGCCCCTTTCGCGAAAACTCCAATATTATTACCGATATTATTTTATTTGGCATTTGCCGTGCCGATGAAGGCATGAATCCCTTTAGCACCTTTGGCAAAATGGATGTGGCACTGGAGCAGAGTTTAAGCCCGAGTTATAACTTGGGTCTCATGTGGGAGCCAACAGACGAATTTGGTTTTGGTATTGTGTACCAAAGCGCAGCTAAAATGCGTTTGAAGGGAAAATATGTCATTCAAAATGCCAATGGTCCACGTGAGCTGATTAAGGGTTTAAATGAGTCACCTACAGGGCAAATTTTGGCGGCTATTTTAGGGTTTCCAAGCTATATTCCTCCGACCGAATCAGGTTTACTTGCGATGGATTTGGAGTATCCTGCGCATTTTCAAGCGGGTATTAAATATAAAGTCTTGCCCGATTTACAAGTGAATTTTGACGTGGGTTGGACAGATTTTGCTGCATGGGACAAATTTAAGTTTGAATTTGACCGTCAGATTAGTGCGCTCAAAATTGCTAAGCTTTTATCCAATGACGTATCAGATACCTCGTTGTCCTTACCTTTAGGTTTCCAGTCTCCGTGGAGCTGGGGAATTGGATTTGAATACTCTGCCAATGAACGTTTAAAACTTCGGGCGGGTTATGAACCGCGAACCAGTGCGATTCCAGACAACAAGCGCAATACGATGGTGCCGATTAATAATGCACAGTTATTTGGTTTAGGTTTAGGCTATCGTTTTGATGAAGATAGTGATATTGATTTGTCGGTTGCATTTTTAAGAAGCCGTGACAATATTCCTGCAGGAAGCAGTAGTTTGGCCAACAAAGATACGGTAGATAACCTTTTGCTGAATCCTTATGCAGGGTTAAATGTATCAACCAATACCAAAGTGACCATTCTGGGTATTAACTATAGAACGAGATGGTAAGGATGCCGAATATTCAAAAAGGAAAATCAGTACAAGCCATGCTTTTATTGTGTTGTAGTTGGTCGGGTTGTAGTTTCGCAGCTGATTTTTATACAATCATTGGGCCTGATGGTCGTCCAATGATTATTCAACAAAAAACGGCAAGTGTTAAATCGAATCAAGAAAAAGCGAAGCAAGAAAAAGTGAAGCAAGAAAAAGCATTCATACAAACTCCCAAGCTTGAGCCAAAGCCTTCTGAAAAAAATGCTTCGGATCAATCCAAGCAATATGAAGATACGCAGTTAACGCAAAATAAGACTCAACCCGCGCAAAATACTCATGTTCAAATTCAACCCATTCGGCAGAATTCAAAGGATCCATCTACGCGTGAACAAGCGCTAGAGCAGAAAAAAACTCCAAACTCATCCACATCGACTCAACAAATAGCCGAGAAGCGCCCCTTAATACGTCCTGTGCAGAATATTCAGCAGTCAGCGGATAATGAAATAAACAATAAAGCGACTCCAAGCACTTCAGTCACGCATTCCAAAGAGACCACTATTCAGTCCAGACAGAATATGAGTGACAAGGGCATCGCAACGACTGAAATTCAAGAAGCCAAGGAGATTAAGCCATCTACTTCGGTATCTGAACCGAATTCTATATCGAAACCTACAATTGCAAGCACTCATCAAAAGTCAAAAGCAGAGGATTCGAAATTTACTGAAATTGATGGTGTGCAATACGTAGACAATGAATATTTAGAAGACAAAGAATTTAACCTTGAAGGTAAAAAGCGTTTTTATATTATGTCTGAATCAGGTGTTGCAGGTGGACGTCAGTTTGAAACGGTCGAACGCGAAAAAGGAATCAGCAAATCAGTTTTTTCGAAGTTTCTAAAGCGTAATGAGGCTGTTCATGTGCCGATTGTATTGTCATCAACCTATTTTAGATTGCCTAAGGAACAAGTGGTTGAAAATTTGCAACAAGCCTGTTTCACAGGGAAGAAAATTGATAAAGCCAAATTTCTAAGTACAGATAAAGATGAGGTCGGTTTTTGGCCAGTTGCACCCATTAAAGAAAATTTTGCCTACGAGGTGGTTAAATTAGATCACAACGTTGAAAATATTCAGCTAAGTTCTTATGCCTCATCACAAAAAAGTCCAAGTTATTATTGGCCGTTGGTGGTTTTTCTAGATCAGCAAGGCTGTGTCATCGAGGGCGTTACTGGGTTTAAAAATGAAGATGTGGATGCCAATCATCGGCAGTTTGCATCTTTAGTGGGGGTTCTAAAAAAACCGAATCATGCACACTTTTTATTTATGACCCCTCTGGCTGAATCTGTAGATGTAGACAATTTAAAACTATCCAATACAGGTCAAATCAAACTGAACGTTTTAAGATAAACGAATAAGATAACCAAAAGAGTCTAAAAAATGAATAATAAAATATTTCTGCCTTTCGCCTTATCCAGTTTCATGTTGGCCATGTCTGGTTGTGGCGGTGAAAGTGCGACCATTCATGAAGATCCCAACACGGGTGTTAAAACATCGACCAATGGCTGTGATGCAAGCAGTGAAAGTTGTTTAGGTTTTGTGGTTACTTATCCGGTTGAAGGTTTAAATTTCGATTGTAGTAGTGACACCAAAAATCATTTTATAACTCAACTTGAAGGCAATATTGCGACAGGTGGCTGTGCGGTAGGTGATAAGGTGAGTTTTTATATACAAGGACAGGATTCAAGTCGTAAAATTGAGCTTGGAACAGTGGATTTGAAACAAATTAGTCCACTTAAAGTTGCGGCCCAACCTGTACAAATCAGTTTGCTGGATATTGCGAAAGGCATGACGGGTAAAGATGCAGTGACAATGGATCTTGGCGATTCAACCTTTAAAACCATGGTCGGGATCACTCGCATATTTCAAGCGGTTGGGCTGGCTCAAAATGGCCATATACTGGGGGATGTTCAACCCATTGAACTGACAGTCAAATTGAAGAATGATCTTAATAAGTTATCAGCCAATGTTGTTGCCAGCGAATTTGCAGATGGTCGTTATGTAGCCAGTATCGCACCTTGGCTAAATCTTGATACAGTTAGTGAAAGCGTGGCAAAGAACGTTGCAGAGCAGATGGTGTTGCTTAAAAACGTCAATATTTATAGTGCGAATTTCTTGGCAGTATCTGGATTAAATGCGGATGTCGGTGGTTTCCATGGTACCAGTCAAAACCAAGAATCGATAGCCAATATGTATTTGTTGACTACAAGACAGGGCTATACCACAGGTTATACAGTGCAGTGGAAAGGCAAGCCATTAACCACAGGTAGTCAAGTCATTAGTAGTATTGGACGCATTAATCTGTTGACTCAAGTTCCTCCGATTAAACTCAATACCAATGAGGGTATAAAAAACTGGATCAGCCCTTTAAATAACCGCATTTCAACGCCGTTGTCTTTTAAAACAACCGCTACTGCAAATGATCAACTGGATATATACCAAGGCACGCTACTCAGCCAAAAAGCAGTGGTTGGCACTGAGTATATGTATAAGCAGATTACAGGAAGCACGACAGCCCCTGTAGATAATGTCTATGGTCAGTGGCGACAACGTATTGATAATGAAAATTTTACAGGGTCAATCGATGTGTACCAGTCGAATCCTGCGACTTATCTTGATCGAGCAGTCTTCAAAACTGTGAATACCGTAAATACGGGTGAAAACTATATATTCCCGTTGTATGCAACTTTAGAGTTTAGTTTCGAAGATCCAGCAATGCCCGTGCAAAAAGTGGGGATTGTGATTGATGAATCTGGTGACATCCGCACCAACCGCTCCGCAACGTCTTTGGCTTCTGAGCAGTGCCTAACGGTCAATGCCAATATGCAAGACAGCAATGGTGTGCAGCAGTATCGTATTGGTACGACAGGGGCGGCAAACCAAAGTAGTAATGATAAGTCGATTACGCTGCGTATGATTTTAGCCAATGCTATCTTTGGTCCATTAGATGGCGCTTTGATTGGTTTAAATGAAAGTTTTATGTACTTGCCGCAAGATAATCAAGGCAATGTAAGGGGCTTATCTTCTGGCGGTGTACGATTGAATTTACAGAACTTAATCAGCAGTAATACCACCGCGTCAGGGATTAATATCACTGGATGGGATGGGGCAGCTTCAAAAGATGCGGAATGGTTGAATATGCATGCAGTCGCGCAGTCCATTTATGAGACAGCCAATAAAGTCTCTCCTCCAAGTGAGCTGGCTAAACGTCAACAAGGTAAAATTAATATTAGTTTGCCCGCTTGCTATACGATTAAGACCAAGACTTAATCTGTAACATTCAGTATTCACCCTATAAAAAATCCATCTTTAAAGATGGATTTTTTATATCATTTTAGATGGCTAAAACGTCAAGCTTTGAGCGAATCACTGTAGTGGCTCTAGTTAGCCGGTATGGTCTAAACGTGTGCCTAATGTTTCAAGATGCGTTGGAAATACATTAGTTTTACGATCTTCAAAATAATGTCTTAAAGTCCTTTCGACACTTGGAAATGCCAGTTCATTCCATGGAATTTCATGTTCTTCAAATAAGCGAGTTTCGATGGTTTCTGGGCCTGAGCCAAATTGACCATTTAAAAGTATAGATTTGAACAACACATAAATTTGACCAATTCGGGGGATATTGTACATACAGTACAACTGTTCGATGTCGACCTCTGCTTCGGCTTCTTCTTGCGTTTCGCGGGCAGCACCTTGCTCCATAGTTTCAAAAAGTTCCATGTAGCCCGCAGGCAAAGTCCACAATCCATAGCGCGGTTCGATGGCACGGCGGCACAATAATACTTTATTTTCCCAAATGGCAAGCGCACCGCAAATCACTTTCGGATTCACATAATGAATCGTTCTGCATTGGGTGCATACTTGGCGAACTTTTTCATCACCTAAAGGAATTTGGTCTGTTGTGGGTTGTCCGCAGGCCGTACAGAAAGGCATAAGCTTCATTGAAAATATGAGATGATTCAGCATAACGTAAAACGATGACTTTCGCATCATTTATAGCCTTATGCACAAAATTTCATATATGATGGAATGACAATAAAAAATCTCGGATTGAGTGTGGAACGATGACGGATCAACCCTTAACACAGCTTCTTCAACAGCATTTGCGCTTTTCAAAGCGAATTCAACATGCACATGCTGCTGTGTTAATTGCAATCACCAATGAAGAAGACCCTAAAATTTTACTGACCCGTCGGTCGATTTACATGAATAATCATGCCGGTGAAGTGTCATTTCCAGGGGGCAAACGCGACCCGAATGACACCAGTAATATTGTGGTCGCTTTAAGAGAAGCTTGGGAAGAAACGGCATTAAATCCATTCGATGTCACGCTTTTAGGTGACTTGCCGATGCAGCGGTCTAAAAAGGGGATTTTGGTCAAGCCCGTGGTTGGACTGATTCCACCCCAAGTGAATTTAATTGCACAGCCCAGTGAAATTGATCGTATATTCTTTGCTTCCATACGCGATATGATGAAAGCACCCCCGACACCTTATGAGGTTAGATTGGCCAAGCAATCCATTTATTTTCCAAGTTTAAGAATTGAAAATGAGGTGGTGTGGGGACTAACAGCTCGGATCATTATTTCGTTATTTCAATATGGACTGAATTATAAAAAAAATTGGCCGTTTTTGTTAAATTCACCGAGCTTCAAATCGGCTATTTTTAAACATTACTCATCTTAGGATGAATCATGTTCAAAGCAGTCATATCGAAATGATGACCATATAAATTTTATAAAAAATTTCAAAAGTGAAAGACTTAATCAAGTGTGAAATTTTTGAATAGACAAATTTGTAAATATAAAAAGCTTTAAATAAAAATGATCTAAAAGGAAGATGATTATGATGTACAAGTTTCAGGGACATGCACCTCAAGCACTTCATGAACCTTGGGATGGTTGGGTTGCAGATACAGCAACCGTGATTGGACAAGTTGAGCTTGGTCGTCAAGTGAGTATCTGGTTTGGGGCGGTGGTTCGGGCGGACAATTGCAAAATTCGCTTAGGTGACTTTAGTAACGTTCAGGAAAATGCGGTGCTGCATACAGATCATGGCATTGAAATGAATATTGGCAGCTACGTGACCATTGGTCATCAAGCGATGTTACATGGTTGTACGATTGGAGATAACTCTTTAATTGGCATTAATGCAGTAGTACTCAACAACGCCATAATTGGTAAAAACTGCATTATTGGGGCAAATGCACTGATTCCTGAAGGTAAAATTATTCCAGATAATTCTTTGGTAATGGGGTCCCCAGGCAAGGTTGTCAAAACCTTAGATGAATTTGCAGAAACCAAACTAAAACTTAGTGCGATGCATTATGCGGAACATTTTAAAAATTTTACGCACCTAGAAAAGTTTGAGTTTTAGACGATGATTTAAGCAATTGTGTAAGGTAAATATTCGAGTTTAAAGCCGTATATGAGATGCGTAGATAAATAACAGCAAAACATCACAGAGAACCTCTCGCTTGAATAAAATGAGTGGAGTATGATAAGCGTCATTTTTAACGTAGATAGGGTCATGCATGAAATTGCTTGCATTAGAAACTGCCAATGAGCAGTGCTCAGTTTCGTTAATAGATGAACATCAGACACTTTTTTTTCAACGCGATGAGCGTGCTAAAGCGCAGACTCAAACTATTTTACCCATGATTGAGCAAGGTTTTAAACACACTGATATTGCGGTTACAGACTTAAATGCGATTGCGTTTAGTCGTGGACCAGGTTCGTTTAGTGGCGTTCGGATCAATGCTGCGGTGACGCAAGCTTTGGCGTGGTCCAATGACCTACCTGTGATTCCAGTTTCGACTTTACAAGCACTGGCGCAAGCGGCGTATCGTGAATTAAAATTAGAACGCGTAACAGCCGTGCTTGATGCACGAATGAGTGAAGTCTATATCGCAAGTTATCAACTTGATGATCAAAAGATTATGCAAGCGGTCGATGAAGAACAGCTATTAAGTTATAGCGATGCACAAAGCTACCAAAAATTTACACTGATTGGTTCTGGTGCAGCTTTAGTGGATCAAAATGCAGTAGAGCATTTAAAAATTACAGCATCGGCTGAAGATATTGCGACTATTGCCCGAATTCAAGCTTTAAACAAAAAATGGGTCAGTGCGGAATACGCATTGCCTGTGTACCTACGTGACAACGCGTGGAAAAAAATTCCAGAACAAGGCAAATCATAACAAGGGATTTATATGGATCTTTTACTGCTGCTTAAAGCGGCAATTATGGGTATTGTTGAAGGTATAACCGAGTTTCTACCCATATCCAGTACAGGGCATTTGATTCTGGCATCAGAACTCATGAACTTTTGGACCAAAGAAAAAAGTGATGTATTTGTGATTGCCATTCAAATGGGTGCAATTGCAGCAGTAATTTATGAATATTGGGCGCGTCTTTGGGGTGCTGCCACGGGCATGGTCACAGGCGAAGAAAAAGGACGCCGATTGGGCTTTGGCTTAATTCTGGCTTCTATTCCGATTGTTTTAATTGGCTTGACGTTCGGGCAAACGGTTAAAGAACTTTTGTTTAATGATATTGCGATTGCGATCGGTCTAATCGTCGGTGGTTTAATCATCATTTGGATTGAAAAAAATCCACCTGTGATCAGAGCAGAAGAAGTTGAAAATATGAGTTATAAGGACATGATTTGGATTGGTCTGATTCAAGTCTTGTCGTTAATTCCGGGAACCTCACGTTCAGGGGCAACCATTATTGGTGCGATGTTCTTGGGCGTTTCTCGTAAAGCCGCGACTGAGTTTTCTTTCTTTTTGGGTATTCCTGTTATTATTGGCGCAGGCTTACTTGATCTTTACCAAAGTTACCATGTGTTTCAAACGAAAGAGGACTGGGCTGTGATTGCCACAGGTCTGATTGTTTCTTTTGTGTCAGCACTCATTTTGATCCGTGTCTTGGTGGCTTATGTCGCAAAGCGTGATTTCATGATTTTTGCGTGGTATCGCATTGCGTCTGGTTTAATAATTTTATTATTTGCATATACAGGTTGGAAGTTATGGTAAGCGAATTACGCTTATTTGTGGAACACGACTTTCAAGAGAAAGCACAGCAGTATTCTGCTGTGCTTTCTTCTCGTGGGGTAACGGTAAATATTGAGTTGGTTGAAAAACTCAATGCACGCTTTTTCCGTTTAAATCCAGATTTGGCACTGTGTGTGGATATAGATGGACTGTGGTTGTCTGCGCATGGCATGAAAATGCAGCCCGACTGGAAGGCTGAAGTTGGACGTTTAAAACGAGCGAGCTTAAAGTCGGAAATGATTGCGCGCGCATGTAATTTAGGTGAAAAACCAAAGCTGATCGATGCGACAGCAGGACTTGGACATGACAGCTTGCTCATGGCGCATTTGGGTGCAGAGGTGACCTTGGTTGAACGTCATCCGATTTTATTTACGCTACTTGAGTCAAGCAAAGCTCAAGCAGAAAATGATCCATTTTTAAAACCCATCGTGGCACGTATTCATCTGGTTTTTTCAGATTCAGCAGATTATTTAAACAGTCAAATTACGCAAAAAAATATCGTTGATGTGGTGTATTTAGATCCGATGTTTCCGCAGCGTGATCAAAACCAAAACGCCGTGAAGAAACAAGCGCAAGTGAAAAAACAAATGCAACTTTTACACTTGTTATTGCCTGAAGATGGTGAAATGGATTTAGGTGATAATTTACTGAAATTGGCACGAAAAATGGCAAAACGTGTTGTGGTTAAACGACCGCGTCTGGCTGTGTTTTTGGCAGAGCAAAAAACCGACCATCAATGGCAAGGTGATGCGTGTAGATTTGATGCCTATTTTCAACATGATATTTCCAACTAATTTGGTAAATGGTTCAATAATAGTCAAAAGACTGTTATATAGTTAAAAGTAGCATTGATAAAATTTTAACCGAGCATACACTAGAAAAGCTGATATAGGCACCTGCAAAAACTGAACCCTTATGATCGATCTGAAACCCTCAATTAACTTTTGGCATGATTTAAAAAGTAACCAGCGCGCTGGTATATGGTTATTTTTGGGTTCACGTAAATCTCTGCAAATTGTACGTCCATCGATTTTGCAACTGATCTTTTGGGGCATCCTTGGAGGCTGTGCCAACAGCTTATTTAGTTGGCTGGTAGCAGGAGATGCTGGAGAATTCAACAAACAAGGTTTAGTCAGTTATGCCCTGTGGCCATTTATTGCGCTGGTGGTCGGGATCTTCTTATCGCAGCGGACCAATAACCCACGGTTAATGCTTGTTCCAGCACTACTTTGGTTGGTGCTTGATACACATATCGCGCTATTACAAAGCTTTATTCAGTATTTGGGTACTTTGGACTATTTACCCAATTTTACCTATGACTATTTGCCCATCATTTTTATGGTGTTGTTTGTATGGCAAAGTTTAGCTGTAGTGTGGGTATTTGCACGTGAACTCAAGTGGCCGTGGTGGGAGCGTGCATTAATTATGCTCGTTACGCTGTTCACGTTGGTGGTATGGCAAACCTCAGTTTCAGATCAGCCGATTTGGAAAGTTGAAGAAGTTCCACCGTCTATTTCTGAGCAAGCATTTTACGCTCAAAATCGTTTACTCAATCAATCATTAGAACAAATCAAGTTTGGTGAGTTTGCAGACACGCACTGGTATTTTATGGGTGTTGCGGGTGCAAGTTACCAAGATGTATTTAAACTTGAAATTGAACGGATTCGTGAGCAGTTTGATACCCGCTTTGGAACCTATGGTCGATCTATTGCGCTCATCAATAATCCTGCGACGCGTACTGAAGTGCCATTGGCATCGAAAACCAGTATGGACTTGGCACTGCAACGAATGGGTTCACAGATGAACCGTGAAAGTGATGTGCTTTTTCTCTATATGACCTCGCACGGTTTATCCAACCAGTTTGAAATGGAAAATGCTCCTATAGACTTGGATGATGTCGATCCGAAATGGTTAAGGCAAACCTTAGATAAATCTGGAATCCGTTGGAAAGTGATCGTGATTTCAGCATGTTATTCAGGAAGCTTTATTCCTGCTTTACAGTCCCCGGATACCTTAATTATTACAGCATCCGCTGCGGATCGTGATTCTTTTGGGTGTTCAAGCGAGTCAGATTATACTTATTTTGGTCGGGCTTTCTTTGATCAAGCCATGCGTGAAAAGAGCAGTTTAAAAGCTGCATTTGATGAAGCTGCCAGCACCATTGCGACCTGGGAGCAGGCGCAAGGTTTTCCCGCATCTGAGCCGCAGTGGGTCATGGGTAAAAATATGGAATTGATGTTGCCGCAACTCGAGCAGCGCTTATTTCCACAAAAAGGTGCACAAGCTGTAACTCAAAACCAGAGTGTAGATTTGAACGATTTAAACTTTAAAAAAGAAACTGTGGTTCAGGCCAATCCATAAGGTGAGCAATCTCATGCAATGTATTCAGAAAAATAGATGTTTCGAAGGTGAACAGCGCACCTATCAAATTGAATCTCGCTATTTGAAGGGAACTACGAAATTTTCAGTTTTTTTGCCACCGCAAGCGCTCGAAGGTCAGCCTTGTGCTGCCTTGTATTATCTTGCTGGACTCACCTGTACTGAAGACACTTTTGTGATTAAAGCGCACGCACAGCGTTTGGCTGCGCAGCTTGGTTTAATTTTAATCAGTCCAGATACTTCACCTCGGGGTGACACGGTAGAACAAGGCGATTCTTGGGATATTGGTCAAGGTGCGGGTTTTTATATCAATGCGACTCAAGCACCTTGGGCTGAACATTTTCAAATGGAAAGCTATTTAGTGGAAGAATTATATCCATTAATCTTGGCGGAGCTTCCTATTTTGCCTGATGCAGTGGGAGTGTTCGGCCACAGTATGGGCGGACATGGCGCTTTGACTTTGGCGTGGAAATATCCAGAAAAATTTAAATCTGTTTCTGCATTTGCACCTATTTGTGCTCCGAGTGATTGCCCTTGGGGACAAAAAGCTTTTAGTGCATATTTAGGTTCGGATGAAAACACTTGGTCTGCGCATGATGCAGTTCAGTTGATCTTAACCAAGGGTGCATTATTTACTGAGATCTTGATTGATCAAGGTTTAGAAGATCAATTTTATAGTCAGCTACATCCTGCTCAAATGCAAGAAGCATGTAAAAAAGTCGGTCAAAAGCTCATTTTGCGAGAACATGCGGGCTACGATCATGGATATTTTTTCATACAAACCTTTATGGATGATCATCTACAATTTCATGCGTTACAGCTTCAGAAATAAAGTAGAATCATCAGGAGCATGACTTGATGTGCTCCTGATGAAAGATGATTACAGATACGAGACCAGAACTTTTCTTGTTTAGCTAAAAATTTAATTGAACAAATTCTTTATTTAAAAATGATATATAACAGAGAATAATAATGCAGCACTCGCAAAATCCATCAATACCCCCGAATTTACCTGAGCTTCAATCACCCTTTCCTTTGTCTGAAGAAGATTTAAACCGTCCTGTATATATGGGGCGTGAGTTTAAATTTAGATTTCATGGGCAAGCAATGGAGTATTTTGGTATTTGGATCGTAAATATTTTACTGACCATTGCCACTTTAAGTTTATATGCACCTTGGGCGAAAGTCAGACGGTTACGTTATTTTTACAACAATACCGAGTTTTTTCATCGCTTCTTTGACTTTACTGGTGTGCCCACCAAAATTTTAATTGGACGTTTGATTGCTCTCAGCATATGGGGGGTATTTGCCGTCGCTTCCTATATGGAAATGACAATTGCAGCCTTTGGTGGTTTATTTATTTATCTGGCTTTACCGTGGCTGGTGAGAGCCACGATTCGATTTAATGCCCGTAACAGTAAATTTGGCAACAGTCGATTCTATTTTGAAGGCACCAGTAAGCAGGCCTATACGCAGTTTTTTATTGCTGCCTTGATTGTTATTTTTAGCTTGGGGATTTTTACCCCTGTGGCGATTTGGCTGTATAAGCGCTACACCATCAATCATCTATATGTAGGGCAACTCAAGTTTAAATTAAATACGGATTGGCCAAGTTATATGCGTGCCGTATATGTTCCAATTTTGATGTTTATGGCGGTCTTATTGGGCTTGGGTGTGGTAGCTGCATTTATTCTATCCATGAGCGGTGGCTTTGGCAGCGATACGTTGATCAATCTAATTTTAATGACTTATATTGCAGGTATGTTGTTTGTCGGTCCTTTAATTCAAGCGCGAATCTTTATAACCACATGGAACAGTACAGCCATTAACAGCAGTGAATTTAGAACCAGTGCCAATCAATGGCGCTATGCATGGATTATTGCCAGTAACTGGATTATTAAAATTTTAAGTATTGGTCTAATGTCGGCTTGGGCCGCAATTCGGTTATATCGTTATCAGGTTGAGTCTTTAACATTAACCTTACATGATGATCCAAATCTCATGATCAATATTGCACAGAATGATCACAGTGCGATTGCAGAAGAGATTAGCGATATTTTCGATTTAGATATTTCGCTATAAGTAAAGGAGAGAGACTTTGAAGCAAGCTGTTTCCGTCACTTATTATGATGGGGTGATTTCTAAGCCTCATCAGGCGAGTCTAAGCGCTTTGGATACAGATCATATCTTGGTTGAATATCAGCAAGACGGTGTGTTGAAAAGACAGAAATATCATGCCGATCAAATGGCTTTATTTGGCACCATTGGTCAGCGTAATCCTGTGATTGAATTGGAAAATGATGCACGGATTGAACTGCATAGCCAAACGCTTCCTGAGTGGCTGCCGATTGATCATAAAAGTTTTCACCATAAAGTTTGGCGTCTTGAACGAACACCATCACTGATTATTTTTAGTGTGATATTCGTACTTGCTTTGGGTTTCGCCTTGATCAAGTGGGGTGTACCTACAGCGTCTAAAGTGATCGCGTTCCAACTGCCTGAAAACACCTTAAACCGTTTAGGGGGGCAGGCTGAAGAATATGTCATGGATTATACCAAGCCGAGCACATTGCCAAAAGCGCGACAAGATCAAATTCGCGCTGCCTATATGAAGCTCGTGGCAGAAAATAAACCTGCAACATTAAAGTTCCGTGCAGGCGATCAGCTTGGAGCCAATGCTTTGGCACTGCCCAACAATACGATTATTTTAACCGATGAATTGGTCGAATTGGCTCATAGTGATCAAGAAATCATTGGTGTATTGGCCCATGAACAAGCCCATTTATTGGAGCGTCATAGTCTACAACAAGCATTGTCCAGTTTAGGCTTTAGCGTACTGTATATCGCCATTACAGGCGACAGCTCAGATCTGATGACCACTGTTCCTGTTGCGATTGTAGGTGCGGGTTACTCACGTAACTTCGAACAAGAGTCTGACCTATATGCGTTAAAGCTAATGCATAAAAACCAGATTGAAACTTCACATTTTGCAAATTTCTTACAGCGGATGAGCGAAGATGCAGAAGAAGAGGCTGAACAATCGAGCTGGATGAGTGCGTTATCCAGTCATCCTGCGACAGCAGAGCGCATCAAAATGGTTCGTGAGTTTGAAGCCAGTCACGCGAAATAAATCGCTCAATAAGTTTGAACTCAATAAAAACCATCGCTAAAGAGTGAATTTAAGCGATGGTTTTTTAAAGACTAAAATGAATCCATATGGATTTAAACAGTATGTGACCAATCTGCTTGGAACGCTTGCTGTGCCATACGATTTAGATGATCCAAAACTACATTTTCAAGCACAGTATTATCCGCATCTTCTGTATGAATCTGAACGGATAAATGCTCATCTTGAGCATTTAGCACAACGGTGGCTTTAGGCATAAAAATACTAAACTGCTCTTCGGTTTCTGCAACTTCGAATTTATGTTTCCAGTGATTCAGCAAACGTTTGGCAATGCGCTTAGCATCTAAGGTTGCAATGTGGGTAGAACTTTTCATGTCCAATCTGCTCATGACTATTTTATGATTTTGAGATTAGCAGAGTTGGGGATGGTTTACAGTCACGGGAATAGAACACAGCTTTGCAATACATTCAGTAAATCAGTAAATACATTCAGTGGAATATTGAATGCTGCTGATCAATAAAATGATCCGACTTGAAATAATACCGAGGCTTAAGTTTGTTATAATCACGCTATTCAATACATCATACTGAGTCAGGATCTGTCATGTCCAAATCATTTTTAATCGCACCTTCAATTTTATCTGCAGATTTCGCCCGTTTAGGGCAAGAAGTTGAAAATGTTCTAGAGGCGGGTGCGGATGTTGTACATTTTGATGTGATGGATAACCATTATGTGCCGAATTTAACTTTTGGTGCGGGCGTATGTAAGGCACTCAAAAAATATGGCATTCAAGCGCCGATTGATGTGCATTTGATGGTGTCTCCCGTAGATCGCATGATTGGTGATTTTATAGAAGCTGGCGCAGACATCATTACTTTTCACCCAGAAGCATCAGAACATATTGATCGCTCACTACAGTTGATCAAAGCGGGTGGTGCAAAAGCTGGCTTGGTATTTAACCCGGCAACGCCACTTCATTATTTGGATTATGTGCTGGATCAAGTTGATCAAATTTTATTAATGAGTGTGAACCCAGGTTTTGGGGGGCAAAAATTTATTCCAATGACTTTAGAAAAACTCCGTCAAGCTCGCAAAATTATTGATGCGTCTGGTCGTGATATTCGTTTAGAAGTCGATGGCGGGGTAACACCAGCCAATATCCGTGAAATTGCGGAGGCGGGTGCCGATATGTTTGTGGCAGGTTCTGCAATTTTTGGCAAGCCTGATTATAAAACAGTGATTGATGAGATGCGCTTGGAATTGTCTAAAGCGGGCTCAATTCAAGTTTAATCCATATTTGAATAAGTCATCGCTGTTTGTGGATAACTTTGTGGTTAAGTTGGTGGATATCTGTGTTGATAACCCGAGGGATAACTCGATTATTCTTTAATCACTTACATAGCAATGGCTTATAATTTAGACATAAATTGTATAAAAAGAACTCAATTTAGTTCTTTTTATACGGTTAGGTGGCATTGATCTGTAAGGCTTAACCTGAATTTGTGATTAAATTTATATAAATGTAGGGTTGTACAAAAAATAATAAAAAGGTTTAATTAAATGCATAAATATTCATAAGTGTGCCCTTGCTTTTAAATTTAAATGATTGTGTATAACACCCAACAACATTTAGATTAAAAATATGATTTTTGAATGATGGTGATTATTATGAATAAAAGATCGAGATTTAATTTTATTCAAAAGTAGCAGTCGTTTTAATACGTACTGAGCTGCAAGATGTTGTGGAATATATTAAATTTGGTTTAGAAATAACGCCTGTTTGAAAATAATTCGATTTTATCTATAATTGAATCTATGAAAAGAGGGGGAACGACCTCCCTTGTATTGCTGAGCTTCCTCTGCAAAACAAGAAAAAACGTCAGGACGACCTGACTAATTTTATTTAGTTGGAGCGCCGATCATGGCTTGGATTATTCTTTTATTCGCTGGTCTATTTGAAATTGTTTGGGCATATTCGATGAAAATGTCTGAAGGTTTTAGTAAATTTATCCCGAGTGTCATCACCTTATTTTTCATGATTTTGAGTTTCGCTTTACTGGCTACTGCCATGAAGAGTTTGCCTTTAGGCACGGCTTATACTATTTGGACGGGAATCGGCGCGATTGGCTCTTTTTTAGTGGGTATTTTAATACTTGGTGAGCCTGCATCTGCCTTACGAATGTTCGCGGCAGTACTCATCGTATCTGATCTTATTCTGATGAAGCTGTCATCAACACAAGAAATTCTTGTCCGTCTTCGGGTTTTGATGAGTGCATTGTTGTGTTTATCTTTATTTTATATTTGAGGCGCTGAACATGGCGTGGATGGCATTGTTACTGGCGGGTCTATTTGAAATTGTTTGGGCATATTCGATGAAAATGTCCGAAGGCTTTAGCAAACTGACCCCCAGCATTATTACACTGATTTTTATGATTTTAAGCTTCGTACTATTGGCTTATGCGATGCGAACGTTACCCCTGGGGACAGCGTATACTATTTGGACAGGAATTGGTGCAGTCGGCTCCTTCCTTCTGGGGATTTTTATCTTAGGTGAGCCTACATCTGCCATGAGAATGTTGGCCGCAGTGCTGATTATTTCGGGTTTGGTGTTAATGAAAATATCTTCATAATTTTATGGATCTCGAATGAGAAATTTACAATCAAAACAACATTTGGCTTCAACACTGGCTTTTTTAGACATGAGTTCGCCAGTCGGTCAGCTCAAATTGGTAGCAGATGATCATGCACTGGTTGCGGTCTTATGGCAAAATGAAAAAGTAAATCGCGTGATTTTACCTGAGTTAATACAAGATGATGTGCATCCAATATTGGTCAGTACTAAACAGCAATTAGACGAATATTTTCAAGGTCAGCGCAAAGTATTTGATATTCCTTTAAATTTTCAAGGCACATCATTTCAAAAACAAGTTTGGCAAGCTTTGATTGCGATTCCATATGGTGAAACACGGACTTATCAAGAAATTGCTGTTCAGATGGGCAACGCCAAAGCTGTGAGAGCCGTAGGTGCTGCTAATGGTCGCAATCCTATTTCCATTATTGCGCCCTGTCATCGGGTAATTGGTTCAAATGGTCGTTTGGTGGGCTTTGCCGGTGGACTTGAAAATAAGCACATTTTGTTGCAGCTTGAGTCGCTTTAATTTTAATAGACTATGCTATTGTTATTCATCATTAAAAAGTAGAACAATAAGATGGAAAATTTACCTAATCAAATCTTCAGTTCAGTATTTTCAAACCTGTGGTGGGTGGTATTCATTTTCATCGGGATTGGCTTACTTCAATTTTTTAAGCCGTATTTAAAAGGAAAATTCGGTGAACTTGCGGTCAGTACCCACGTTAAATTATATTTAAAAGGAGATTATATTTTACTCAACGATTGTACTTTGCCAGATGATCGTGCGGGAACCACGCAAATCGATCATATCCTGATTAGTCCTTATGGTATTTTTGTGATTGAAACCAAAAACTATAAAGGTTGGATTTTTGGCGGGGAGCGTCAGAAAAATTGGACACAGCAGATTTATAAGAAACGCTATAAGTTTCAAAATCCCCTGCATCAAAACTATAAACATGAAAAGGTACTACGCACTGTTTTAGAAGACTTGGTCGATGTTGAGCATATTCATTCAGTGATCGTGTTTATGCCAGATTGTGAGTTTAAGACAGAGATGCCTGCCAATGTTTTCAAAGGCGCAAGTTGGGTTGATTATGTCAAAGGCTTTGACACAGAAGTGATTAGCCGAATGAGAATGCAGCGAATTCGACTGCGTATTGAAAAAGAAGTGTTAGAAAAATCATGGAAGACCGATCGCATTCATATTGAAAACTTAAAAAAACGCAAAGAAATCTCTTAAATTTTTTGTTCAGATTTGAAAAAGCCCTGAATCAATCAGGGCTTTCACTTAGAAGCGTTTTGGAATCCTTTGCCCGCCTTCAACTGGAATATCTGCTTTTTTTAATACGCCAAATAACCAGGTTTCGGCATGATTCACAGCATCTTGAATGCGATCGCCTTGGGCAAGTCGTCCTGCGATAAAGCTTGCCAAAGAGCAACCCGAGCCATGGTATTCGCCCTCAAGTCTTGGACACTGAGTTTCTGAAATGAGTTTGCCATGTTCATACAAAGCATTGCGAATATATTCAGGCGTGTCTTCATGCCCGCCTTTGACCAAAACTGCTTTTGCACCCAGATCAAACAGCTTTGCGGTTGCCGCGTCTAAGTCATCAAGTCCAGTTAAAGCACGAAGCTCGACTGTGTTGGGGGTCACCAGATCTGCAAGTGGAAGCAACTGCATAAAAGCTTTAACCAGAGTTTCCTGATTGCCCAGTGAACCACCGCTGTTGGCGACCAACACAGGATCTAGCACATAAAGATAATCAGGATGTTCACCTAGAAACTCTGCTAAAGCTGCAATGTTGTCGGTGGTGCCGAGCATGCCAGATTTCACTACTTTAATGGGTAAATCATTTACCACGGCATTGGCTTGTGCGAGCAATAGTTGTTTTGATGTGGCTTCAAAACCAAAAACCTGTTGTGAGTTTTGGATGGTAAGCGCAGTACACGCAATAGCAGCATGTGCACCACTTTGACCAATGGCTTCAATATCTGCTTGTAAGCCAGCACCACCAGATGGGTCCAAACCCGAAAAGCACAGTACAGTAGGGCGCACAACAATGTCCTTGATTCACAATTTTGCGTTAGTATAGGCAACTTTGAGCGAAGTCTCGATACTAATTCGATAGAAAATAAAAGGGAAAGGGCTAGGCTGTGATTAAGAACATATTAATCGATCTCGATGGGACGTTAACTGATCCAAAAGTGGGGATCACCACCTCTGCACGTTATGGTTTAAATAAGGTGGGTCATCCTATTCCTGAATCTGAGAATATCGACTGGATTATTGGTCCACCGCTCAAAGCATCACTGGCTAAACTACTGAACGTGGATGTGACTGATGTATTGGCAGAGCAGGCACTCTTAGGTTATCGGGAGCGTTTTGCCGTGACAGGTTTATTTGAAAACCATGTATTTGAAGATGTAAAAGCAACGCTAGAAACACTTAAAAATCGGGGCTATCGTTTATTTTTAGCCACGGCAAAACCCGAAGTGTATGCACGTCAAATCTTAGATCATTTCAATTTACTTGAATATTTTGAATATGCGTATGGCAGTGAGCTTAATGGTGATCGAACCAATAAAGGCGATTTGATAGGCTATATTTTAGAACAAGAAAAATTAGACCCAAGTGAATGCATTATGGTGGGGGATCGTGAGCATGATATTTTCGGGGCACGCCGTCACGGCATAGACACCATCGCGGTTGAGTATGGTTATGGTTCGGATGCAGAGCTTATCGCAGCAAAGCCGAAAGCAAGAATTACCAAATTTTCAGATTTGATCGCACAGTTGGACTAACTGAAAATAACTGAGCTGCTTAAATTTAGCAGCTCATGTTTAGCGCTTAAAATATTGAGTCTAATTTTGAAATCAGCAAAGCCTCATTTTAAAGTGATAAAACGCGTTTGATCTCGTGTGCAATGTTGGCAACGTCTGCAAGATGATGCGGAATGCTAATGCTTTTAAAACCATCACCGCGGAACGTGCGATCCACCTCAAATAACACATGGGTTTGATGTGCTTCTGCTACAAATGACACTTCAACTTCGTTGATGCCGCTAAAATAGCCATTGGGCTTAAATTCTAATTCTTGGTAACAGCCAATGGTAGAGTGAAAGCCATTGCCTCGCAATTGTCCTTTTTCCACATCAATCGTATTTAACTGAAATCCGCACTGTTGCATTGCCACAAGAAAATTTTGCATACACGGTGTAGGCGCGATACTTAAAAAATCTTTGTCGGTCGCATCGACACCCCAGTCAATATCCAAATGCGTATGCAACCAAACACGCGAAGCATTACGTCGGCACTGTACTTCAGTCATCGGCGTTTCAAAAGGCAACTGAATATGGATAGGAAATTGATGTACTTGATTTGCTTGTAACTCAAAAGCGCCGCTCACATGCCACTGTGCAATGCAAAGTGACTGATTAAATTCATGATCGCCTGATTCAACTTCTGCTGTGGTCATCAGCTGTAAATGAATGCCATTGATCTGTTTATTGCTCGCCGCGCCTTTGAAATGAATTTCACCAGAAAGGCTCTGACCCGCCTGAAGGATTGGATTATGTAAAATTGTATCGACTTGTACTCCTTGTACGCCAAAGCTCGACAGTAATTTTTTCAGCATTTAGAGTGTCCTGATAGATTCAAACAAAGATAAAATTAAAATGAAAATTTAAATAAAAAACGTGGTTTATTGCAAATCGAGATATAAGGTTTCTTTCACTTCTTCCATCACGATATAACTGTGCGAAGACGCTGAAGAGGGGAGTTTTTTGAGTAAGTCGCCCAGCAAGCGTCGATAAGCACTCATTTCTTTTAAGCGTGCTTTGACCAAATAATCAAATTCCCCTGAAATAAGATGGCATTCCAACACTTCTGGAATTTCAACCAAATCACGCGCCACTTGATCAAATACATCACCCGATTTTGCAGAGAGTTTGATTTCCAAAAAAACCAATAAATTTCGATCCACCAATTCAGGGTTCAGTCGAGCGTAATAGCCCATGATGATGCCATCACGTTCTAAGCGTTTTACCCGTTCAGAACACGGTGTGGTCGATAAATTCACTCGAGCGGCCAATTCACTGATTGCGATACGCCCATCTGTTTGTAAGATCTTTAAAATTTGTAGATCAATACGGTCTAATTTACGCACCATTATTTTCCTTTTTTTAGATTTTTTTCAGGATAAATCCATAGAATTACCTAGATTATAGCCTTTAAAACAGTGAAAAAAACTATTGAACTCAAAATATACTAGGTAAATAAACTATAGGTGCTCGAGGGACTGAATATGCGCGTAATCGTATTGGGTAGTGGTGTGATTGGTGTTGCTAGTGCGTACTACCTCGCACAACAGGGTGCAACGGTGACCGTGCTTGACCGTCAAGCGGGTCCTGCTGAAGAAACCAGCTTTGGTAATGCAGGTCAAATCTCACCAGGTTATTCAACGCCTTGGGCAGCGCCAGGCATTCCTTTTAAAGCTGTAAAATGGATGTTTCAACATCATGCGCCTTTAGCGATCAATATGGATGGCAGTATGTGGCAATTACAGTGGATGGCACAAATGCTGAAAAACTGTAATCCAAATAGCTACGCCATTAACAAAGAGCGCATGACACGTGTTGCTGAATATAGTCGTGATTGCTTACGTGAACTGCGTAAAGAAACGGGTATCAGCTACGAAAACCGATCAAAAGGCACCTTACAAGTTTTCCGTAACGACGCTCAACTTGATGCGGTACAACGTGATATTCAAGTCCTTAAAGAATGTGGTGTAGAGCATCAACTCTTATTGAAAGATGAGTTGGCCAAAGTAGAACCTGCGCTTGAATTTGCTAAAGATAAATTGGTGGGTGGCTTACATTTACCGAACGATGAAACGGGCGACTGCTACATGTTCACCAATGCTTTAGCCAACATCGCCAAAAAGATGGGTGTTGACTTTAAATTCAACCAAAATGTTGAAAAACTGGTGCTGGAAGGCAATGAAATTAAAGGTGTTGTAGTTAATGGTGAAGTCTTGACTGCAGATCGTTATGTCTTGGCATTTGGGAGTTATTCACGCGATTTCTTAAAACCGTTGAACCTAGATTTGCCTGTTTATCCAGTGAAAGGTTACTCACTGACCATTCCGATTGTGGATGCTGCTTTTGCACCTCAGTCTACTGTTTTGGATGAAACCTACAAGATTGCGATTACACGTTTTGATCAAAGAATTCGCGTGGGTGGCATGGCAGAGCTGAGTGGCTTTAATCATGGTTTAAATATGGACCGCCGTGCAACCTTAGAAATGGTGACTCAAGATCTATTTCCAGGTGGTGATATGCAACAAGCCAGCTTCTGGACAGGCTTACGCCCAATGACCCCAGACAGCACGCCAATTATTGGTGCAACACGCTTTAGTAATCTGTTTTTAAATACTGGTCATGGCACACTGGGTTGGACCATGGCATGTGGTTCAGGTAAATTGATCAGCGATTTGGTCATGAACCATAAAACGGATATCAATACCGAAGGTTTATCTATTCAGCGTTATCCGAATGCTGCGTAACGCTTAAGTCATGGGGTGCACTTTGAACGAATCTAAGTGCACTTAGTTTGAATATATATGATTAAAAAAATAAAAAATGAAAAATCAAATGTTAAAAACTGATTCAAGGATGAATGTATGTCTCGCCCAATTACTGCAATTGTTCACACGCAAGCGCTCAGCCATAACCTATCCGTAGCGCGTCAAGCGATGCCAGATCGTGAAGTCTTTGCCGTGGTCAAAGCCAATGCTTATGGGCATGGTATTGAACGCGTGTTTGAAGCGTTTAAATCTGCCGATGGTTTTGCTTTACTGGATATTGCAGAAGCACGTCGACTGCGAAACTTGGGCTGGACAGGCAAAATTTTATTGCTCGAAGGTGTGTTTCAGGCGCATGAATTAGATGAGTGCGCCGAATTACAACTCGATTTTACTGTTCATAATGAGCTTCAAATTGAGTGGTTAGAGCTATTTTCTCAACATCATTCATCAATGCCAGCATCATTTGATATATTTTTAAAAATGAACAGTGGAATGAATCGTCTCGGGTTTGACCCTAAAGTATATCGCGCTGCTTGGCATAGACTGGCAAAGCTTCCCTGCATTGAATCAATAACCCATATGACCCATTTCTCCGATGCTGACGGTGAACGTTTAGGCGAATCAGGAGTGGATTATCAAGTCAAAACATTTGAGTCAACCATTCATGGCTTGGCAGGCAAGTGTTCCATCAGCAACAGCGCTGCAATACTCAGATATCAAAATCAACTGCAATCGGATGTGATTCGTAGTGGAATTATGCTTTACGGTAGCGCTCCAGATTATCCAGCGCATAGCATTCAAGACTGGAACCTTCAACCTGCGATGTCACTTCGCAGTGAAATTATTGCCATTCAACTGATCGAAGCTGAGCAAAGTATTGGTTATGGTTCACGCTTTATTGCCAAGCATGCCATGCGTATCGGTGTTGTGGCGTGCGGTTATGCAGATGGTTATCAGCGCACTACTCAGACAGGCACGTCTGTACTGGTAGATTCACAAAAAACCCAAATACTCGGTCGAGTTAGTATGGATATGCTAGCAGTGGATTTAAGTCATCTGCCCCATGCAGATATTGGCAGTGAAGTGGTGCTTTGGGGACGGTCGTCTCAAGGTGCGGTCTTGCCCATCGATGAGGTTGCAGCAGGTTCAGGCACGGTGGGTTATGAGCTAATGTGCGGTGTTACGGCAAGGGTAGCGTTTCAAATTGAGCCATAAGCTTAGAACATAAACAAGAACGTTCATTGTCGAAACGGCTTTTTCAAAAAAACGATTTAAATGATTAAATAGCAACAGCTACTCAATACAACATAAGGAAATGCATATGTCACATGCAGATATCGAAAAAATGAACAGCACCGCAGTCATGAGCGCGGTCACTGTTTTCAATAAAACTGTTTATTTGTCAGGACAAGTGCCAAAAATCACTGCAAATGATATTGAACTACAAACCAAGGATGTTCTTGCAACCATTGATGCATTATTGGCACAAGCGCGTACAGATAAATCTCGACTACTCTCTGCGCAACTGTTTGTAAAAAATCTCGATGATTTTCCAAAGGTTAATGCACTTTGGGTCGAGTGGATGCAGGGCTGTGTACCACCTTCTCGCGCAACCATTCAAGCTGACTTGGTCAATCCAGCATGGCTCATTGAAATTGCAGTGATTGCAGCGCAATAACTGTCAAGAAGTTACCTGATTTTTTAAATAAGACAAAAGACGATGAATACCTGAACAGCAACACATTTAAATTTGTTTATAATTCACGTATTCAACTCAGTGCTCATAAGGGAGAGGAATCCCTTCTGAGCACTGGGTGGTTTTCAATGCTTTAAAAGGAAGTTGAAAATGACAACAACAAACAATTTTGATGAATCTTCATCTCCCCATGAGTTACAGCGAAAATTGTCCAATCGCCATTTACAGTTAATCGCAATTGGTGGCGCCATTGGTACGGGTTTATTTATGGGCTCAGGAAAAACGATTTCCTTGGCTGGACCCTCAATTATTATTATTTACATGTTAATTGGTGGCATGTTTTTCTTCCTGATGCGTGCATTAGGCGAAATATTGCTGTCTAACCTCCATTACAAATCTTTTATCGATATGGCACATGATTTGATCGGTCCAGGTGCAGGTTATTATATTGGATGGTCATATTGGCTGGGTTGGGTTTTGGTCGGGATTGCGGATTTAGCCGCCATTATTAATTATCTCAGCTTTTGGTTGCCACCCGATCAGATGTTTACCCCAATGGGGCAAGCAGCCATTAGTGTAGGATGTGTCCTGTTTATCTTGGCAATCAATTTGGTCACCGTAAAACTGTTTGGTGAAATTGAGTTTTGGTTTGCATTGATCAAAATTTTAGCCATTGTCGGCTTGATTTGTATCGGGATATTTATGGTATTTACTGGCTTTCAAGCACCAAATGGCTCAGTGGCGAGTTTTAGCAATATTTGGTCGCATGGTGGCATGTTCCCGAAAGGCGGTATGGGCTTCTTAGCAGGTTTCCAGATTGCGATGTTTGCTTTCGTTGGCGTTGAATTACTTGGGACAATGGCCGCAGAGACCAAAGACCCTGAGAAAAATTTACCGAAAGCTGTCAATGCCATTCCAACACGTATTATTATTTTTTATGTATTGTCTTTGGTCATGATCATGTCGGTCACACCGTGGAATATGATTCCTGCCGATAAGAGCCCATTTGTGAGCCTATTCCTATTCGCAGGGATTGGCGGTGCAGCATTGATCATGAATTTAGTGGTGTTATCTTCAGTCATGTCATCCATGAACAGTGGTGTGTTCTCAACCAGTCGTATGTTGTTTGGATTGGCACGTGATGGTCAAGCACCTCAAGCACTGGCTGAATTATCGAGTAGAGCAGTGCCTGCAAAAGGACTGTTCTTTTCCTGTGCCTTTATTATGATTGGGGCCGCTTTTCAATATTTCGTACCCAACACCATGGAAGCCTTTACTTTGGCCAGTTCACTCTGCGTGATTCTGTTTATTAGTATTTGGGCGATTATTATGGTGTGCTATATCCGTTACCGTAAACTGCGTCCTGAGTTGCATGAGAAATCAACCTTTAAAATGCCAGGCGGTATTTGGATGTCTTATGTGGTTTTGACATTCTTATTGTTTGCGCTCGTGATCTTGAGTTTAGAGCCAGATACGCTTAAAGCCTTGATGATTAGCCCATTATGGCTGATTTTATTAGCAATCACCTATCGTGTGCTCTATAAGCCACGTATTCATAGACTCAGCGGTAAGTAATTCATTTAACATTAATACATTAAAAGCGTATCAATAAAAAACCTCCGAATTCGGAGGTTTTTTATTGACCCTTAAATATGCAGTTAAAATTGGGGCTTTACCACCACCAAAATGACCACTGCAAATAATATTAAAGTCGGCATTTCATTGAAATAACGCCAAAACTTATGTGATTTGTAATGCGCATCTAACATCAGTTTTTTACGGTAATACCCGCAAACCAAATGATAAATGACCAACAAACCTACCAATCCAACTTTAAGATAAAACCACAACGCTTCATGGTAATGCTGGGTGGCATCGCCCCAATCCACCAAAAAGTGCGCGGTGATCAATGTTGCAAGCATGGCAGGCCACATAATACCGCGATACAATTTACGCTCCATGATCTGAAAGCGTTCATGACTTAATGCATCATCACTCATGGCATGGTAAACAAAAAGCCGAGGTAAATAGAACAGCGCAGCGAACCAACATACCACGGCAATAATGTGTAGCGCTTTTACCCAAAGGAAAGCATCTGATGGAGCATCCATGAATTCACCCTTAAAAAAGGGCGGTGCGGATGCTGATTGAGCGCCGCTGCGCTCAATCAGTAGCGCTTAATTTAGCCTTCCCATTTTTTGAAAATGAGGCAAGCATTTACACCGCCAAAACCAAAACTGTTGCTCATCACAGTATTCAATTTTGCGTCACGTTTTTCAAGTACGATGTCATAGCCTTTTGTGCCTTCATCGAGTTCTGTCACGTTAATATTTGGGGCAATAAAATCGTTTTGCATCATCAGTACAGAATAAATCGCTTCTTGAACACCAGCAGCGCCCAAGCTATGACCTGTCATAGATTTAGTTGAGCTCAGTGGCGGAACTTGACCTTCACCAAATGCACGGCCCATGGCTTGAAGTTCTGTGATGTCACCAGCAGGAGTTGATGTACCATGGGTATTCACATAGTCAATTTTTTCAACGCCGTGCTGCTTCGCTTCATCAAGTGCCAATAAAATACAACGCGTTGCGCCTTCACCACTTGGTGCAACCATATCAGCACCGTCAGAGTTTGCTGCATAGCCTACAACTTCAGCCAAAATATTGGCACCACGTGCTTGCGCATGTTCAAGTGATTCTAAAATCACAAAGCCACCACCGCCAGCAATCACAAACCCATCACGATCTGCTGAATAAGGACGAGATGCCGTTTCAGGTGAATCGTTATATTTTGAACACAGTGCACCCATCGCATCAAACAATAAGCTTTGAGACCAATGGTCTTCTTCACCACCGCCAGCAAGCATTAAATCTTGTTTACCCATTTGAATCAGGTTGTACGCATAACCAATCGCATCAGCTGACGTTGCACATGCGCTGGTAATTGAGTGTGCCACGCCTTGTAATTTGAATGCTACACCTACGTTTGCAGTAATGGTGTTTGACATGTTGCGAGGAACGAAGAAAGGACCCACTTTACGTGCGCCTTTCGTTTGTAGTAATTCATTCATTTCAATGACAGATGCGGTCGAACCACCGCCTGAGCCACCCGCAATACCATAGCGTGGATTGCCTGCAAGATCTTCTGCTTTTAAGCCTGCATGTTCAACCGCCGCAAGTGCTGAGTTATATGCATACATTGCACATACGCCCATAAAACGTTTCAGTTTACGGTCAATGCCATCAAAATTTTGTTCTGCTGCAGCACTCACGTGACTTTTGAAATTTAATTGTTCATAAGTTGGGTTAAAACGTGTCCCTGAAACCCCATTTTGCAAAGAGTGAGTCACATCTTCCAATGTATTACCAATGCATGAGTTAATGCCCATGCCAGTGATTACAACACGTTTCATCTACAATTCCTTATTGTGGTGATGATTGAGTAATCTAAATCAGATAGTGGTGTTATTGTCTTACACCTAAGTTCTATCGACTACATTACTTTTGTCAAAATTTAGGGTAATAATATCAGAAAGCATTTTAAATTCTTATGGCAAATCAATGTCGGATCTGGAAATCATAGACTGGCAAGAGTGTTCACCAATCGTCAACCAATTGAAACACATTAAAGTGGAGTTAAATCTTGACTACACATAGTATTTTAATGAAAAGTGATCCTCTAAAAGGAAAGACTCTACATGGCAAATTCTAATAATAAGCACGGCACAGGGTTAATCTCCAAAGCTTTTGGAGTGGCTAAAGAGCTCAGTACAACAGGATTAGACTTAATCAATCATGTTGCACCGGGTTCAATTGCTCCTTTAAAGCAAGACCCTGAATATCACAACGTTATTTATATCCATGACAATGAGAAGACTATGACCGAGAAAATGACTGAAAAAGTGACTGAAAAAAAACACGGTGAAAATCCACAGCAAATGTTCCGAACCCATGTTCCAAAAGTGACACAGCAATTGCTAGGGCGTCATTATAGTAAAGTAAACAATGTGGCGTCCTTAATCTCACCGAATCTGAACAATAAAATTGCAGATTTCTTTTTTAATAAGCTCAATGACTTTGTTTCAGAAAGTAGTTCGGTCGAGCATGTTTTAAAAGAAGTGGGTGCAAAAGCATTAACTGAGTTGTCGCAAGATTCAGCTCGCTCTGATCGTATTGCACAGGCACTTGCCAACCAAAATAAAACCCTCGCTGCTGTACAAGGCGCAATTACAGGGGCATCTGGTGTAGTCGGTACCGCTCTAGATATTCCTTTATCTTTGGCATTGACGCTGCGAACCATTTATCAGTCAGGTCGCGCGCATGGTTTTGAGTTGAACCGCAGTAAAGAGCAAGAGATTGTAGAGTATGTGTTTAAAGAAGTAGATTTAGGTTCGATTGCTGAAAAACAAACACTATTAATTGCTCTTCGTACTTTTTCCAATGTGTTGCAGACCCAAGATACACGTCAACTTCAAACCATGTTGGGTTCAAGCAATGACTTTGACAAAATTCGTCAATGGTTAAGCAACGAAGACGGCACTTTCAAATGGTCTTGGTTAAACCACATTCCGCAAATTTCAGTGTTATCTAAATTGACACCTTTGGCAGGTGCGGGTATTGGTGCAGTATATAGTTGGAAACTGGTCGATGAAGCAAGTATCAAGGCACAGCATATTTTCTCACATGCGCAGCAATATCTGCTTCAGCATCCTGATGAAAAATTGGATGTGCTGAGTGCTTTTGAAAAGGGTGTGGCAAAATCCCAAGCTCAAGGCTTACTATCCAGTCCAGAACCAGAAAGTTCAAAACAATCGGCTTCAGAAACTGAGTCTCGGGTCGAATCTTTAGTTGAACCGCAACACCCAGTCAGTGTTGAACTTGAAAATGAAACGATTAGTGCTGTTCGAGTAGAACATAAATCGGATGCGCAGAAAGAAGAACCTGTATCAATAGAGGAAGGCATCAAAAAGTTGGCTGAACAACATGTCGAAGCTCATGATGATCATGCCGAGACAAAAAAATTAGAAGAGGATCAATCAAAAGTAGCATTGGCGGAGTTAAAGCAGTCTAAAACTGAAGCTGAGCCAGATGAAACTGCAAGCAAAGGCGAGGTTTTGACTGAAGCTAAAAAAGATGTACCGAAAGTGGTGGTGAAGAAAAAAACGCCTGTAAAAGCAGACGTCAAATCTGAGACACCTTCTATTACAAAAAACCCGCAATCTTAAGCACTCGTCAGAACGCCTATTCTCACTGATAAACACGTGTGAAATAGTGAAATGGTCAATATTTGATTCAATGTTGAATGTTGACCATTTTTGCTTCTTGGCATACAATTGCATGCCCTCAAAAAGTAGTATTTTTGAGGGCTTTAATTTAACGGGAGAATTGCCAAATGGCAACAACAAATCAGTTGATCCGTAAGGGTCGTACAACTTTGATTGAAAAATCAAAAGTTCCTGCGTTGAAGGCTTGTCCACAACGTCGTGGTGTTTGTACACGTGTTTACACAACTACACCGAAAAAACCTAACTCAGCAATGCGTAAAGTTTGCCGTGTTCGCTTAACTTCTGGTTTTGAAGTTTCTAGCTACATCGGTGGTGAAGGCCATAACTTACAAGAGCACAGTGTTGTTCTTATCCGTGGTGGTCGTGTTAAAGACTTACCAGGTGTACGTTACCATACCGTTCGTGGTTCATTAGACTGCGCTGGTGTTAAAGATCGTAACCAGTCACGTTCTAAATACGGTACTAAACGTCCTAAGAAATAATCTTTCGAGATTATCCTTAGGTTCTTAGAGCCGCAATCCTTTATCGTCACGCTTGTCTGATTTCTGCATTTAATTTTGTGAAATTCAAGCGACGTGTAGTAAGGCCAGCGAAGCAGTACATGACACTTTGTACTCATGCTGGATAAACCTGAAGTGTCAATTTTATTAGGTGTATTAAAATGCCAAGACGTCGCGTAGTCGCTGCCCGTGAAATCCTTCCGGATCCTAAGTTCGGCAGCCAAACAATCGCTAAATTCATGAACCACGTAATGCAAGACGGTAAAAAGTCTATTGCTGAAAGTATCGTTTACGGTGCTTTAGACCGCGTTCAAGAAAAAAACAAAGTAGACCCAGTTGACTTCTTCGAGACTACACTTGAAAAAGTTCGTCCTATGGTCGAAGTTAAAGCACGCCGTGTTGGTGGTGCTACATACCAAGTTCCTATGGAAGTACGCCCATCCCGTCGTACTGCCTTGGCTATGCGTTGGTTAGTAGATGCTGCTGCTAAGCGTTCTGAAAAAACGATGGCTTTACGTCTTGCTGGTGAGTTGCTTGATGCAGCTGAAGGTAAGGGTTCAGCAGTTAAGAAACGTGAAGACGTGCATCGTATGGCTGAAGCCAACAAAGCATTCTCTCACTACCGTTTCTAATAGGTTTAAAGACCTTAATCAGGGTGGGGATAGCTCAGTTTCACTGAACTGTCGTCAAAGCGCTTTAAGCTGTTTCGCAGCTTAAAGCGTCCTGTTTTAAACAACAAATTTAGGAATGCAAGAAATCATGGCTCGTCAAACCCCAATTTCTCGTTACCGCAACATTGGTATTTCTGCTCACATTGATGCTGGTAAAACCACGACGACTGAACGTATCTTGTTCTACACAGGTGTATCTCACAAAATTGGTGAAGTACATGATGGTGCAGCAACAATGGACTGGATGGAACAAGAGCAAGAACGTGGTATTACTATCACTTCAGCTGCTACGACTTGTTTTTGGTCTGGTATGGGTAAACAGTACCCAGAACACCGTGTAAACGTAATTGATACACCGGGACACGTTGACTTCACAATCGAAGTTGAGCGTTCTATGCGTGTTCTTGACGGTGCATGTATGGTTTACTGTGCTGTAGGTGGTGTTCAACCTCAGTCAGAAACTGTATGGCGTCAAGCAAATAAATATAAAGTGCCTCGTTTAGCATTCGTGAACAAGATGGACCGTACTGGTGCAAACTTCTTCCGTGTTGTTGAACAAATGCGTACGCGTTTAGGTGCACATCCTGTACCTGTGGTTATCCCAGTTGGCGCTGAAGAAAACTTCACAGGCGTTATCGATTTGATCGAAATGAAGCAGATCATTTGGGATGAAGCATCTCAAGGTATGCAGTTCGAATACGGTGAAATCCCGGCTGATCTCGTTGATACTGCTAATGAATGGCGTACCAACATGGTTGAAGCTGCGGCTGAAGCTTCTGAAGAATTGATGGACGAATACTTAAACAACGGTGACTTGTCAAAAGAACAAATCATTGCAGGTATTCGTGCGCAAACATTGGCGTGTGAAATCCAACCAATGCTTTGTGGTACAGCATTCAAAAACAAAGGTGTTCAACGTATGTTGGACGCAGTGATTGATTTCTTACCATCACCGACTGAAGTTAAGCCAATCGAAGGTATTCTTGACGACAAAGCTGAAACTAAAGCGATTCGTGAAGCATCTGACGAAGCTCCGTTCTCTGCACTTGCATTCAAAATTATGAATGACAAGTTCGTAGGTAACTTGACTTTCGTACGTGTTTATTCTGGTGTGCTTAAACAAGGCGATCCAGTTTATAACCCAGTTAAATCTAAACGTGAGCGTATTGGTCGTATCGTGCAAATGCACGCAAACGAACGTCAAGACGTTGAAGAAATTCGCGCGGGCGATATTGCTGCATGTGTAGGTCTTAAAGACGTTACCACTGGTGATACACTGTGTGATGAGAAACACATCATTACACTTGAGCGTATGGAATTCCCTGAGCCAGTAATTTCTTTAGCTGTAGAGCCTAAGACAAAAGCTGACCAAGAGAAAATGTCAATCGCACTTGGTCGTTTGGCTAAAGAAGATCCATCGTTCCGTGTTCGCACAGACGAGGAATCTGGTCAAACAATCATCGCGGGTATGGGTGAGCTTCACCTTGACATCCTTGTTGACCGTATGAAACGTGAATTTAACGTTGAAGCGAACATTGGTAAACCAATGGTAGCTTACCGCGAAACAATCAAAAAGACTGTTGAGCAAGAAGGTAAATTCGTTCGTCAAACTGGTGGTAAAGGTAAATTCGGTCATGTATATGTTCGTTTAGAGCCTATGAATGTCGAAGAAGCTGGTAAAGAATACCTATTCGCTGAAGAAGTTGTTGGCGGTACTGTACCTAAAGAATTCTTTGGTGCGGTTGATAAGGGTATTCAAGAACGTATGAAGAATGGTGTACTTGCTGGTTACCCTGTTGTGGGTATCAAAGCGACACTATTTGATGGTTCTTACCATGATGTCGATTCTGACGAATTGTCGTTCAAAATGGCAGGTTCTTATGCCTTCCGTGATGGTTTCATGAAAGCAGATCCAATCTTGCTTGAACCAATCATGAAAGTTGAAGTAGAAACGCCAGAAGATTACATGGGCGATATCATGGGTGACTTAAACCGTCGTCGTGGTATGGTTCAAGGTATGGAAGATTTACCTGGTGGTACTAAAGCGATTAAAGCTGAAGTTCCATTGGCTGAGATGTTTGGTTACGCGACTTCTATGCGTTCTATGTCTCAAGGTCGTGCGACCTACTCTATGGAATTTGCTAAATATGCTGAAACTCCACGTAACGTGGCTGAAGGCATTATTACTAAGTTCCAATCTGGTGGTAAAAAAGGTGACGACGAGTAATCTTTCGATTACTATAAGCCCAAACTAATTCATAGTTAAAACCAAATGCTCATGGGTTTACCCCCATGAGTTGTTTAAAAAGGAAGATCTCATGGCTAAGGCTAAGTTTGAACGTAATAAGCCACACGTAAACGTGGGCACAATTGGTCACGTCGACCATGGTAAAACAACTCTAACAGCTGCAATCGCAACTGTATGTGCGAAGCAATTTGGTGGCGAAGCGAAAGACTACGCTGCAATTGACTCTGCACCAGAAGAAAAAGCACGTGGTATTACCATTAATACTTCACACGTAGAATACGACTCTCCAGCTCGTCACTACGCGCACGTAGACTGCCCAGGTCACGCCGATTATGTTAAAAACATGATCACTGGTGCTGCTCAAATGGACGGTGCAATCCTTGTATGTGCTGCGACTGATGGTCCTATGCCACAAACGCGTGAACACATTCTTTTGTCTCGTCAGGTAGGTGTACCTTTCATCATCGTATTCTTAAACAAATGCGACTTGGTTGATGACGAAGAATTACTTGAATTGGTAGAAATGGAAGTTCGTGAACTTCTTTCTACTTATGACTTCCCAGGTGATGATACTCCAGTAATCCGTGGTTCAGCTTTGGCTGCGCTTAACGGTGAAGAAGGTCAATACGGTGTTCCTGCTGTTCTTCAACTTGTTGAAGCGCTTGATACTTACATTCCAGAACCAGAACGTGCAATCGATAAAGCATTCTTGATGCCAATCGAAGATGTATTCTCTATCTCTGGTCGTGGTACGGTTGTAACAGGTCGTGTTGAAGCGGGTATCGTTAAAGTTGGTGAATCAGTTGAAATCGTGGGTATCCGTGATACTCAAGTAACAACAGTAACTGGCGTTGAAATGTTCCGTAAACTTCTTGACGAAGGTCGTGCGGGCGAGAACTGTGGTGTTCTTCTTCGTGGTACTAAGCGTGAAGACGTTCAACGTGGTCAAGTATTGACTAAACCAGGTGCAATCAAACCGCACACTAAATTCGATGCAGAAGTATACGTACTTTCTAAAGAAGAAGGTGGTCGTCATACTCCATTCCTTAACGGTTACCGTCCACAGTTCTACTTCCGTACAACTGACGTAACTGGCGCGATCAAATTACAAGATGGCGTTGAAATGGTTATGCCTGGTGACAACGTAGAAATGTCAGTAGAACTTATTCACCCAATCGCAATGGACCCAGGTCTACGTTTTGCGATCCGTGAAGGTGGTCGTACAGTGGGTGCTGGTGTTGTTGCTAAAGTAACTGCATAATAGAGTTTAAGATTAAAACCGAGGGTTGCGATTC
>CAZOGM010000020.1:0-1171 GCA_964579445.1 uncultured Acinetobacter sp.
GTACTGAAATATCAGCCACTTTCGTAAACAAGTCACGAAGCTGTGCAAGCATACGCAAACGGTTTGCTTTCAGGTCAGCATCATCAGCCATGACCATTACGCCTTCAAAGAAAGCATCCACTGGCGCACGAAGTGCAGCAAGCTTAGACAACGCAGCAGTGTAGTCTTTCGCAGCAAATAACGGCTCAACTTCAGGTGTGATTTTCGCAAGCGTAGCGAATAATGCTTTTTCAGCATCTTCAACCAAGTTTACTTCAACTACGCTTCCTGTAGGTGCAGTTTCTTTTGCAAGAATGTTCGCAACACGCTTATTGGCAGCAGCAAGTGCAGCCGCTTCAGGCAATGCACGGAAGTGATTGACCGCAGTTACACGCTTGTCAAAATCAAGTGGAGATTTTGGCGACAATGCTTGAACTGCTTGAATCACATCAACAGCCACGCCTTGGTCTTCGTATTTCGCACGGTAACGACCTTCAAGGAATGCAACTGCATCCGCCAAAGTTTTATCGTGATCTTTCAATACATCGCCATACGCAGCAAGTGCAAGTTTGATGAGGTCTTCAATGGATACATCAAGCTCATTTTCAGTCACAAGACGCAAAATACCAATCGCAGAACGACGTAACGCAAACGGGTCTTTCGAACCTGTAGGCGCTTGACCAATACCGAAAATACCTGTGAGCGTATCTAAACGATCCGCAAGAGCAATGGTTGTACCTGTTTTGGTTTTTGGTAAAACGTCACCCGCGAACTTCGGTAAGTATTGCTCACCTAAAGACTCCGCCACTTCAGCATTTTCACCTTCAAGACGTGCGTAGTACGTACCCGCAATCCCTTGAAGTTCAGGGAATTCACCCACAAGCTCAGAGGTTAAGTCACACTTCGCAAGAAGCGCAGCTTTTTCAGCATCTTCCGCTTTTGCACCTGTAATTGGCGCAAGTGCAACAGCAAGTTTTGCAATACGTTCAGACTTGTTCCAAAGCGTACCGAGTTCTGCTTGGAAGACCATGTTTGCCAATTTCTCTTTACGTGATGCAAGCGGTTGCTTTTGATCTTGTAAGAAGAAGAATTCAGCATCTGACAAACGTGGACGAACCACTTTCTCATTACCTTCAATAATTTGTGTCGGGTCTTTCGACTCAATGTTTGACACAGTAATGAAGTACGGTTG
>CAZOGM010000020.1:1271-2831 GCA_964579445.1 uncultured Acinetobacter sp.
GTTGTCTTTTAACAACACAACCCATTTTACAGGACGTACGAATTCAGTACGGCTTGCCGCAGAACGCATACGTTTTGCGATTGGTAGGTTGTCCAACGCATTTTGTAAAATTTGCGGTAAAAGTATATCTAGGCTTTGACCTTTGACATCTTTTAAGTAGCACACTTTTTCAACTTTACCTGCTTGGAAAGTTGTCACTTGGTCGGCAGTGATGCCTTGACCACGCATAAAGCCTTCTAAAGCTTTGGTAGGGTTGCCTTCCGCATCAAACGCTGCTTGTTTTGCAGGGCCGTCAAAACGTTTTTGTGTATCTGCTTGTGCGCCATCAACATTGACAATTTTTAAAGCCAAACGACGTGGTGCTGCATACGCTTCGATAGAATCGAAAACTAAGCCTGCATCTTTTAAACCTTTGACGGTTTCTGCTTGTAGCGCATCACGTAATTTTTTTAAGCTTTTTGGTGGAAGTTCTTCACAGCCTAATTCGAACAATACTGTATGTTTAGACATTATTTGCTCTCCTTAGATTCAACTTTTGCTTCCGCTTCAACTTGCGCTTTGAGCTGTGCCAATACTTCGTCACGAAGTTCAGGTTCTGCCATTGGGAAACCAAGTTTCGCACGTGCAGCCACATAGCTTTGTGCAATTGAACGAGCCAACGTACGTACACGTAAAATATAACGCTGACGTTCAGTCACAGAAATCGCGCCACGTGCATCGAGCAAGTTAAAGCTATGCGATGCTTTAATCACTTGCTCGTATGCAGGCAGTGGAAGTTCAGCTTCGATTAAACGCGTCGCTTCAGCTTCATAGAAGTCGAACAATTCAAACATTTTTTCAACGTTTGCATATTCGAAGTTATAGGTCGATTGTTCCACTTCATTTTGATGGAACACATCGCCATACGTCACCGTACCGAATTGACCTTTGGTCCAAACCAAATCATAAACAGAATCTACACCTTGCAAGTACATCGCAAGACGCTCTAAACCGTAGGTAATTTCGCCTGTTACTGGGTAGCATTCAACACCACCGACTTGTTGGAAGTAAGTAAACTGAGTTACTTCCATACCGTTCAACCACACTTCCCAACCTAAGCCCCAAGCGCCAAGGGTTGGAGATTCCCAGTTGTCTTCTACAAAACGAATATCGTGAACAAGTGGATCAATGCCAATCGCTTTAAGCGAGTCAAGATATAGCTGTTGGATGTTGTCTGGGTTTGGCTTTAGTACCACTTGGAATTGGTAGTAGTGTTGCAAACGGTTTGGGTTTTCACCATAACGACCGTCTTTCGGACGACGTGATGGTTGAACATAAGCTGCGTTCCAAGTTTCAGGACCTAGAGCACGAAGGAAGGTTGCAGTGTGGAATGTCCCTGCGCCCATTTCCATATCGTAAGGTTGTAAAATCACACAACCTTGTTCAGCCCAATAAGTTTGTAAGGCAAGAATTAAGCCTTGAAATGTATCAATATGCGATATGGCGCGACTCATGGTCATCCACTTAAAATGAGATAAAAATTGGCTCTAAGTATAAGGATTTTGCAGGGGAGTGGCAAAG
>CAZOGM010000020.1:2931-14680 GCA_964579445.1 uncultured Acinetobacter sp.
GATATTCAATAATTTAAATAATGAAACTTGATTTTTTTTCATCTTCATCTGTGACATCACTTTGTTCATATGGGGTGTTTTAAGATTGAAACCACTCAATCTATGATGAAACTATTTTTGATAAGAATATTGAGTGATTCGCTTAAATAGATATTTAAAACAAATACACCTTTATGTGTAAAGCTTTTATAATTTTTAAATCTCTAAAATAACAATCAGGCACTTTAGTGTTTCATACTCAAATGCATTGGCTCAACACACTCAAACCCAATTTTAAAGTATTACCCTTCAGGGAAAGGATAATCTGTGGATTGGGTGCTTTTATAGGGCTTGCGCTCTCTTCACTCATGAGTTGGTGGCTATTGGGCGAGATTAATACATGGTATATCGCGCCTATGGGCGCATCTTCAGTATTGCTGTTTGCTGTGCCTGCAAGCCCTTTATCGCAGCCTTGGAATATTGTCGCTGGAAACAGCATTGCGGCATTTGTCGGTGTGACTTGTTACTTTATCTTTCCCAATTTAACGCTTGCTTTTAGTGTGGCTGTGGCTCTTTCTATACTTCTAATGATGAGTGTCGACGCATTGCATCCGCCGAGTGGCGCAGTAGCAATTACAGCTGTATTGGGTGGTCACTCAGTCCATGATTTGGGATATTACTTTGTACTTTATCCAGTACTACTCAATTCAATTTTACTTTTAGTTATTGCGATTGTATTTAACCGCCTTTTAGGTAAGCAATATCCTCAGGTGGCACACATAAATCTTCGATCAAACGATCCAACGCCAACACAAAAAGTCACCATTCAACCCCAGGACATTCAAGAGGTGCTTGAACAACACACTGAACTCTTGGATATCAGTGAATATGATTTACAAAAATTGATTTTGGAAGCTCAAGAAAAAGCACATGCACGTATGACAACGCAGTTCATGTGCAAAGATATTATGAGTAAAGATGTGATAAGTCTAAATGACCAAGATGATATTTTGTTGGCATTAGACAAATTCAAACTGATGAATTTAATGAGTCTACCTGTGATCAATCAGCAAGAGCAGCTGGTGGGTACATTGGCACTTTATGAACTCATGGAATGGTTTAAGCGAGTTTCAGAGCCACGCGCCCAATGGCAACATCAAGTCAAACAGATCATGGTGGATCCAGTGGTAACCGTGAAACCTGAACAACCGATTCAGGATTTAATCCCTTATTTTGTTGAGCGCTCATTTAATTATATACCCGTGGTAGAACAGCAAAAGTTAGTCGGTATAGTTAGTCGGGCGGATATGATCGCCGCATTGAATCAGCAATTAATACAACGCGCTCAAAGCGAGCTTATATCATGAATTTAATGATTTAATCCATGAGGTCAAATCTAAAAAAAGCTACGACATTTTGGGGGAAATGGCGTAGCAAAAATAAGAAGGTAAATGTAAATTCGAAAACATTTAATCTTGATTCACTGTGCGAATAGGCGCTGAATACTGTGTTTGTGAATTAAAGCGCACATTCTTTTTTGGCATAACTAACCACAGTACCAAATACACTAAAATACCTGGAAAGGCAGCGCTCATCAGCGATACGATCACGAAAATAACGCGGAGTAAGTTCGCGTTCCAACCAAAACGTTCAGCAATACCACCCATAACTCCCGCAATCATGTTGTGGCGACTTGAGCGATATAAACCAACATTGGCCATTGAGGTCTCCTTAAAACCTAGAAATATAAATACAGAGTCAATATCTTATTGAGTATTCAAAGATATCTCAGATGTATGAGTATTCTATGGAGATGATGTTTTTGTTTTTAAAGTGTGAATCAATAATAAAATGTAAGATTATGTAATTGATAAAAATAATTTTAGGTTCAGTGATCTGCTCAATTTTATTGGTAGATTTTGCCATATTCATCTCGTATTCAGAGTTGCAATGCATGTTGGTAGTTGCGCTATAATTTCAGCAATATCGTGGAAATTTATTCAAATAATCCATATCTCAGCTTGAATCTGTGAAGTCTTGATATTTATGAAAATAGTCCTTTATGTGATTTGCGCGATAAGCCCGCTATGGGTCGCTTGTCATAATGCAGACTCAATTGCTGAAATTGAGGCAACGCAAAGCACTCAGTTGGACCATCAGAATATACCAGAGACAGGGCATAAATTAACCGACTTGGCGGGCAAGGCTGTTGTGCCAGAAAACAATATAGCTGAGCATAAGACAGCATCAGTATTAAATAAAAATGCTGCACCCTACATTGGTCGTTATCAAGTTGAAATCAGTTGTTCAGATCGCTATGTGCAATGTGAGCGGGGAACTGCAAATTTTATTCTTAATTTATTGGCAGATGGAACAGCGCATCGAAGCATTGTTCATATGGGAAAAATCACGTTTAATTCTTCTCACCAATACCAACCAGACCGTTGGTCTTATGACTCGATTAATCATCAAATTATAGTGCGACGTGAAAATGGGGTTAAATTCTATTATTGGATTCAGCCAGACCTCAGTTTGAAAATGGACTTGGAAAAAATTGCTCATGCAGATCCATTGAATCGAGCTTTTTTCGCAACAGATAATCCTCTGCCTCAACAAGCATATGTTCTTGTTAAAAAGCCCAATCCAATTTAAACCTGCCCATGCTTCAGATCAATGATGAAACTCAATTTGGGCGTTTTCCTGTTATTTGATACAAAATAATTGAATACAAAGGAATTTAATATTTGAAATCAGTAATCTAAGGTTTATTTTTAAATTTTAGGCATTAAAAAACCCTATCAAAAGTGATAGGGTTTTTTAAGAATTTGGTGGGTCGTCCGCGATTCGAACGCGGGACCAACGGATTAAAAGTCCGCTGCTCTACCAGCTGAGCTAACGACCCATAGGGGTTTCAAAACAAAAGATGGTGGGTCGTCCGCGATTCGAACGCGGGACCAACGGATTAAAAGTCCGCTGCTCTACCAGCTGAGCTAACGACCCATCTCGTTTTGATGTTGCGTATTTTAGCAAGTTATCAGCAGAGCGCAAGTGAAAATTATAAAACTTTGTTACGTTTGGCTAGAAATGACACGATTTCGTGTTTTATAGTCAAAAAACGCACAAATTACTGTTAAAAACGATATTTAGCTTGTTGTATATTCACGTAAATCTCATCATTTAAGTCACAATATGACTCTGCATTGGGCAATAAGATTAAAATTCGCTCTGAAGTTTTAGTCAAATCATAGCCTTGTTCTTTTAATTTACTCTTTTGATATTTAAATGTTCCTGTGGTTTCGAGTGTTTCTTGAACACGCAAGAAAACGGGGACAGCATAATTGGGCAATTCTTTCTTAAAACGCTGTGCCATCTCTGCTAAATTTTGCTCATTCAGCGTCTCACCTTCTTTTAATGTGATCGCAGCCATACCTGCACGACCATTGGTGTTGGGTATTTCTATCCCATAAACTACAGCTTCAGTGATTTTTTCATAGTCACTGCAGATATTTTCAACTTCTGTGGTCGAGACATTTTCACCTTTCCAGCGGAAAGTATCGCCTAGGCGATCCATAAACTGTGCATGACGACAACCAATATCACGTACCAAGTCACCCGTGATGAAATATGAATCTCCACGGCTAAATACATCGTTCATGATTGAGGATTTATTTTTTTCAGGGTCAGTATAGCCATCAAAGGGTGAGCGATTGGTGATTTTGCCGACCAGTAATCCGACTTCGCCTTTCTTTACTTTGATGCAGAAACCTTTTTTATCTCGAATCGGTTGTTCTTTTTCTTTGTCATATTGAATGATGGCATAGGGAATAGGAGAAAAACCGACAGTATTGTCAAAGTTGAGCACATTGGAAAAACCGACATTGCCTTCACTTGAGGCATATAGCTCTAAAACCTCTTGAATGCCAAAGCGGTCTTTAAATTTATGCCAGATATTGGGACGCATGCCATTCCCAATCATTTTGGTGACGCGGTGCTGACGTTCTTCAGGGCTAGCGGGTGCGTCCATTAAGTAGCGACATAGCTCACCCACGTAGCCAATGGCAGAAGCATTGTATCTTTGCACATCTGACCAAAATGAAGAGGTCGAGTATTTGCGTCTAACCGCTAAACCTGCTGTACCCGCAATGACCCCACACCAGCACACCACCATGCCTGTTGCATGATAAAGCGGTAAAGTGACATACATCACGTCATCTTTGTTTAAATTAAGAACATGGCCATAAGTACCATAAGCCAACATCCAGCGGCTGTTAGAAAAGATCACTGCTTTAGGTAAGCCTGTAGTTCCAGAGGTATAGATATAAAATAAGCCATCTGCCCCTGTGACCTGCTGCGTCTCATTTAAATTTTCACTGGAAAAAGCTTGGATATCTTGGGCTAGATTCAAATACCCAGTAGGTGCTTGACCTACATCTTGACGGGTGTTTTGATCTGCAAACCAATAAAAATGTTCAGTTGCTAGACTTAAAGTAGCGCGGATTTCATCGACTGCGTTACGGCATTCTTCACCGACAATTACGGCAACGGGTTTGACCAGATTAATACTGTGAGTGAGTACTTTCCCTGTTTGAGCGGTATTGACCAGCGCACTCACGACCCCAATTTTAGCCAAGCCCAATACTGTGGCAATCAGTTCAGCACGATTTTCAATAATCACGGCAATGACATCGCCTTTTTTTGCGCCCTTGCTGAGATAAAGATGTGCAATTTGATTGGCCCATTGGTTTAGCGCATGGTAGCTATAGCGCTGCTCTTCGAAAAGCAGGGCGATGCCCGTTGGATTGCGCTTTACTGCGCGTTCAAAAGCGATGGCTAAGCCTGCAGGGCTGGTTGGGGTTCGGATATAAGCCTGTTTGAGTCCAACAGCAATATGGGGGAGTTTTTTTAGGAGTTGAGGTAAACGTGCTGCTACATCTGAAAGTCCAATCAGATCGCTTTTTGGGGCTTGACTCATATCTCTTTCACTTCCATTTATTTTAATGTCTAAATATGCTTTAACTTTATATTTCAATATGTTTCTTCTGGCTTTTGTTTTGTAGCGTCTGTTTTAACAATATTGCAGAGGTGCGCCAATCAAGATAACACGTTCTCGACCATAACAAAAAAACCTAGCCATCGTAATGACTAGGTTTATCATAAATGAATGTACTTTGAGCAAATTACTCAGCAGTAGGCGGCGTTACCTTTTTGGGAGGGCGACCACGTGGACGACGTGGACGAATCGGTTTATCTTCCTCATCGGTATCAGCATCATCTTTCGCTTCTTCATGGGTGGTATTTGTATCTGCTGATTGCTCAGCTTTCACCTTAGGTTCTGACGTTTTAACGGTTGCTGTTTCAGTGGTCACAGGCGCTTGAGGCTTTTCTTTGCTCTCAGTTGCTTTGGTGACTTTCTGAGTAGGCTTTGGCTCTTCTACTGTGTGAGCCACTGGTTCGGCAGTAACGACTTCAACCGTTTCTGCAACAGGTGCTTCAGGTGCCGCTGCGACGACTTGTTCAGACTCTACAGCCTTTTCAGTAGGCACATGTTCTACTTGAGCCACTTCTTCTAAGCGTGCTTGTTTTGCTTGTTCAGCAGCAAGTTTTGCTAGACGACGGCGCTCACGCGGATCATTGGCTACACGGTTGTCAGACACAGGCTTCGGTGGGTTTAAATCCAGCACAGGTGCAGGTTCAGCTTCAACTTTCGTATTTGAAACCACCGCATCACGAGTGACAGGTTTTTTCTCAACGACAGCTTCAGTCGATGCCACTGCTAGGGTCGCAGCATATTCATCCGCAAATTTTTGCAAAGCGCGGTTGAATGTTGGGATCAAGCCAAACTGTTCAATTAAAACTGAACAATCTGTGCCGTAAACTTGACGAATCAAGCTAATCACCGTGTGCTGTGCCAAAGCAGGCACTTGAGACGGGCTGAGTTTCGGTGGTGCAACCGTTTTCGCTTTAGAAGCATCTTTGTGCTTATTGCGACGACGTTGACGAGGATCATTTGCCGCGCGTTGCACAGGTTGCTGATCTTCAGTTACTTTTAGGGTTTCAACCTTAGGTGCTACAACCTTCGCTGCTGTTTTTACATCAGCTGGGGTAGGCGCGATCACAGGCGCAGCCTCTACAACAACAGGTGCAGACACTTCAGTTGGAATCACCGCAGTTTCAGGCAGTGTGCTGTTTAGAGCAACGATTTCGCTTTTCACTTCATCGATGTTAACCACTAAAGCAGTTTTCATTTCTGCGTGACGAGGCACTTCAACCACATCAACTTTCACTTGTGGCACAGTATTCATAACTGGCGTTGCCACAACAGCTTGTTCAGTTAATGCTGCTGGATCACGTTGACGATTTGGACGTTGTGGTCGCTGTGCATTGCGGTCACGACGTGGAATCGCTTGTTGATCTTGCTGCTGCGTTGCATCAAATTGAGCATCATTTTGATGTTGACGCTTAGGATGACGTGGTTTTTGCTCACGCACGTCCTGATGAACATCATTACGCACGTCGTGACGTGGGTCTTGGCGAGGATCTTGACGTTCTGTACGTTGATCTTGACGCGGATCACGGCGTTCATGACGTGAATCTTGACGCTCTTGACGTTGATCTGAGTGACGTGAGTCTTGACGCTGTTCCTGACGAGGATCATGGCGTTCTTGACGTTGATCTACGCGTTGTTCATGACGCGGTGCTTGAACCACTTCTTCAGTCACGTGATGATCGTGATTAAGTTCACGTTGTTCACGTGGCTTGTTGTTACGCGTTTTCTTGTTGTTATTGCGCTGTGGACGGTCTTCTTTTTCAAGTTGACGTTCACTGACTTCACGTGGCTCATGCTTAGTTGCAGAAGTATGTGAAATATACGCATTGGTTTCAACAACAGGTGTCGCAACGGCAACCGGTGCAGCATGTGACACTTGACCGAATTGACCGCGACTTACCGCTCCGCCATTGACCATTTGTTCAATCGCAGCAGCTGCATTATTTGCAGTACGTGATTGATCAATGGTTGCGGCTTGTTTTTGTACAAACAAGTTTTCTAACCAAGCACATGGGCTGGTTGCAGGTGCAGCCACGTGTGCCTGAGCAACTGGTGCTGGCGCAGTAGCTTGACTCGCTTGTGCAGTAGGGGCGGTTTTACGCTTAGGATTTTTATCCTGTTGTGGTGCAGCAGCTGCAGTTTGAACAGTGGGTTCTTCTTGCAAATGCCAATCAGAAGACTCATATCCCAACTCTTTTTCGCTTGAACGTGTCGCTTCAGTACGTTCATAGCTGGTCGGTGCAAAACCTTCAGCATTATATGTGATTTCATAATGCGGTGTTTCTAAGTGCGGGTGAGGCAATACAGTCACACGAACATTTGAGGTTTGTTCAAGGTAGACCAAAGTGTGACGCTTTTCATTCAATAAGAATGCCGCAATTTCAACTGGCACTTCAACTTGTACTTCACCTTGACGTTCACGCAGTGCAATTTCTTCAACTTTACGCATGATTGAAAGTGAAAGAGAGCGTAAGTCACGAACCATACCTGTGCCATGACAGCGTGGGCAAACATAACCAGTTGCTTCTTCAAGTGATGGACGTAAACGTTGACGGCTCATTTCCATTAAACCAAAGCGAGACAATTGACCGAATTGAATACGGGCACGGTCGCTTTGTGTAGATTCACGAAGTTTCGCTTCTACCATACGTTGGTTACGTTCTTTGGTCATATCGATAAAGTCGATCACGACTAAGCCACCAATATCACGTAAACGAAGTTGACGTGCAATTTCTTCAGCAGCTTCTAAGTTAGTGCTTAGAGCAGTGTCTTCAACGTCATGACCACGAGTTGATTTTGCAGAGTTAATATCAATCGATACCAAAGCTTCTGTTTGATCAATGACAATTGAACCGCCAGCAGGAAGTTTAACTTCACGCTCATAGGCTGTTTGAATTTGGCTTTCAATCGCGAAATGCGCGAATAAAGGCTCATTTAAGGTATAAGTTTTTAACTTATCTAACTGATTTGGCATGACCGCTTTTACGAAGTTATATGCTTCGTTATAGGCTTGCTCAGAGTCAATGAGAATTTCAGCTACATCATCACGTAAGTAGTCACGAATCGCACGTGTGACCACGCCCGCTTCTTGATGCACCAACATTGGCGATGGACCTGAGGTTGACGTGGTTTGGATACGTGCCCAAAGATCTAACAAATGTTGAAGATCGAGTTGTAATTCTTCTTGTGAACGACCAATACCCGCTGTACGAACAATCACGCTCATACCACGAGGAACGTTCAAAGATGCCAACATTTCTTTCAATTCTTCACGAACTGAACCTGAAATTTGACGGCTAATGCCACCACCTTTTGGATTGTTTGGCATTAACACTAGATAACGACCTGCCAAAGAGATGAACGTAGACAAGGCAGCGCCTTTATTACCACGTTCTTCTTTTTCCACTTGAACCAACAGTTCAGTGCCTTCAGTGATCAGTTCACGAATATTCGAGGTTTGACGCGGATCAGCTTTGTAATACGAATTGGCAATTTCGCGCATCGACAAGAAACCTTGACGACCTGCACCATATTCTACAAAAACAGCTTCTAGGGAAGGTTCTACGCGAGTCACATGACCTTTATAGATGTTGGCTTTCTTTTGTTCACGTGTACGATTTTCTAAATCAAAATCGTAAAGACGGTGACCAGTGATGAGTGCAACGCGAACTTCTTCGGCATGTGTTGCATTGATCAACATACGTTTCATGGGTGTAGCACCTAATAGTGATACACAAGCAAAACATCGCGATTTTGATTGCGAACATCAACCCTCATGGATCAATTCTTAGACTTCGCATTAACCACTTGAGGTCTAAGATTTACCGGCCTTTTTTGGTGGGCTTCGGTTTTTGATTCACGTATTGATGATGGCAATACGGCTTTGATCAACTCTGATCAAAGTCACCCGAATATTCACTGGCGGACAAACGGTGCATTGGATGTGTGTTACTTTCACTGTCACATCGCTTTAAGATCATCCCTTCTATTCGATAGAGCGTCTTGATACGGAATTATCATCGTATCGGTGCTTTATGTGCAGATCCAATGCATCTAACGCTGTAGCCTGAATATTAAATCAGGTTGCGACTATTCTGATGTGTATCAGTTTACGTTTAAAACCAACGAGACGTTGGCGACATATTTTTTTAAACAAACTGATTTATGTGCAAAAGCACAATTAAACGCAACAGTTTGTCTTTTTGCCGATATAATAAGCCATCGGCGTTGGCATATTCTTTTGGGACCATTCCGAGTTTGTGCTGAACATCAAAAGTTAGTTTTAGATTTCAAAGTTTTTGAAATCTCTAAGTTAATGTTCACTTACGGCGGTATCCGTGCGCTGACTATAGCAAACCTTAGATCATCTGCCTATGGGCTATACACGCATTTGTTGTGAAAAGTATAGTCTAAGTGATCAATTATTAACCAAATTTAGTATTTTTTTAGGTCAACGTAACTGTATGAATTCTACGCAAGAATGGCAAGACGTCACTTGGTTTGAAGTCGATGAGCACCAATTGGGGCAGCGCATCGACAATTTTCTTTTTTCTCGCTTAAAAGGTGTGCCGAAAAGTCGTATCTATCGTTTAATTCGTGAAGGACAAGTTCGGGTCAATAAAAAACGAATTAAAGCTGAAACCAAGCTAAATATTGGTGACATGATTCGTGTCGCACCGATTCGTTTTGAGCCTAAAGATGACACGCCTGTTCCTGTTTCGGACAAGGTTGCACAAAGCTTACTGAGCCGTGTAGTTTACGAAGATGAAGGCTTAATGGTGGTAAATAAACCTTCAGGTATTGCTGTGCATGGTGGCAGTGGCGTGGCGTATGGTTTAATTGAAGGTTTACGTGCTGCATCGGGTAAAAAATATTTGGAACTGATTCATCGTATTGACCGTGATACATCAGGTTTGGTGATGATTTCGAAAAAACGCAGTACCTTGAAAACATTGCAAGACATGCTGCGTGAACACAAAATTCAAAAAACCTATGCAGCAGTCGTAAAAGGTCAGGTGAGTTTAGACAAACAATTGATTAACGCACCCCTTCATCGTTATGAACTTGCCAATGGTGAACGCCGTGTCTGTGTATCCAAAGACGGTAAAGAGTCTAAAACTCAGTGGAATGTTGCTGAACGTTTCCGTCATGCCACTTTGGTATATGCATCGCCACTTTCTGGTCGTACCCATCAAATTCGTGTGCATGGCTTAAGTATTGGTCACCCTTTAGTGGGAGATGATAAATACGGTCATGAAACCGATTATAAAGGTCCCAAAGCACGTCGTTTGTGCTTACATGCATTAAGACTGCAAATTCCAGGTTATCCACCTATTGAAGCCCCACTTCCTGAAGATATGCAGAATATCGTGGCGCAGCTTCGTGCTCAAACCCTATAAATTTTGCTGTTGATTTAAAAAAGCGCGTATGAAAATTCATACGCGCTTTTTACTGAGAAGCTATTTTTATTTTTGAGTATCAGTACGATTTATATCGAGATAAAAGACTTTGGTCAGTAATTCCATAAATTTTTGTACAGCCAACGCCGTAGTATTTTTACGATAACTAACAAATAAATCCAATGACGGCAGTTCAACCTCTAAAGGACGAATCACCGTATTTTCCATCGTGAGGGGAATAATATAACCTGGTAAAATGGTGCAACCTAAGCCCATACCAATTGAGTTGATATTGAATAAAATATTATCTGCCTTATGCACGATATTAAATTGAATATTATGTAACTGGGCAAAATTCAAGATCAGATCATGTAAGGTTTTAGATTCAGACTCGGAGGGAATGACAAAGTCGATCCCATCCAGTGCTTTGACTGGAATTCGCTCATAGCTTGCCAAAGGGTGGTCTTTGGGCATGACAAAAATTAAGGGCTCACGTAGGACAAAGACACTTTCAATTTCATCTGAAGAGAAATTTTCACGGCTAAAAGTAATATCCAGTTCGCCCTTTTTAATCCCACGAAGTTGATTATTATTATTAAGGCTTTGTAATTCGATCTTTAGTTCAGGGCTTTGTACGCGCAAATTGGGCAATACATAGGGAAAAATCTTCATTTCAGCAACAGGTACAAAGCCAATACGTAATAATTGTTGTTTGGCTTTAGACACTTGGCGTGCCATGGCAATCGCTTTTTCAGACTGTGCAATGGTCAAGCGTGCTTGCTCTAAAAATACCGCACCTTCTTCGGTGAGTTCAACCTTACGCTTGGTACGGTTAAGGAGTCGCACGCCCACATCTTCTTCTAGATCCTTGATTTGCTGACTCAGTGACGGTTGAGCAGTAAATAGTTTTAAGGCGGCTTTACTAAAATTTAATTCTTCAGCAACAGTAATAAAATATCTGAGGTGGCGTAATTCCATATAACTCTTCCAAAGAGTAATTCAAAAAATGTCTTAATTTTTAGACAATTTAGTATAAAGCATAAACCGCTATAAGTTGAATATGATTGTGGTATTTCGCTAATAAATATCATCGAGTTTTATAGGTTTAGACCTAAAAAAACAGGAATTTTTCATTTTGACTTTAAATTTAAAACTTAGATTTGTTGAATAATTCATCATTTTTCAAATATTTAATAACCTATTCATTCCTGCATAACATTCATTGATCATGATTGTGAGTGTAGAATTAAACATGATTTTTTTTAGCTTATTGATCATGATCAAAATCCTTTTAAAATGATTAAAATCTAATGTGAAACATGGA
>CAZOGM010000020.1:14780-23981 GCA_964579445.1 uncultured Acinetobacter sp.
TCTATATACCTGTTGAAACCAATGAAAGGATGTTTGAAGTCGTAATGTCTAAATTGACAGAAATAGAACGCATGGGAGACTCCACTTTAGTGAGTAGCAAGAATATAAAAACTAAAGCGGATAGTGCATCGTCATTACCTTATCAATATCAATTAGAAAATGAAGATTGCGTACGTCATACGTGGGCAAAACCTAAGTTTCATTTTATGTCTGAACAGTTTAATACTCAATTAGGCTTTGCCAATCCCTTGCCACACCCTGAGGGTGGACGGCGATGGGATTTGTTTAAATGGTTAATGCGCCGTAAATCTGCGACATGGGTTGGCGATTTTAAAAAAGAGCAAAGTGATTTTTTAGCAGCTAAAAAGGCCAAGCCTGAAGAGCGTCCACATGCAGATTTAAACGATTGGCAAATTTGGTTTGTCGGACATGCGACAGTGCTCATTCAAATTGGACCCTATAATTTTTTAACCGATCCTGTTTGGGCGGAACATGCCAGCCCGAAGCAAGGTCGTGGACCGAAACGAGTGATATCGGCAGGTATTGCTTTAGAAGATTTACCACGCATTCATGCGGTGTTACTGAGTCATAATCACTACGACCATATGGATTTAGCCAGCCTGAGGTGGTTGCATCAAAAATTTGCCATGCCTATTTATACAGGGTTGGGCAATGCATATTATTTGCCAAAAGCCTTTCATGTGATTGAAATGGACTGGTGGCAATCGGCACTCATGCATAATATTAAAATTGTGTATACACCTGCACAGCATGGTTCTGGGCGAGGTATACGTGATCAAAATGCCGCGTTATGGGGGGGGTTTTCCATTGTATCTGAACATGGGCATTGTTTTTTTGCAGGGGACACAGGATATTCACCACATTTTAAAGAAATTCAAAAGCGCTTAGGTGCGCCGCGCGTTGCTTTATTGCCCATAGGCGCGTATGAGCCGCGAGCATTAATGCGCTATATGCACATGAATCCACAAGATGCTTTTCAAGCACATATTGATTTACAAGCCAGACGGTCTCTTGCGATTCATTATCGAACTTTTCAGTTAACTGATGAAAGTCGCGAGCAGCCTGAACTGGATTTGCATCAAGCCATGAAATATTCATCAAAGCTCATGAGTCCGTTTTACTGTATTCGTGAAGGCAAACGTTTGATCGTTTAGTTGTTTAATTAATACTATAAATAGTTTTGCAGAATGCAAAATGCGAAGCATAAAAAAACCACCTCGAAAGGTGGTTTTTTTATGCGAGATTCATTTTAAAAATTAAATCTTCAGATTGAAAATGATTTAAATAAAACCAGGATGACCTTTTGCAGGATCTGTTTCACGTGCAGCTTGCGCATCTGCAACTGTTAAACCGAATGCTTTAGCCACACCTTCACCATACGCTGGATCACATGAGTAGCAGTTGCGAATGTGACGATACTTGATGAAATCAAGTGCATCACCCATACCACCAGCAGTATTATTAAACAGCGCTTGTTTTTGTTCATCATTCATCAGGTTGAACAACGCACGTGGCTGGCTAAAGTAGTCGTTGTCATCGGCACGGAAGTCCCAATGTGCAGCATCACCTGAAATTTTCAGTGGTGGCTCTTGGTACTGTGCTTGATCTTGCCACTGTCCAAAACTGTTTGGTTCATAGTGTGGCAGACCGCCATAGTTGGCATCTACACGACCTTGACCATCACGATGATTCGAGTGAACAGGGCAACGCGCAGCATTAACCGGAATTTGTTGGTAGTTCACACCCAAACGGTAACGCTGCGCATCTGCATAGTTAAATAAACGCGCTTGCAACATACGGTCTGGCGAAACACTAATCCCTGGAACTAAATTGCTCGGTGCGAAAGCAGATTGTTCTACATCTAAGAAGAAATTTTCAGGGTTGCGATTAAGTTCAAACTCGCCCACATCAATTAATGGATAATCTGCATGTGGCCAAACTTTAGTCAAGTCAAACGGATGATAAGGGACTTTCTCAGCATCGGTTTCTGGCATGATTTGAACTTGAAGTTTCCATTTTGGGAAATCTCCTTTTTCAATCGAGTCGAATAAATCACGCTGACTGCTTTCACGATCTTGTGCCACAATTGCTGCTGCTTCATCATCGGTTAAATTTTGAATGCCTTGTTGTGTACGGAAATGGAATTTTACCCAGAACCGTTCATTGGCTTCATTGATGAAACTATAAGTATGGCTACCAAAACCATGCATGTGACGGTACGATTTTGGTAAACCGCGGTCAGACATGACAATGGTTACTTGATGTAAGGCTTCAGGAAGTAAAGTCCAGAAATCCCAGTTATTGGTCGCACTACGTAAATTAGTTTTCGGGTCACGTTTTACTGCTTTGTTTAAGTCAGGGAACTTACGTGGATCACGCATAAAGAATACTGGCGTGTTATTGCCGACTAAATCCCAATTGCCTTCTTCGGTATAGAATTTTAAAGCAAAACCACGAATATCACGTTCTGCATCGGCTGCACCACGTTCACCTGCTACTGTCGTGAAACGCGCGAACATTTCAGTTTTTTTACCAATTTGAGAGAAGATTTTTGCACGTGTATATTGTGTAATATCGTGAGTCACGGTAAATGTACCAAAAGCTCCCGAACCTTTTGCGTGCATACGGCGCTCAGGAATGACTTCACGAACAAAGTTAGCAAGCTTTTCATTTAACCATAAATCTTGAGCGAGTAGTGGGCCGCGAGCACCTGCCGTCATACTGTTTTGGTTATCTGCAACAGGGGCACCAAAGGCAGTGGTCAGGTGGGAGACAGGACATTTTTTAGGATCTTGGCTCATTATATTTCTCCGTTTTATAAATATCGTTTGAAATTCGAAACGCTGATCATTCTCATCACATTTTTTCTATCTAAAGAGATCAATGTATTTTCACGCGCAGTATATAGGGCAATTATTAAAGTAAATTGTCAGATTTTGCTCGTGGAAAAAAGATTATCTGACTTGGGGATTGCTATAGGAATCAAGCTTGCATCCCTTTATCCTTCCACTGTAAAAGTTATTTTGGAAAAATACAAATCATTAAATATGATCGGTTTCAAACCGCATATTGAGTTTAAATCTTTGGCTGAATTTAAAATATGAATATCCCTCAGAACCGAACCACAGCCTACATAACTTAAGTACTTCCAATTGATAATATTTATCCCATGTTGTTGACTTGATCGATGAGGCTAAATGTTCTAAAAGAATAAAATATTGATCTTGGCTTTCAGCATTTGAGTATATCTCGAACATTCAAATGTGATTTTTTTAGAACTTTTGAAATTCAAAATATGAGGTTGCGACTGCAATCGCGAGCTGTGTTTAGGGCGAAGTAGTATTCATAAAATAACCGACAGCATTTCTTGAATTTTTCATTATACTGATCAGAGTATTTAAAAAAACAAAGATAAGGATAGTTCTAATGCATGCAGGGATGACGCATCAAATTCATAATCAAGTAGATGAGTTACAAGACTATAATCTCTATGAAACGGACATGGTTTTGCATGAAATCTTGCAACGCTATGGTAGTCGTAATCGTACACATTTGGCTGAGTTTGGTCATGTGGTGGGTTTAGCAGAATATTATCAATATGCAGATTTAGCCAATAAACACCCCCCGATTTTACATGCTTTTGATGCACGTGGTCGTCGTCAAGACAGCATTGAATTCCATCCTTCTTGGCATAAATGGATGGCGTTAAACCGAAAGTATGCCGTACATGCACATCCATTTTTAAATTTTACCCAGCAAGCTGGTTGGGTGGACTGGGCGGCTAAATTCTATTTGAGCGGGCAGGTGGAATGTGGAAACTTATGTCCAAATTCGATGACGCTGGGCAGTATTCCACTCATTCAAAAAGAGCCTGAGCTTTGGAAAAAAATCGGTGATAAGCTTCTCTCGACCGAATACGATGAACGTGATGTTCCCATCAGTCAGAAGAAGTCGATTTGGCTTGGGATGGGCATGACTGAAAAGCAAGGCGGTTCAGATGTCCGTGCCAATGAAACCTGTGCTGTTCCAGTAGGTGAAACAGGACGCGGTCAGCCTTACTTACTGACGGGGCATAAATGGTTTTTCTCAGCACCCATGTGTGATGCGCATTTGGTGGTGGCCAAGACAGAACAAGATGGCTTGGCCTGCTTTTTTGTTCCACGTTGGCTTGAGGATGGAACTAAAAATCCTATTCATATTCAGCGTTTAAAAGACAAGGTGGGTAATCGTAGCAATTCAAGTGCTGAAGTGGAGTTTCATCAGGCTTGGGGCATCATGATGGGAGAGGCAGGACGTGGCATTCCGACCATTATTGAGATGGCGAATTATACGCGTCTAACCTGTTCCGTTGGTTCGAGTGCCATGTTACGTCAGGCATTGGTGCAATGTGTGTCTTATACGCGGCAGCGTAAAGCATTTGGACAATATTTAGCTGATCAGCCTTTAATGCAAGCTGTGTTGGTGGATATGGCACTTGAAACAGAAGCCGCCGTTCAACTCAGTTTTCATCTGGCGCATTGTTATGAGTCGGATGATCCTCTATGTTTGGCATGGAGAAGAATCATGACACCGGCATCGAAATTTTGGATTTGTAAGCGCACAGTGGAGCTAACCGGCGAGATGATGGAAGTCTTTGGCGGCAATGGTTATGTCGATACGGGCATTATGGCGCGAATTTTTAAAGAAGCACCTGTGAATACGATTTGGGAAGGTTCAGGCAATGTCATGTGTCTTGATGTGCTGCGTGCGATTCAACGTGATGCTGATTCAATCGAACTGTTGTTTCAAGATTTGGCTTCGACAGCGTCAAAAGATGAAATATTGAATCATGAATTACAGCATTTATTTCAACTATTCCAACAGTCTGCCAGTGAACTTCAGTTTATGGGGCGCAGTTTGGTCAGTCGATTGAATATATTGGTGCAAGCCGTTTTGTTAAAGCGCTATGCCCCTGATTTTGTAACAGATGCCTTTATTCAAACACGTTATGGTGCATTTCATGGACGCGTTGCGGGAATGCTAGATAACACTCAAATTGACATTAAAGCGATATTGGAGCGTGTATTGCCTAGCAGTACTCTACTTATTAAAGATACGGTTTAGATCATTCGACTGACATGCATCTAAATTTGAAAATCAAGGGGGCAGTACACTTTAAATTCTGAAGATGTGCCCCATTTAAATTACAATCAGATTAAGCTTTAAGCGTATAATCTAATTGGCATAGAAGTCGTAACAGAAATTGTATGCGTATTGATTCAGTTCAATCATGAGGACGAGTAAAATGGCAAAGAAAAAAGTATTGCCAGAGGTTGTAGTACACAACTTTGTGGCAAAACATATGAACGATTTTAACAAAAGCCAGACTTTTGTAGATCGAAAGAAAGACTCAAAACGCGGTTATAGCAAACACAAAAAAGGGAGATATTCGAATGATTATCTCCCTTTTTTCATGTCTTATTTTTTCCAGTTACGAAACGCTTAACCGCTTAACATACGGTTTGATTTGACCATGTCGGCGAGTCCGTGATGACGGAAATAATATTCCATCCAACTTTTCACCATCAGTGGATTACTCATCTTTACCACTTCCTCAAGAAGCTTTTCAGCATCTGTCATAGGTACATGACAAATAGCCTTTCTCACGCGAAGAATGTTGCTTGAACTCATTGAAAGAGTATTAAAGCCCATTGCCATAAGTAAAATCGCAGACAATGGATCACCTGCCATTTCTCCACAAATACTGATGGGTTTATCGTATTTATGACATTCTTGTACCAACCGCTGTAAGACTCTCAGTACAGACGGATGGAAGTGTGAATAGACACTTGAAACGCGCGGATTGTTTCGATCGACGGCCAACAAATATTGGATTAAATCGTTTGAGCCCACCGAGAAGAAATCGACCAGTTCTGCAAATTCACCAATTTGTAAAAGCACACTAGGGACTTCAACCATAATGCCAATTTTCGGCTTATTGATTTTAACCTGTTCTTCTTCTTGAACCGCCATCCAGTCACGTTCTAACAGATAAAGTGCTTCTTCAACTTCACTGACACTGGTGACCATGGGCAATAAAATATGCAGATTGTTCAGACCAATACTGGCTTTGAGCATGGCACGTATTTGCGACGAAAAAATTTCAGGGTGATCCAGCGTAAAACGGATACCACGCCAGCCCAGTGCTGAGTTTTCTTCTTCAATATGAAAATACGGTAAGTCTTTATCTGCGCCAATATCGAGGGTACGCATCACCACAGGTTTGTTGGCAAAGTGACTCAGCTGTTGCCGATAAATGGCACGCTGTTCTTCCTCGCCGGGAAAGCGATCTCGCAACATAAACGGAATTTCAGAGCGATACAGACCCACACCTTTGGCACCGCGCTGTACGCCACGAACCACATCAATCATCAGGCCCGTATTCACGAATAACCGCACTGCAACTCCGTCTGGGGTAATCGCATCTTTGGTCTCATATTGTTTTAAATCTTTGGCAATTTGCTCGTCTTCTTTTTGAATTTCTTTATAACGCTGACGCAGTCGTCGTGGTGGATTGACGAATACACGACCTTGATAAGCATCGACAATCATTTCCGCATCATCAAGTGTACTGACCGGAAGTTCAGTCACGCCAACCACAGTTGGAATACCTAGGGCACGTGCCACAATCACCATATGTGAATTGGCAGCGCCTTCAGAGGTGACAATCGCTGCAATACGATCCACGGGTAGCTCAACCAGCGCAGCAGTACTGATTTCTTCACCCACAATGATCGTATCATTGCTGATTTCGCGGTGGCTAAGATCGCCTTCTTGTAAGGCAGCAAGAATACGACGACCTAAGTCTTTTAAATCTGCGACACGTTCACGTAAATAGTCGTCTTCCATTTGGGCAAACACAGCGATATGACGGTCAATTACTCGCTTTACAGAACCTTGTGCCCAATTGCCATCTCGAATCAGGTCTTTGATTTCTGCCGGTAATGCATTTTCGTCCAACATACGTAAAAACACGCTAAATAAAGCACGTTCTTCGGACATGAGGGAGTCTTGCATTTTATGATCAAGCGATTGAATTTCATTACGGACAGCATCAACCGCTTGATCGATTAACGCGAGTTCTTCACTAATGTCATCTGCTTCACGGTCGGGCACTGCGGCTAAATCCGCGGGTGGATACAAAATCAGTGCACGCCCGAGTGCAATACCGCCTGCACCCGATGAACCTTGGAATGTTTTATAGGTAGGAGAGTTGGATGGTTTACGAAACACATCGATATTTCCCACCGCATGTGCATGCGCAATTACCCCAGAAAGCTGAGCGCACAGCGTCACCAAAAAGGATTCAGCGGCTTCACTAAAGTCCTGCGGTTCTTTGTTTTGAACCACCAATACGCCCATCACCTTACGGCGATACATCACAGGCACGCCAAGGAAAGAGTTATAAATTTCCTCTCCTGTTTCAGGGAAGTAGGCAAAGCGTTCATGTTTAAAGGCATTATCAATATTGACAATTTCTTCACGCTGACCGACCAAACCGACCAAACCTTCACCGAATTGCAAAGACACATGACCAATGGATTCTGCGTTTAAGCCCTTAGATGCCATCAAGACATAACGTTGATTTCGTTCATCTAAGAGATAAATAGAGCACACATCCACATGCATCGCTTGAGAAATTTGGTTCACCATAATTTCTAAAGAATCATGCAAACTGACTGACGCATTGACCTCTTGAACAATGCGACGTAAAGAGTCTAATTGCATGTTAGACATGAAGGTGTGCTCCTCTTTCAGGGATTAGGATTTTAAATTCATTGATTACAGTGTCCACTGGCAAGCATTTATATCCGTTTTGCTTGATCCAAGTTTTGCTGCGGCAATTGCATACACAGTTCCAACATGGCCCTTCGGTAAACATCACGCTTGAAGTTCACCACTTGACCCAGCGGATACCAGTAGCTGACCCATTGCCATTGATCAAACTCTGGCGGATCATTTAAATTTAATCGAATATGGTTGGTCGAAGCCACCAATTTCAATAAAAACCATTTTTGCTTTTGTCCAATACAGACTGGGTCTGAATCAGATCTGATGTATCGAATTGGCAAACGATAATGCAACCAACCTTCTGTTTGGGCAATAATTTGAACATGCTCGGGCAATAAACCGACTTCTTCTCGTAGCTCTCTGAAAAGGGCCTGTTCAGGCGTTTCTCCAAAATGGATACCGCCTTGAGGAAATTGCCAAGCATTGTGTCCAATGCGTTTTGCCCATAAAACTTGTCCAATATCATTTGCCAAAATGATCCCGACATTGGGTCGGAAACCTTCTGAGTCGATCATTTGGCTACCTAAAATTTATTAAATTCGTTGACTTTGGTTTCGGGGGCATCCACTCTCTATGCCCAGCTCGAAAAGTTCAAAGTAATAATGTTTTAAAATTGCTATGATCTTAACGAATTTCTATCGGTTAGCGGTGATAGATTTACATTTTTTTTCTTAAATTTCAGTTTGAACGAGAATTTTCATGAAATTGGCGTTATTTGATTTAGATCACACCTTATTAAATACAGACTCTGACCACTCGTGGGGTGAGTTTTTAGTCAATGAAGGCTTGGTAGATCCAGTTCGACATCGCCAGATGAATGACAAATTTTATGATGATTATAAAGCTGGAAAGCTTGATCCGATTGCCTATAACGAATTTGTTTTCGAATTTTTAACCCAGCACGACAATGCATACCTTACAGAACTTCATGAATTGTTTATGAAAAAAGTCATTCGTGAACAGATGCGTCCAGAAGGTTTTAAAGCAATTGAACGCCATAGAGCAGCTGGGCATGCCCTGGTCGGTATTACCGCCACTTCTGATTTTATTACGGCACCTATTTTTCGTGAATTTGGGATTACTGAAATTATTGCAACCAATGCTGAAGTCGTTGATGGCAAATATACAGGCAACGTGATCAATACGCCGTGTTACCAAAAAGGCAAACTAACGCGTTTGGATCAATGGCTTAAAGGGCGTGATGTCACAGAGTCATGGGCGTATTCAGATTCGATCAATGATCGTTTTTTACTTGAATATGCGGATCATGCGATTGCGGTCAATCCCGATGATCGGCTTGAAGCTCTAGCCAAAGAACAGGCTTGGGATATTCAGGATTGGTCGATCTAA
>CAZOGM010000020.1:24081-32905 GCA_964579445.1 uncultured Acinetobacter sp.
TTTAGCTCATATTTATTTAGAGTATCGATTATTGTCACAATTTTGTCATTTTCGATGTTATATAATAGTTTTATGAAAAAAAATAATAATTTAAAAAATCTGCCGATAAAAATTACGGTACAACAATTACTACAACAGAAAACAAAATTAATTCCTATGAAAATCCCCTGGATTCGGTTAGGCATTTTCCTAAGTTTTATTATGTTTTGGGTTTGTATTCCCGTTATATGGTTTGTCTGGTTATTTTGGATCTTCTTGTGGTCATTTGTTTTGGCAGCACATATCAAAAAAAGAATGAAAAATGCAGAATATAAGCAAAGAATCCAAACTTTTTCTTATGAAGAAACTTTAAGGATAAAAGTAAGGAAAAAATATCCAACACTTTCTAGTGAGCAAGTTGACTTATTGATTTTAGGATTTAAGGATTTTTTAAATATTTCTTTAATGAGTCCAATTTTTACTAAAATGCCTTCAAAAGCTCTTGATGATATTTGGAGCGTATTGATAGAGAAGACTAATTTTCGATCATTTGAATATACATTGGGTTTTCATTTAACAAGAAGATCAAATTCAAAAATAGAATATGAACATGAAGGTTATCAACAAATGGATGATAAAAGAAAGTTCATGGAAAGAAATGCAACTTGGAAAATGGCTTGCCAATTAAGTGGGTTAAATCCCTTAAATACAGATCAATTGCCAAGGATATATTTAATAGATCAGGTTTTAGAATGGGAGTTTTCATATCAACATGATCTTGAGATCTTAAAGCAGGAGTATGAACTATATAAAAAGCACTACAACAATTATGAAGATTTACATTACTTTATTGATCATGAAATTCCTCATCTAGGAATCATGGCAAACTTCCCACCTGATGATTCTACATAATTTCATTAGCAAATAAACCGACCCAAGTTTTCTTCGCTTTTAAATGCGTATGCGCCAAATACCCCATCATACTCAATTGCATTATTTCTTTGATTCCTTGCGACTGTCTTCCCTTGGATCTCCATCTAATTTTAGAAACTAAAAAAAGTGGATAAGTTTAATTATTATTCTAATAAAATCAATTGATCAATTTAAAATCAATATGCTAAGGTGAAACTGACTTGTTTCACTGTCTTTACATCAGGATGATGTCATCTCAATTAGGCAGCCATGATTCAAAGTCTTTAAAAAAAATCGTTATGGATAACGGAAAAATAAACAATAAGGAGAAACTATGGGTACATTAGCTATCATCATCTCATTGGCATTACTGATGTTTTTTGCCTATCGAGGTGTTTCAGTACTGATTTTGGCACCGATTATGGCAGCCGTCGCCATTTTACTATCAGGTGACATGGCCTACATGATGCCGCAGTACACTGAAACCTTTATGGCCGCTTTAGGTGGCTATATTTTAAAATTCTTTCCTATATTTTTACTGGGTGCTTTATTTGGACAATTGATGGTTGATTCGGGTGCTGCATCCAGTATTTCAAACTCCATCATGAATAAATTAGGGCACAAACGCGCCATTTTAACCGTGGTCTTAGCGTGTGGCGTGTTGACTTACGGCGGGGTGTCGTTGTTTGTGGTGGCTTTTGCCATTTATCCGATTGCCAAAACCATGTTTCAAGCGGCGAATATTCCAAAGCGTTTAATTCCAGGTGCCATTGCCTTAGGCTCATTTACTTTTACGATGACTGCTCTACCTGGTTCACCTTCCATTCAAAATGCGATTCCGATTCCTTTTTTTGGAACCAATGTATTTGCAGCACCGGGTATCGGCACCATTTCAGGCTTAATCATGTTTGGTTTAGGCTGCATGTGGTTGCAAAGCCGTGCCAATAAAGCACATAAAAATGGTGAAGGATACGGTATCGATACGCAAGAAAGTGAACAGTTAGAGGACGGTGTGACCTCGAAAGGTGAGATGCCAGTGTTCTTGGCATTTTTACCATTGCTACTCGTCATCGGTGTAAATGCGTTATTCACCTATTTTATTTTTCCAAACATGGACTTTAGTTCGATTACAGAACTTTATCCAAAATTAGATCCAAGCAAACAAACAGGTCTGTGGGCATTGGTGATTGCTTTGGTGGTCGCATGTCTAAGTTTGATTCTGTTACGTTTGGGCAAATGGAACAACCTTAAAGAAACCGTGAATAAGGGTGCTTTGGGTTCCATGTTGCCCATTTTCAATACCGCTTCTGAAGTAGGCTATGGCGCCGTCATTGCTTCATTGGCTGGGTTTATCATCATTCGTGACATGGTGTTAAATGTATCTAGTAATCCATTGATTTCAGAAGCCATTGCCATGAATATTTTGGCAGGGATCACCGGTTCTTCTTCTGGCGGTATGTCAATTGCCTTATCAACTTTGGGTGCTGATTATCTAGCCATGGCCAATGCCGCAGGCATCAGTCCTGAGTTATTACACCGTATTGCGGCATTGGCAGCTGGATGTTTGGATACCTTACCTCACTCAGGCGCGGTCATCACCTTATTGTCGATTTGTGGTATGACGCATAAACAATCTTATGGTCACGTAGCGATGTGTACCGTGTTGATTCCCATGGTATCGGTGACTGTGGCGATTACATTGGGCACATTGTTCGGATCATTCTGATTAAATTCGTTTACAGGACGCTTGAACACGTTCTGTAAACCATGCCTGAGGATTAAACATGAAATTGGCGAACATTGATGACTTCTATGTCGGTTTATCACATACATTAACCCGTACCATAGATGCTCAAAAAGTGGCTCAATTTATCGAATTATGTGGTGATAAAAACCCGATCCACCATGATGAAATTTATGCTGCACAAACCCAATTCAAACGGCCGATTGCGCATGGATTTTTAACGGCCAGTTTTTTCTCGCCGATTTTTGGCTTACACCTTCCAGGGGCTGGTGCAATTTACGTGAGTCATCATCTGCGGTTTTTAAAACCCGTTTATGTGGGTGATACTGTTGATGTCATTGCCACTGTAACTCAAGTTGATCTTAAGCGAAAAAGGGTTTTCTTTGACACCACTTGTCAGATCAATGGCGAACGAGTGATTGAAGGCGAAGCGGAATTATACGTCCCTACGCCTACAGAAGCAGGGCAAGCGGCTTTGGATACAGCGACAACAAACTTTTAAAACCATTCAATCCTTCCAAACACTTTAGAGTTCGATTTATTCCTTCTTATATGCATAAAAATGCCGTCATAAAGACGGCATTTTGGGCTGAAATTTTTAATGCTTTAAAAGCTTAGTCAGTCATTAAATTCACAAGTGCTTTAGCAGCTTTAGATTGGGTGCGCGCTGGATGCCAAACCATCCCCAATTGACGTTTCATTTCTAAATCTAAATCTAAGGTGACCAAATCTTGACTGACCAATGTTTTGGGCAAGACTGACCAACCCAGTCCAATCGATGCCAACATCCGAATGGACTCTAGTGGATTATTGCTCATGGTGACTTTAGGTTTTAGGCCTTTTTTCTCAAACTCAGCCAAAGTAATTTGCGCCGTGTAGGTATGTGATGCTGGCAATAAACTTGGATATTGCATCAGATCATCTAAGCTGAGATTTTTTTGAGAGGCTAAAGGATGAAACGCTGCCGCGACAAAGACCAAAGGATCATTCCAAAGCGGCACATACTTTAAACGATCATCTAAGTTTGGCGGTAAAGTTAAAAAAGCCAATTCTAAATCACCCGCAAGCACTTGTTCATGTGCCTGCTCTGAGTCCACAAAATGCACATCCAATGTGACTTCTGGAAAGTCTTGAACATAATCTCGTAAATACGCAGGTAAATGATGTAAGCCAATATGATGGCTGGTGCCAATTTTCAGTTTGCCTTTGATCTGGGTTTGATCGTGACTTAATGTATGATGAATATCACCGAGTTCGTTCAGCCAGTTTTTAACTTTTGGCAGTAAGGAGTGCGCGGCATGGGTGGCTTGGACGCCACGACCCGCAGATTCAAATAATTTAACACCAAAATAATCTTCTAAGCTGTGAATACGTTTGGTGACTGCAGGCTGAGTAATAAAAAGGTGATCAGCTGCTAGAGAAATTGATCCAGTTTCCATGACTTTAATAAAGGCTTCGAAGGCAGCAAGATTCATGTGCTTATCACGGTTATGAAATAATAATTAAATTATAAAATATTTTTATATGATTTGCGATGTGTATTGTCAATGATTGGAATTAAATACATAAAAAAGGTCACTGAAAAGTGACCGTTTAAGATTAAGGACGCAAACACATGAGTCGTTTTATACAGTGATATTATCCTGCTTTTGTGCATTTTTTTTATCCCAAATGCGCTCATGAAAAAAATACGCAAAAGCTTGAACAGTCGGTTCAACCAAACTTAAGGTGATTGCCATCCATAAACTACCTGTTACCAAGTAACCTACAATCATCGCCACAGTAATGTGCATGATGTAATAGCTTAAAGTTTTCTTGAACATGCGTTGATTATTTTCTACAAATTGCTGAATATGTGCCATGAGAAGACGTCCTAAACCAAGTTATCTGTGTATGGTTAAATGATAAGCATTCTTATTTGATTTGTAAAAACGAATAATTTGCATAAATTAATCGAATAAATCGATTTAAATCCTAATGAATAGTTGATTTATTATTCCAAAATGTTTTTAAATTTATAAAAATGATAAATTAGATTTATGTGATTTCGTGGTTATAATCGAATCAATGAAAGAATTTACCCAGTCCAGTGGAGCACATCGACATGGCAGGCGAAACCCAAAATACAGACATTCAAAAAGTAAAAAATCAAAATTCACAGACTCAGATCGCAAAAACATTGTATGACAAGTTATGGGATGATCACTTGGTTACCCAGCGTGATGATGGCTCCGCTTTACTTTACATCGATCGTCATTTGTTGCATGAAGTAACCTCTCCACAAGCCTTTGAAGGTTTACAGCTTGCAGGGCGTAAGCCTTGGCGGTTAAGTGCGAACGTGGCAACGCCTGACCATAATGTACCGACCTCTAAAAAAGAACGGGCAGATGGAATTGCTGGGATTGAAGATGAAACTTCACGTATTCAAGTGCAAACTTTAGATGACAACTGTAAAACCTTTAATGTGGTGCAGTTTGACATTAATGATGTACGTCAAGGGATCGCACACGTGGTTGGACCTGAGCAAGGTTTGACATTGCCGGGGATGACGGTAGTTTGTGGTGACTCACATACTGCAACGCATGGTGCATTCGGTTGTTTGGCACACGGAATTGGTACATCTGAGGTTGAGCATGTATTGGCGACCCAGTGTTTAGTTCAAAAGAAAATGAAAAACATGTTGGTGCGCGTTGACGGTAAACTCGGTCAAGGTGTGACATCTAAAGACGTTGTATTAGCAATTATCGGTAAGATCGGTACTGCTGGCGGTACAGGTCATGCGATTGAGTTCGGTGGTCAAGTGTTCCGTGATATGTCCATTGAAGGTCGCATGACGGTTTGTAACATGGCCATCGAAGGTGGTGCGCGTGTGGGTATGGTCGCTGTTGATGACAAGACCATTGCTTATGTGAAAGATCGTCCTTATGCACCGAAGGGTGAGCAGTGGGATGCTGCGGTTGCATATTGGAATACGCTTCATTCTGATGAAGGTGCGCATTTCGATACGGTTGTTGTGCTTCAAGGTGAAGAGATTGAACCTCAAGTGTCTTGGGGAACTTCGCCTGAAATGGTGATTCCTGTCTCTCAAGCCGTACCTACTTTAGAACAAGCCAAAGACGAAGTGCAGCGTAATGACTGGACTCGTGCTTATAGCTATATGGGCTTAAATGGTGGTCAGGCTTTAGCCGATATTCAGCTTGATCGTGTATTTATTGGTTCATGTACCAACTCACGTATTGAAGATATTCGTGCGGCTGCGCAAGTGGCTAAAGGCAAAAAAGTGGCATCAAGCATTAAACAAGCGATGGTAGTACCGGGTTCTGGTTTAGTGAAAGCGCAAGCTGAAGCGGAAGGTTTAGACAAAATATTGATTGAAGCAGGTTTTGAATGGCGTGAGCCGGGTTGCTCGATGTGCTTGGCCATGAATGCAGACAAATTGCAACCAGGTGAGCACTGCGCATCGACGTCTAACCGTAACTTCGAAGGTCGTCAGGGCAATGGTGGACGTACCCATTTGGTGAGTCCTGCTATGGCAGCGGCAGCCGCGATTGCAGGTCACTTTGTTGATGTGCGTTCATTCTAATTTGGGCGAATAGGAGCAATTCAAAATGAAAAAATATACCGTTGAACAGGGTATCGTTGCGCCATTAGACCGTGCCAATGTCGATACCGATTTAATCATTCCAAAACAGTTTTTAAAATCGATTAAACGTACTGGTTTTGGTGAGAACTTATTTGACGAACTTCGTTATTTAGATGAAGGTTATTTAGGTTTAGATAATTCAAAACGTCCGAAAAACCCAGATTTCGCTTTAAACCAACCACGTTATCAAGGTGCCAGTATCTTAATTTCACGAGCCAATTTTGGTTGTGGTTCAAGCCGTGAGCATGCGCCATGGGCACTTGAAGAATACGGATTTCGTACTGTAATTGCGCCAAGTTATGCCGACATTTTCTTTAATAATAGCTTTAAAAATGGCATGTTACCGGTGATTTTGTCAGAAGAAATTGTCGATCAATTATTTAAAGAATGTGCAGCATCCGAAGGTTATCAGTTAACCATTGATTTACAAGCACAAGAAGTACGCACACCTTCTGGTGAAGCTTTCAAATTTGAAGTCGATCCATTTCGTAAACACTGCTTGTTAAATGGTTTGGATGATATTGGTTTAACCTTACAAGCTGCCGATGATATTCGTGCCTTTGAAGCGAAAACCCAACAATCACGTCCTTGGGTTTATCAAGAGATTCGTAGCTAAGGACTTGAGATGTTGTGCCCTAGTGCAAATGCTCAACTCTTGTTAATATTGCTGCAGATTGGATTAAAACATTTTGCGCATTTGAGCGAGGTTGGGCACGGACCATGGCAAAGGTTTTCAAAAAAATAGCGATTTTGGCAAGTCTTGCACTGACATTGGCAGGCTGTCAAAGCTTGGATACATCTGGTCTTAAAAACATAAAAGAGACGGAGCAAACAAAATACAATGCTTTGATCTTTTGTGAAGGGACGGAAAATTGTGAATTTGAGCGTTTAGGGCAAATCCGCATTGTAGATGAGAATAGTCACCGCCTAGAAAAGCAGGCAGTTCAACACGGGATCGTGCGCTTGCAAAAGCAATCTGTGAAAGAGCCCAATGCCATTTTTTTGTCTGTACCCGCGGCTCAGCATGAGCTAGTGGTACGTTTTTATCCGATTTCTCAAGACAAAGCAGAAACTTTGCACTTGATTCATCAGTTTAAAGCCAGTCAGCGCTATCAGTTGAAAATGTTCCGAAAACGTACTCAGAGTAAGGGTAATTTGCTGACAGTGTCTGCTCCTGATCCACTTTGCGTAGATTTACAACAAAACTTGAAAACGATTCGTCGCTTTTGCAAACCTTATAATGTCTTAAATGGCTTGGGTGAGTTTGTAGAGCAGAAAAATTTTAAACCCCTTTAGAAATACAACTTACTTATTAAAATGGAACATCTCATGTCTAAACATATTTTGATTTTGGCTGGTGACGGCATTGGTCCTGAAATTGTAAAAGCAGCAGAACAGGTCCTGACGCGTGTTAATGATAAATTCAATCTAGGTTTAACATGGGAACATGGTTTATTGGGTGGTGCTGCTATTGATGCACACGGTTCGCCTTATCCAGAGATTACTTCAGTTCAAGCCAGTAAAGCAGATGCCATCTTATTGGGGGCTGTAGGTGGGCCAAAGTGGGATAACATTGAACGTTCTATTCGTCCTGAACGCGGATTACTCAAAATTCGTAGTGAACTGAATTTATTTGCAAACTTACGTCCAGCGATTTTGTATCCACAATTGGCAGATGCCTCAAGCTTAAAACCTGAAATTGTGTCTGGCTTAGATATCTTAATTGTGCGTGAACTTACAGGCGGAATTTATTTCGGACAACCTCGCGGTATCCGTGTGCTTGAAAATGGGGAAAAGCAAGGTTTCAATACAGATGTATATGCTGAATCTGAAATCAAACGGATCGCGAAAGTGGCTTTTGACATGGCAACCTTACGTGGAGGTAAAGTCTGTTCAGTGGATAAAGCCAACGTGTTAGAAGTTACTGAGCTTTGGAAGCAAACCGTAACTGAGTTAAAAGAAGCTGAATATCCAGAGATCAATTTGTCTCATATGTATGTGGACAATGCAGCGATGCAGTTGGTTCGTGCACCAAAGCAATTTGATGTGATTGTAACGGGTAACTTGTTTGGCGATATTTTGTCTGATGAAGCCGCAATGCTTACAGGTTCGATTGGTATGTTGCCATCTGCGTCATTAGACGAAAATGGCAAAGGTATGTATGAGCCATGTCATGGTTCAGCCCCAGATATTGCAGGGCAAAACGTTGCGAACCCACTTGCGACGATTTTGTCAGTGGCGATGATGCTTCGTTATACGTTTCGCCAAGAAGACGCTGCGAAAGCCATTGAAGATGCAGTCGGCAATGTTCTAGACCAAGGTTTACGTACAGCAGATATTATGTCAGACAGTATGAACAAAGTGGGTACAGTTGAAATGGGTCAAGCTGTGGTCGCTGCACTCGGCTAAGCTTTCCTTTAACCTGCTTTACACTAGAAAACGTAGCCAAGTGCTACGTTTTTTCTGCACTGGTTTTTTAATTCAATAAAATTCGAAATCAAGTTGATTACCGATTCAATAGACTTCTTTCATAAATCAAAAATGAT
>CAZOGM010000020.1:33005-37786 GCA_964579445.1 uncultured Acinetobacter sp.
TCAAAAAATGATTTATGAAAGAGATCTAATAAATTTAGACACAAATAAAATGTGGTGTAGGTCTATTTGAGACGTTTCTTTCATTCGTTTTTTAGCATAAATTAAAAGTTAATAGATTAGTTTTACTTCAATTGAGTTGCATGTTGGCAGGTAAAACTTTTAATGAAAATAAATCTGTAAAGTCTTAGAACGCTATATTTACAATAAACGTAGAGAAAAAAATGAAAAAATTATGGATGTTGATGAGCTGTATGGCTTTATCTGGAACGGTATTGGCAGATAACTGTAACGTGACTCGTAATACTTACGATGATATTTATTGCACCAATAAACTCTATGCAAGTGCAGATGCGGAGTTAAATAAAAATTATCAATTACTACGAACTAAACTTACAGCGCATCAAAAAAATCTTTTAAAGCGTTCACAGTTGAGTTGGATTCGTGAAAGAGACGATGAATGTACCACGCAAACAGGTATCGATGTGAATTGCCGGTTGAGTACCACACAGCAGCGTAATGATTGGCTTAGAGAGCGTGTACGAGAGTGCTCCACCATTGGTTGTAAGACCAACAGTCTGAATTAACGTTTAAGAGTCATAAAAAAAGCCACTTAATGTGGCTTTTTGCTTACTAACACTTAGCGTGCACGGTAAGTAATGCGACCCTTAGACAAATCGTAAGGTGTCATTTCTACTTTTACACTGTCGCCAGTTAAAATGCGGATATAGTGTTTACGCATTTTACCAGAAATGTGCGCGATTACTTCGTGACCGTTTTCTAAACGTACACGGAACATAGTATTAGGAAGCGTTTCGGTGACAACGCCTTCGAACTCGATAAGTTCCTCTTTATTGGCCATAGCCTACCTGATGATCAAATTGGAAAGGGGCAAATTATAGGCAAAATTTTGGAAAAATACAAGGTTAAACGCTTTGAAGTAAATGTATCTGTAGTCAAAATAGGCGAACAAACAAATATAATAATTAAACAAAAAAATGCGGAACTATGTTGTCAGTTCGGTCAATCGACTGTAATCTAAATCATAAGTTTTAAGTAAATATTAATAACATACAAGGAAGGGCACTGCGTGAGTCAGCTAACTGATGCTTCGGTTGTTCTACGTTTAGGCTATCAAGCGATACGTCGTGCGGGATTGCCTACAGAAGAAATATTAACAAAAGCGGGTGTGGCCCTAAACCAAGTCGATCAAAATGCTCGTACGCCCTTAGGTGCGCAGTACGCGTTTTGGGTCGCCGCTGAAGAAGTCAGTCGTGATCCAGATATTGGTTTGCATCTGGGAGAACATTTACCGCTCTATCGTGGGCAGGTGATTGAACATCTATTTATTTCATCTGAAAATTTTGGTGAAGGCTTAAAACGTGCTTTGGCCTATCAACGTCTGATTAGTGATGCTTTACATGCAAAATTGGTCATTGAAGATGGTCGTTGTTACCTAACCAATGGGGTAAATCCCAAATTTGCAGACAATATTGTTAACCGTCATTTTTCAGAATGTGCGGTTTCAGGGATTTTAAGATTTTTTAAATTTATAACAGAGGGTCGTTTTGAGCCCATTTATATTGACTTTAACTTTAGCGAAGGCGCATCGGATGAAGAATATCTCCGTGTATATGAGTGTCCGGTCAGTTTAGGGCAGAAAGAAACACGGTTGTATTTTGATCCGAATATTTTAGATTACCCACTTTGGCAAGCTGAGCCTGAGCTGTTACAACTGCATGAGCAGTTAGCGATTGAGAAACTGCAAGAGCTGGCGCGGTATGATTTGGTGGGTGAGGTGCGTCGTGCGATTGGGTCAACCTTAGAAAGCGGAGAGACCACTTTAGAGACGGTCGCAGCGCAGTTAAGTATTACACCACGTCGATTAAGGACGCAGCTGTCGGAAGCAAATACCAGTTTTCAGCAGATTCTTTCAGATTATCGTTGTCGTTTAGCCAAAAAGCTTTTGGCCAATACCAATGAAAGCGTTGAACGAATCGTGTACTTAACTGGGTTTTCAGAGCCAAGTACCTTTTATCGCGCATTCAAGCGCTGGACCAATGAAACGCCTGTGGAATATCGTAAACGTAAGCAGCGTTAGAATCTATAAATCCTCCCCCAACCCCTCCTTTATTAAAGGAGGGGGGCACTTTGTCAAAAGTGAGAAGCATAGCTTCGCAAGGGAAGAATTAAATTAATTAGGCATATTGAGCCAAAGGGGTCCTAACGGACGTTTTGGCAGTTCAAAGCGCTCAGGATAATCGGCATGGATAAAATACAAGCCATCTGCAGGAGCGGTCACACCCGCTGCTTTACGGTCTTCTGCTTCGAAAATGCGGTCAATATGATCGATCTCATACATTCCTTGCCCAATTTCAAGTAAGCATCCCATAATATTGCGTACCATATGATGCAAGAAGCCATCGGCTTGAATATCTAAAACCAAATATGCACCGTGCTGAATAAGCCTGCAATGCGATACCGTTCTAACGGGTTGATTGGATTGACACGCAGTTGCACGGAAGCTTTCAAAGTTATGTGTGCCTTCGAATTTTTTTGCTGCTTCCATCATTTTTGCAATATCAAGCGGACAGTACACGTGGGTCACTTGTTTATGTAGTAATGCAGGGCGAACTGAACTGTTATAGATCACATAGCGATAACGACGCGCCTGAGCTTTAAAACGGGCATGGAATTCGGTATCCATGACTTTGATCCATAAAATTGCAATGTCTTTGGGCAATTGACTATTTGAACCCATTAACCAACCGTCAATACTCCGAATAGCATGACTATCAAAATGTGCGACCATATTGGTGGCATGCACGCCTGCATCGGTGCGCCCTGCGCCATGTAGCATGATCGGTTCATTGGCAACTTTGGACAGGACTTTCTCAATGGTTTCTTGCACGCTGATTACGCCTGATTGCTGGGTTTGCCATCCTCTGTAATGTGCCCCACTAAACTCAATCCCAATGGCAAAACGTTGCATATCAACCTCTCATTAAAGTGATCATCTCAATGGTCATACCAGTGGTCATACCATTGATCCGCGGAGGGGTATTGTAAATACATTTTCAGAATTTTGGCATAAAGATCGGCATGGCTTTGTGCATCACTGACCAAAACATTAGATTGCTTGATCCATTGGCTAATCGCATAGCGTTGATCAAGTCCGCCAAAAGCCACTTGACTGTCTAAGATGACCCGACAGTCTTGATGTTGTAGTCGTTTAAATTGCGTGATCATACGGTCATTGACGGCTAAATTCCCTGTGCCATAGGCTTGAATAATTAAGACCTCTGGAGGTTGTTGTAAAATGCTATCCAATTGTAAATTAAACTGTTGCTGGGCAATGGGTTGTAAAGTGATATTTAAAATGTTGATTGATTCAATTTTTTCAATATGCTCATTTTTAATTTCGAAAGGTGGTTGTTGAGGGGTCTCATTTTTCTGATCATGGGCTGTACCATAAAAGGCATGAAGTGCAGTGCTGTGGATTTTTAATGTGGTACTGGCATGTAAGACTTGCTGATAAAAGGCAACGTACACACCAGCGGACACTTGCTCAATATACTCAATCGCTGTGTTGAGATTATCTACAGCATCAGTCAACTGCCGAATATCCAGTCCCGATGTGTTGAGTAGCGGATATTGACTTCCCGTCACAATGACATGGCAGGAGTGGCTTAGGAAGCGTGCCAAAGTGGCTGCCGCATAGCTCAACGTGTCTGTGCCATGAATGACAATAAAATGCTGATAGTTTTGTGTTTGTAGCTGTTGTATCTGCTGAATCAATAGAAACCAATCGACAGCCGTATAGGCACTACTGTCTTTGACGTTGGGTGCGCTAAAACAATCAATATTTCGGTTTTTAGGGAGGATTTTTTTTAAAAGTGGAAGAAACTCAGCCTCAGGCATAGGACTTAAAGGTTCGCCGATACAGCCAAAAGTGCCGCCCATGTACAGTAATGCAATTTTTTTCATAATAAAAAAGCAGCCAATGATGACTGCTTCATGTTAAGACGAAAAAGCTTAAGACGCTATTTGATTCAGTAGTTTTTCTGATTGAGCGCGCTGGTCAATAGAATATTGTTCTGATTTTTCATTCAATAAACGCGTTGCTGCTGCGTAGGCACCCAATTGAATGTATTTTTTTGCTAAATCCAAGTTGAGTTGAATTTCATTATGACTGATCAGTTCTGGAAAAGACTGTGCCAAAGGATCTGTATCATTTTGAGCTTCTGCCGTAACTTCAGGGGCAAGATTAAACTCATTCGCATCATAAGCAAATTCGGAGCGTATCGTGGCAACAGGCGTATCGAGTTTAAAGTCAAATTCGCTATTGGCTGTCTCAAGTGGTTGCTCTAAATTGAACTCAAAGTTAGATTTACTGTCAGTGAGCGGTGTACTTTGAGGCTCTCGCTTGGTTTGCGTATCAAAATTTAAGGTCTGATGACTAAAATCATCAGGTTTTGTCTTTGTTTCGCGAGATTCTTGAGGTGCTAAATCGAAATTAAATTCAAGTGGTGCAATATCTAAAGTCTTATCGGCTGCAACTTCAGCGGATGGCGCAGCAAACGTTGTTGCTTCAACGCTTGCAGAATATGTATCCGATATAATATTTTGATTAGCAGAATGATCAAGATCTAATTCTTTCGCTTTTTGAGTCGATACTTTATCTTCAACCACATAATCATAAGTCCGATAGTCATCTGGATCAGCGACGGGCTCATCATTTAAATTTAAATCAAAAGAGGGTTTTGCTTGAGACGGTGGTGTAG
>CAZOGM010000020.1:37886-43043 GCA_964579445.1 uncultured Acinetobacter sp.
GCTTGAGACGGTGGTGTAGGTGCAGAGTTTTGATCCATTAAGGCATCAAATGCCGCATGTGAGCTTAAACTTGAGGTTGAGTTTCGCACAGGCGTATTAAAATTTGAGCTGAGTTCAACATCTTGCTGTGGTACTGTCGCTGTAATTTTTTGTTTGTGTTCAGCTTGATCTGCGAGTTCGTGCAGACCTAAAGAACGTAAATAATTAATTAATTGCTTGGTGGCGAATTCATCTTTTTGAGCCAGATGAATATCAATCAAATACAGATACAGTTCATGTTGTGAATTATCTTGATTCAAAGCCTGATTAATTTTGGCTTCTGCTGAAAAATAGCTTTCAGATTTGATGAGCTGTTCAATACTGTGCTTAAAGTCAGGATCTAAAGGTGTAGATGCTGATGTGGCTTTAACAGGGGTACTGGTACGTGCGGTAGTCGATGTTGTGTTTGAACTACGACTGGTGCGAGTGAGTATTTTTTTATTGCTCTTTTTAGAAGCCGCTTTCCTGCCTTTTTCAGCTCCCGCTTCTTCATTGGCGCTTTCACGTTTTTTCAGTATAACGGCAACAATTAACAAGATTAAACAAGGAATTAGTACGTACAACATATTTTTACCCCTTCATTGAAAACAATGAAATTTATTCCTTTAATAATAAAATTAGTGAGCTGGCTTTTTTGCTTGAGCTTGTTGGCGCTGCAATTGTTGTTGCAACTGCGCAAGTCTTGCATTTAATAATTGAATTCTTTGATCCTTTTGCTGTAAAGCCAGTGATAATTTGGATACATTCTTCTGTAATTTAACTGTTTTTTCACGAGCTGTCATAACTTTTGCAGACAATTCTGAACCAGTTTGATTTTTCTGTGATTTTTGTTGCGCGGAACCTTCTGCAGAATCTTGCTGACTCGCTGTAATGAGGTGCATTTCTGCGTGGTCAATTTTGTACTTAGCTTTGCCTGACTGTTTTTGAGTACTGATATTTTGAGGTGCATTCGAGACTGCAACGGGTTTGGCTTTTGGGTTATAACGGGTGGCTAAATTGAGCGCGACACCCTTACGAATCCGATTTACATTACCGCCAATGAATGCATGGGCATTATCTGCCTGAATTTTTTTCATCACGTCAGGAATGCTTTGTTGTGTTTGTGCAGAAATATTGGCTGCAATTTTCCACAAGGACTCATTGGCTTGAACAATATGTTGCTGTGTTTGTTGTGATATTTTTTGAGATTGTGTAGGGGCAGGTACTTTAGACTCAGCGTTAAGCGGGGCTTTTTCGACCGCCGTATTTGGATGGTTGGGTTGGGTTGAATTATTTGGTTTGTTTGTTTTTGTGGGTGTAGGCAGCTCGCTATCTAGTGCTTTATTGGCTACATTTTTTTCCAAATCTTGGGCGTGTTTTGCAGTGCCTTGAAGTTGTTTTGGCTGAATCGATTCGGCTTTTAACGGTTGATCTAATTTTGCTGCAATCTGTAGTTTGGGCTGAACCGTGGGTACAACGGGTGTGTGGTTTACAGGTTGATGTACAGCAACGACAGTCATTGGTGCTGGGGGTGCAGATGCTTGATGCTGAGCAGAAACACGGGACATCTGCGCTGTATTAGAGGCAACTACAGTATGTGTGCTTTGATTTAAGCTGGGTAGGGGTGCAACATTAATTGCCAATGGCATCTCTGCTATTGGGGTTGTTCGGTTTATTTGAGTTGTGGCGGCCACAGAAGACACGCTTTTTACAGTTGCATTTTGAGCCGAGTATTGGGTACTTGAAGGAAGATTCAACGCAATATCTTTTTCGCTTACCACGACCTGTGGTCTGAGCGTATTTTCACGGGTAGAAAGTGGGACTTTGGCTGGGCTATTTGGGCGCCTGAGTGTTTTCTTGACCTGCTGAATATGGGTAGCACTACCTTCTTTAATTTTTAATAAAATATTTAACTCAGTATCGACCAAGGGACGAGATGAGGTAATGACAATGACCCCTGTACCATCTTGCGATTTTCGGGTGAAAAAATTTAAATGACCGGGCGGCTGATGTGCTAAGCCTAAATTAATCAGATCTTGTGTTTCAGCCAGACTCGCCTCAACTTTGGCGTTAGGATCTGCATTATAGAATTTCATTTCCGCATACAATAAATTGCCAGAACCAGATAAAATTTCAATCGGTTCAAACGTTAAAGCAGAAATAGAAGGCGAGGCTATAATGGCAAAAATGGCAATTTTTAGTTTGTTATATACAGGCATTTCGATCCATTGTGCTGACAGGATTCAGGGCAATCTGCATACAATACCTAGTTGTAATAGGAATGTAAAATCTTAACATTGGAGTTACAAAAAAAGCCGATCAAATATGATCGGCTTTTTGCATCTTTAAAAAGATACGTTAAAGATTAAGCATTTTTATAATCAATCAAAATACGTAACATACGACGTAAAGGTTCAGCCGCACCCCAAAGCAGTTGGTCACCTACTGTGAATGCGCCGAGGTATTCTTTACCCATATTGAGCTTACGCAGACGACCTACAGGTACAGTCAACGTTCCTGTCACCGCAACAGGGGTAAGATCTGTCATAGAGGCTTCACGTGTATTTGGAACAACTTTAGCCCAAGGATTCGATTGACGGATCATATCTTCAATTTCATCTAGGGGTACATCTTTCTTGAGCTTTAAAGTTAAAGCTTGAGAATGACAGCGCATCGCACCAATACGTACACAGTGACCGTCAATCGGAACAATCTGTTGATTGCCTAAAATTTTATTGGTCTCAACTTGCGCTTTCCATTCTTCTTTCGATTGACCATTATCGAGTTGTTTGTCGATATAAGGAATTAAAGAGCCTGCAAGCGGTACGCCAAAGTTTGCGGAAGGGAAACCTTCACCACGTTGTAGTTGCGCGATTTTAGAATCAATATCTAAAATAGGAGAACGCGGATCATCCAACAAATCTTTGGTATTGTTATATAAATAACCCATACCTGTAATCAGTTCACGCATGTTCTGTGCACCAGCGCCAGACGCTGCCTGATAGGTCATGGCAGTCATCCACTCTACCAAATTGTTTTGGTAAAGAGCACCCATACTCATCAGCATCAGTGAAACAGTACAGTTTCCGCCTACGAATGTTTTGGTGCCTTTGATCAAACCATCTTTGATGATATGCATGTTTACTGGATCTAAAACGATAATGGCTTCATCTTCCATACGTAAGGTAGATGCAGCATCGATCCAATAGCCATTCCAGTTTTCCGCTTTTAGTTTCGGGAAAACCTCAGACGTGTAATCACCACCTTGACAGGTAATAATGACATCCATTTGCTTCAGACGACTAATGTCTGTTGCATCCATAAGTGCTGGGGCAGTCTTACCACCAAACGAAGGCGCTTCACCACCTGCGTTACTGGTAGAGAAGTAGAACGGCTCGAAGTGAGCGAAATCATTCTCTTCAACCATACGTTGCATTAGGACAGAACCAACCATCCCGCGCCAACCGACCAGACCTACTTTCATGTCATTGTGCCTCGGTGCGTAAAAAAATAAAAAGGGGGCTTGAGTGTACCAAAAGGGTTCACAACTGCAAGTGCTACATAATCAAAACATCAATATTATTGAGGGGAATATCTTGTTTATGATACATACAAAATTGATAAAGTTTATTTCATTGTAAAAAAACTAAGAATATTCAAAAGAGTAAACAATATGATCTGGGTGGAAATTCTCGCAGGCTTTGTAATATGGTTAACTTTCTGGTCACTGATCCCTCGTGACGAATGGTGGTTTCGTGGTGCAGATTTTCCAAGATTACAAATTTTGGCATTGGGTGTCATCACCTTCATTTTAATTTTGATTTTAGATGCACCTTGGGATATGAGACGTCAAATTGTACTGCTTGTCTTAATTGCAGCTTTGGCATATCAACTCAAAATGGTACTACCCTATACCCTAATTTGGAAAAAACAGGTGAAGCAAGTACGTGACGAACAACTTGATCCTGATAAACAAATTTCGCTGTTGGTTTCGAATGTACTCACCACCAATACCAAGTATCATTTGTTGATAGACGAAATTAATAAATATCAGCCTGATTTAGTTTTGACTTTAGAAACAGACCAGACTTGGCAAAATGAACTCAGTGTTATTGAAAAAGATTATCCGCACCGCGTTGCAGTACCTTTAGATAATCTTTATGGCATGCATTTGTATAGCAAATTGGAACTGTCTGACACTGAAGTTAAATTTATTTTAAGTGATGAAATTCCTTCTATTCATACGACGGTGAAATTACGATCGGGACAACCTGTGCAAATTTATTGTTTGCATCCGAAGCCGCCAAGCCCAACTGAAGCCAAAGATTCGACGCTACGTGATGCCGAACTGTTGATTGTGGGCGATCAAATTAAAGACTTAGATGAAAGTTGTATTGTGATGGGGGATTTAAATGACGTGGCATGGTCTAGAACTACACGGTTGTTTCAGCGTATAAGTGGCTTACTTGATCCGCGGGTTGGACGACATTATGTAAATACCTTTCATGCTGACTATCCATTATTGCGTTGGTCGCTGGATCATGTGTTTCACAGTACAGACTTCGCATTGGTTGAAATGAAACGCCTACCCCACATGGGATCAGACCATTTTCCTGTTTATGTGGTACTCCAGACGGGTCGGGCTTTTGAACAAGTGCAACAAGAGCTTGAACAGACTGAAGCAGATGAAGAGGAAGCACAAGAAGCCATTCAAGATGGCATTGAAAAAGCTGAACGTGAAGAGAAAATAGTCACTGATGAAATCGCACAAGATTATAAAACTGGAATAAAAACACCATGAGTTTACTCAGTGCTTGGAGTGAAATTACTTACAAAAGTCATGTAATCTTAGGCTTACATAGATTTAGTCCTGAGGCCAATGGATTTAAAGACCTGCTAGGCTTAAGCTTACTTCATCGGCACATGGAATGGGAACGGATCTATCCCAATATGGAAGACGAAGCTGATGGAGAGTCATCAAGGATTTGATGCAGGAACGGAAAGCCCATAAAACAAGAATTTTTTTGAAAAGCACAACCTCATCAACCCGAGTTTTACAGGATGTAGAACTCGGGTTAAATTTATGTATCTGCTAAATTGCTTCAAATTTTCTTATGCTCATTTGAAATCTATTTCAGA
>CAZOGM010000020.1:43143-44434 GCA_964579445.1 uncultured Acinetobacter sp.
TAGCAAAAATTAAGTAAAAACAGGGTCATTGTGATGTTTAATAAATTTTCTCATAACCTTCAGGGCGCGTTTTAAAACGACGATGAAACCACATATATTGGGTGGGTGCGATGCGTAAATGTTTTTCGATCATGAGGTTAATGCATGTTGCATCTGCGACTTCATCGCTACTTGGCATGTTGTCTAGTGCTGGTTGAACTAAAATATGATATTGCGGATTTGAAATGTCACCGGTGCGATAAAAATAAAGCGGAATCGCTTCTGCTGAGGCTATTTTCATCAAACGCCGATGTGCAGTTACTGTGGCCGCAGGAATTCCAAAAAACGGGGCCATCACACCTTGTTTTAGGCCAAAGTCTTGATCTGGGCTATACCAAATCATACGACCATTTTTAAGCTGACGACTTAAACCGCGCATATCATCATGATCAATTTGGTGGGCATAAATCGTGGCACGGCAGCGGTAAATGAGCATATCGAGCAAGGGATTGTTTTGCGGGCGATACACCACATCTGGATCAAAAAATTGCGAACAAATATAACCACCGGCATCGAGTAAGGTTGAATGCACACCAAGTAAAAGTGCACCTTTTCCTTCGGCTTGTGCTTTTTGAATATGTTCTAAACCCTGAATTGAAATCCGACCTTTAAACCACTGAGGGGAATACCATGCATTTAAAGTTTCAAAGACACCGATCATCTGGTCGATAAAGACTTGGCGTGCATTTTCATAGACAAGCTCAGGCATCCATTCTGGAAAGCACAGCGCTAAATTACGAAGAGTAGTTTCGCGGCGAGACTTTAAATTTTTAAAGGCAATGCTGCCTAAAATTTCAGCTAAACGATATTGTAGTGCCCACGGTAAAATTGCCAAAATCATGAGGAGCAGTATACCCAGCCAAATTCCCCAATATTTGGGCAACAGGAATGACCACTGAAACTCACTAGGCTTGAAATTTGGCTCTTTAGGCATAGCAACGTAAACAATGAAGACGTGAAGCGCTTGAGTTTAACATGAAGCTGATTTTGTGCATAAATTTGCAGTTTATTTTGTCAAAATTAGCTTTTTCACCCATTTCAGTCCGTCTTGAATATCCAATTGTGTATGAAGCGCTTAAAATTAATCGAACATTTGGGGTTTTATTTTGATCATGCGCGATAGCTTATTAGACAGCAGTAAAGCATTCCTTATATTTTGTGTGGTCTTTGGGCATTTTGTAGAGCGCATGATCGGATGGGCTGACCCCAAAAGCCATCTACTTTTGGGACTGATATATACCATTCATATGCC
>CAZOGM010000020.1:44534-47979 GCA_964579445.1 uncultured Acinetobacter sp.
CGCTACTGATTGCGATGGGTTTTGCTCTACTGGTGGGTTTTTCAACATGGAATAATTATCAATATTCCGTGGGACGAATCATGGTGTTTTTTCCATTTTTTATGCTGGGGCATCTCTACGGTAAGCAGATTGTTCAGTGGATCAGAGCGCAAAAATATCAAGTGCTTAAAGCAACTATCATTTTGATGTTGATTACATGCATCGTGAGCTTGATGCAGCTTTCAGCTTATTGGCTGTATGGAAGTTTAAGTTATCAGCAATTAAAGGTGGACTGGATTGAAGGTAGCGTGACTCGTATGGCTTGTATGTTGTTGTCTGCTATAGGTATTTATGCTGTCTTTGGGCTTAGCTCATTGTTAAAGTCAAATTTTCATTCTTTAGGCGAACGCACTTTGCCAGTGTATTTGCTGCATGGTTTTATCGTGATTGCTGTTTCAAATTCGATTTCAAATTTGATTTCATTGAATGCTGACTCAAGCTACATTTCATCGCTTCATTTTTTATCCTTTAATTTCGCAGGAATTGACTTCTCATCGGTTGACGCTTTTTGGAGTATCAAAGTAGCACTGTGTTTTGTATTGTCCATTTTAAGCTGTTGGATTTTACAACAACCTGTATTTGATCAGTTACTCAGGACATTGTCGCTTTGGCTGATGAAACCGACAGAAAAATTCTGGAAATAAATATTTAATCTTTTTAGCCTCAATTTTATAAGGTTCATTTCGCTAATGAGCGAGCTTGGTGCATTTATTGCTTAATAAGAAGCATCTTTAAGTCAAAATTACAGATGTAGGCGAATGAATCAGGCGTTAAAACCAGAACATCATGAAAATGCACAATATTGGTTTGCAAAATTAGATCTTGGATTTAAATTTGAACTCAATCGCACGGTATTGGCGCATCGAAAACATTCTGGCCCTGTCCGAGTGCAGAAAATGCTTTGGCCTGAAAAAACTGGAGTGTGTCATGCGATTATCGTTCATCCACCCGCAGGAATTGCAGGCGGAGACCATCTGACCTTTCATATTGAAGTTGATGCGCATGCCCATGCTTTAGTCACAACACCTGGCGCGGGAAAATGGTACAAGACCAATCTCAAAAAAGCTTTTCAACACATTCATATTCAGGTGAAAGATCAGGCTATTTTTGAATGGTTGCCACAAGAAACCATGCTCTTTAATGGTGCGCTTGCCCATTCAGACACCCACATTCATTTGGCTGAAACAGCCAGTTTTATCGGTTGGGATATGTTGGTTCTCGGACGACAGGCGCGTCATGAGCAGTTCAGCCAAGGGCTTTATCACAATCAATTTAAATTAATTAGAAACGATACATTGTTGGTCGCTGACACTTTAAGCTTTGAAGGCAATGATCGTTTTTTACAGTCATGTTTAGGTATGAATGGTTGTGCAGTCATGGCAAGTTTATGGGCTGTTGCACCTGTGCAGCATCGTGATTTATCCAAGCTCGAACAACAGTTAGGGGCTATTCGAGATTTGATCATGCGCATGAAAGTCCCTGTCACTTTAACCTTGCTTGATGATGTGGTTTCAGCGCGTTACTTAGGTCATGACGCACGGCAATGCCATGATGCCTTTGCAGCGATTCGAGCCAAATTACGTCGTTATTGGTTTGATTTAGATGAGGAATTTCCACGGATTTGGCGGACGTAATCCCTCCCAACCGCCCTTTATAAAAATAGAGGAAAAAGTCCCTCTTTGAAAAAGAGGGATTTGGGGAGATTAGAAACACTTTGCACATATTTTGCATATACAGACAAAAATTGAGGATATGGATATGGAACTGAATCCAACCGAAAAAGACAAAATGCTGATTTTCACTGCGGGCTTGGTGGCAGAGCGCCGTAAAGCACGAGGTTTGAAGCTTAATTATCCTGAAGCAATTGCGTTTATTTCCGCAGCACTTTTGGAAGGCGCACGTGATGGCATGACAGTCAGTGACCTCATGCATTATGGCACGACCTTATTGTCCAGAGATGATGTGATGGATGGCATTGCAGAGATGATTGCAGAAGTTCAAGTGGAAGCGACGTTCCCAGATGGTTCAAAACTGGTCACTGTACATCAGCCGATTATCTAGCCAATAGATTTAAGAGGAGAATAATGATGATCCCCGGAGAAATTTTTACCCCAAATACAGACATCGAAATGAATGTGGGGCGTGAAAAATTAAAAATGACCGTGGCAAACCGAGGTGACCGTCCGATTCAAATTGGCTCACATTTTCATTTTGCTGAAGCTAATGATGCGTTGCAGTTTGATCGTACTTTGGCACGTGGTTATCGATTGAATGTCGCAGCAGGTACAGCCGTGCGTTTTGAACCGGGACAGAGTAGAGATATTGAACTGGTTGCTTTGGTCGGTAAGCGTGAAGTGTATGGTTTTGCTGGTCGTGTCATGGGTAAGTTGGACGAATAATCTAGATAATTAAGTTGCATCAAACAGATTGAAGAATAAGGAAAATAAGCCATGAAAATGTCACGCCGTGCTTATGCGGAAATGTTTGGTCCAACCGCTGGAGATCGTGTCCGTTTAGCAGATACCGAACTGTTTATTCAAGTCGAACAAGATTTTACGACTTATGGCGAAGAGGTGAAGTTTGGCGGTGGTAAAGTCATTCGTGATGGCATGGGGCAGTCACAACTTTTGGCGGAAGATGTCGCAGATACCGTGATTACTAATGCGTTGATTGTAGATTGGTGGGGCATCGTTAAAGCGGATGTCGGACTTAAAAATGGTCGTATTTGGAAAATTGGTAAAGCAGGGAATCCTGACATACAGCCAAATATCAGTATTCCTTTAGGCGCTGCGACAGAGGTGATTGCAGGCGAAGGGCAGATACTGACCGCAGGTGGTATCGATACGCATATTCACTGGATTTGCCCACAACAGGTTGAAACAGCACTTATGTCAGGCACGACCACCATGATCGGTGGTGGCACAGGCCCTGCGGCAGGCACATCGGCAACCACGGTCACACCTGGACCTTGGCATATTGCGACCATGCTACAAGCCATAGATGATTTGCCGATGAATATTGGTTTACTCGGTAAAGGGAATCTGAGTCTGCCCGATCCAATTCGTGAGCAAATTGAAGCGGGTGTCGTCGGTTTAAAACTACATGAAGATTGGGGTTCAACACCTGCGGCGATTGATAATTGTCTAACAGTGGCAGATGAATACGATGTTCAAGTGGCAATTCATACCGACACGTTAAATGAAAGTGGTTTCTTAGAAGAGACGCTGGCTGCTTTTAAAAACCGAACCATTCACACTTACCATACTGAAGGCGCGGGTGGTGGTCATGCTCCTGATATTTTAAAGGCCATTGGTCAGCCGAATGTATTGCCATCGTCGACCAATCCGACACGGCCGTATACCGTGAACACCATTGATGAGCATTTGGATATGCTGATGGTGTGTCA
>CAZOGM010000021.1:0-43791 GCA_964579445.1 uncultured Acinetobacter sp.
GTTTAGAAGGTAAAACTTACGTTGTTCAAGATGGCGATGTTCTACACTTCCGTTTCAATGTATAAATTATATTAAAAAAAAGCCCCGACTTCGGGGCTTTTTACTATTCTTATCCTTACATTTTGAGTGTATTTTTTTTAATTAATTAATGGAGAGTGTCTGAACCATTGAAAAATTCAATCTAACAAATACACTTTATCTTGTGGTTCTTTTAGCGTAGGAAAAGCTTTTTCTAAAGCCTCACATGTTCTATATTTTGTTTTAAGTTGATTCAAATAATAATTCTGATCCTCGTGTATAAAACCATCTAATAGATTCACACGAGCTTCAGCACTTTGCACACACAGTCCAGCTTTACGATCCCATGCAAGAAAATTTCCTGATATTTTACCAATAGATATCTGATCATTTTTACACACCAACTTAGCTAGAGCTGAGAGTTGGTAACGTTTTGAAACTCTTCCATCAGGATTATATGCGAAACCAATAACCAAATTATTTCTGATTAAACCGTGTGGTTTAAAATCACTGAAAGTTTTCTCAGGCCTATCTAAAGTTAAACGTTGATAAAGTGTCCGAAAAATAAAGTCTTGTCTATCTAAGACCAAGTTAAATTTTGACTGATCTGTAGAATTTTTTTGAATAGATTCATATCTTGCAATAAATACATCAGCTGGACTATTTGGCATACAGGCAAATGCTGTATGTGTAAAAATAGTAACCATCAATAAAATATAGAAAAAATTTCTGTTCATTAACCGCTAACACCTATTTCTAATTTTTATAAGTAGCATCTTTCTTAGAATTTACCATTTCTTAATATATCACATAACTTAATAGTGGCCCGAATTTATAAATAATAATGATTATCATTATATTTACAATGATCATTTATTAAACTACACTTTTGGCACGACAAAATACGACTCCCTCAAGGAATAATAATGGCTTATACACTACCAAATCTTCCCTATGCTTATGATGCGCTTGAACCACACCTAGATGCAAAAACCATGGAAATTCATCACACTAAGCATCATCAAACCTATATCTCCAATATTAATGCCGCAATTGAAGGCACACCTTGGGAAAAACTTTCTGTAGAAGAATTAGTTTCTAAGGTCAATCAAGTCCCTGCTGATTTAAAAAATGTCGTAATTAATCACGCAGGTGGTCATGCCAATCATGCATTATTTTGGACAGTCATGACCCCACAAGGTGGCGGAGATCCCAAGGGTCAAATCGCATTAGCAATCGAACAAGAACTAGGTGGTTTTGAAAATTTCAAAGAAGCTTTTACCAAAGCTGCCTTGAGCCGCTTCGGCAGTGGTTGGGCATGGTTAAGCGTGACACCTGAAAAGAAATTGGTCGTTGAAAGCAGTGGCAATCAAGATTCACCACTGATGCATGGCAATACGCCGATTCTTGGACTTGATGTTTGGGAACATGCTTATTATTTAAAATTTCAAAACCGTCGCCCAGAATACATCGCAGCATTTTATAGCGTCATCAACTGGGAAGAAGTAAACCGCCGTTATCTTGAAGCAATTGGCTAATTCATCACTCGCTCGCTCAAAAAAGCCCAGATTTATTTCAGGGCTTTTTATCTTTTAAGCGCTTATTTTCAACGCTTGGTGCAACTCTTATTTGATCTAGGTATTTCTTAATCAATACTTAATCTTAAAAATAATCCTGCAATAAAATATAAAACCATCGCTAATCCACAACAAAGAAAATCTATTCCTAGAAAGCCGTTCGGATTACTTTAGTTTTAGGTACTAATACCTCACTCAAAGAAGTTCGAAAAATGAAAAAAATAACCACAGTGCTCACCGCCAGTTTATTTGCTTTATTCAGTGCAACTGCTATGGCTTGCCCTCAAGGAACAACTCTAACAGGTGGTAAAGGTGCAAATCATAAAGGTGGCAAATGTGTCAGCATTACAAATGTAAAAACCCAAACCAAACAAAATTTAAGCAAATCAAAAGCAGATTTAAACAAAGTTGATGCTAAAAATGTGCAAGCGTTGAAACAAGATCAAAAAACCACAAAACAGAATTCAAAATCAGCGTTAAAAATAGTAAATGAAAAAGCACATATAGCAAAAGTGAGTGCTCAAAAAGCGGTGGATCATGCTCAACAGGCCCATAAAGCTACACACAGCTAATGGTGCTGAATCTAAGAAATAAAAAAGCGAGCTCCAGACTCGCTTTTTTATTGATGTATTTTAAGTTTTTCAGTTCAAAAAATTGAATTTTGAATGAAAAAAAATAGATGATTTCTATTAAGGGAATAAAATCTATTGAACTCAATTCATCTTAAAATAAATTTTTGTACTCTTTGGTATTTCCAAGCTCAGGATTATCAATTGCAGTCTTACACTGCGCTTTATCACGTTCATAATTCAACTTACGTTCTGCCAACTGACCTTCATTTTCCTCAATCGCACGTGCCCATGAATCTATACTGGTCAATGCTTTACGACATAAAGCATATTTTCCTTCAGTCACAGAATCTGTCATTTTGACATTAATACGCCAGTCTAAAATGAGTTTACGCACAGGTTCACGTACTTGAGCATGAACTTGATTCTTTTGATTTTGAAATAAAATCGGATCAATTTGATTGATTAAAACCCATGCTTTATTGGCATAAATTGTTGCATCATTAGTGATCTTGGGTGCAGTTTTAATTGCAACCTTTTCGTCAGTTCCGTTTGATGAATTTCCACAACCTTGTAGCCCAACAGTTGCTGTTAAAACCAGCATGCACAGTAGAGGATATTTTTTCAAAGCAAACATAGGGTCGCCAAAACAAACAATTCGGCACTATGCTAGTAAATTCAGCTACAATACTCAATCTTGATTTATATCTTTTATTTTTTTCGCATCAGGTGTGGCGTGTCAGAGCACAATCTTCTAACAATAAAACCTGCTGGTTTTTGGCAAGGCGCCAAAGACAGCCAAGCCATTATTTTCACCTATCTTCCTGTTTCTTTTGCTTTTGGGGTTTCAGCGACTCAATTTGGCTTTACGGCTTGGGAAGCTTTATTTTTGTCATGCTCCATGTATGCGGGCGCAAGTCAATTTTTGGTGGTTGCCCTACTCGGTAGCGGTACATCGATTTGGATGACAGCGCTTACCGTGATTGCTTTAGACATACGTCACCTTCTATACGGTCCTGCGCTACAAAACTTAATCCAAGACAAACTTAATTTAAAGAAAACAGCAATCTGGTCATGGGGTTTGACCGATGAAGTGTTTGCTGCTGGCATGATTAAACTGTCTCAGCGCCGTCAGGAATGGTCAGAATCTTGGATGCTGGGTGTAAGTTTATTTAGTTGGCTGTCTTGGGCATTGGGTTCATTCTTGGGCGGCTTATTTGCAGATCAAGTCACTCATCTTCCTCAATTTCTTCAAGCAGCATTGGACTTCTTATTGCCTGCACTATTCTTAAGTTTCCTATTGGCTGCTTTTGAAAAGAAACATACTTTTGTTGTAGCTGTCACGATCATCGTATCTGCAATTGCGTGTTATTTCATTGATATTTCAGCAGCTATTTTCATTGGTATTCTTTCAGGCATTTTAGCTGGCTTAGTCAAACATTATATTTTTAAGCAACATGATCATGATTTAGTTGGAGAAAAGCATGAATCTTGAAATTATTCTGGTCGGGATTGTGGTTGGTATCGCCAATTTTGCATCACGTTTTGGACCTTTTTTTGTCATTCAAAAATTTCAAAATAAGTCACAAAGGCGTGGTTCACTATGGCTTAAAATTGCTTTAGGCTCTATTGGTATTGCTGCGATTAGCTCTATGTTGGTCGTTGCAACATTACCGCCACTTTTAGAAACACCAAATAAAAGTTTTGCAATGCTAATGGGATTTATTGTCCTGACAGCTTTATATTTTAAATTCAAACAAATTGTCCCAGCGACGTTAACAGCCGCTTTGACTTATGGCTTGGTTTATACATATATTCCTATATCATTTTAATAATTCAATGAAAATGAGCTATATTAAATCCACAGAATTAGTCTCAATTAAATCCATCAAATCAACTAAAATTTCAACTTTGATTGGGGATGTCATTTGTTTAGGGCATAACATTCAACTCGAATCTGAATCTATAAAACTTCAAGGCGAATTCAATTTATTCGAAACAAATGACTTAACAATTCCTGCTCAATTTGTGTTTAGAAAAAATCAACTTTTAGCTTTTCACAACTTGGAAAACAATATTCTGTACATTCACCCTCTCTTTATCCATTCAGCAAAATGGGATTTATTTCTCATTAGTATTATTACCTCAATAATTTGCTTAGCTCTGTTCACAGTTATCTATCTCTTTACGTTCAATTTACAGCATGCTTTAAATACTTCTTTAACATTCGCCTTAATCTTTTCTCCAGTTATTCTTATTTTTGGACTCAACGGATATTACAAATCATCGCAAACTTTTAAAATTTTAAAAGCGATGGGATACAACCAATTTGAAATTAATATAATTAATAATTACACCCCAAACTCACCAGGCATTTATCCTTTAAATGAGATTTTTAGGTGAATGTGAAAGAATTTAGTTTTATTAAATTGTATGATTAACAGGACGCTAAGTTCTGCTATGCTAAAAGCCCATAATATCAAGCATGGAAGAAAAGCATGACTATAACGATAGGCACACCATTACAATCATCAGCATTTAAAGTACTTCTTTTAGGCTCAGGTGAATTAGGTAAAGAAGTTGTAATTTCACTACAACGACTAGGTGTAGAAGTTCACGCCGCTGACCGTTATGACCACGCTCCTGCTATGCAAGTTGCTCATTATTTTTATACGCTGAATATGGCAGATTCTACTGAGCTAAAAGCGCTTATTGAAAAAATAAAACCTAATCTCATCGTTCCTGAAATTGAAGCCATTGCGACTCAAGTTCTGATTGAAATTGAAGAACAAAATATTGCCACTGTGATTCCTTCGGCTAAAGCCGTCAATCTGACGATGAACCGTGAAGGTATTAGACGCTTGGCGGCTGAAGAATTAGGTCTTCCAACATCAGCTTATCGTTTTGCAGATACCTTGGAATCTTTCCGTGCGGCATGTGATGATATTGGCTATCCAAACTTTGTTAAACCTGTGATGTCCTCTTCCGGTAAAGGCCAATCTCGCGTTAAAGAGTTTAGTGAAGTGGATGCTGCTTGGGACTATGCGCAAACAGGCGGACGGGTAAATCAAGGGACGGTCATTGTCGAATCACAAATTGATTTTGACTTTGAAATTACCTTATTAACCGTACGTGCGAAAAACCCTCAAACAGGTGAAGTTGAAACGCATTTTTGTGACCCGATTGGACACCGTCAAGACTCAGGCGACTATGTTGAAAGCTGGCAACCTCAGCCAATGTCATTGGCAGCATTAAATGAAGCAAAACGAATTGCCAATAAAGTCACCATTGCCCTCGGTGGTTGTGGTATTTTTGGGGTAGAGCTTTTTGTCAAAGCAGATCAAGTTTGGTTCAGTGAAGTTTCACCGCGCCCACATGACACGGGTTTAGTGACACTTGCCTCTCAGTACCAAAGTGAATTTGAATTGCATGCTCGTGCGATTTTAGGACTACCTATAAATACGCAGCGTCATAGCGTAGCTGCAAGTGCCGTTATTTATGCGGGTGTAGATGATCAAGACCTATCATTCTCTGGCTTAGATCTTGCTTTGGAAAACCCCAATACAGATCTACGACTTTTTGGTAAACCTGAGGGTTTTAAGCGTCGTCGTATGGGTGTGGCGACTGCTCGTGCAGAAACGACAGATCAAGCACGTGAATGGGCAGCGGAAACAGCATCAAAAGTCGTGGTCAATCAGAATCACTAATGGCATTGTGTGGACAATAATTTCATGATTAATACCTCTCCTTTACTCAATTATGTTTCAAGTCATCACGATATTAAAGCGATTAATCAATGGCGTAGCGATGTCGAAAATCAATTGCAAACAGAATTTGATCAAGGAAAGCCGGTTCGTGACATTATTCTTGCGCGCTCTAATCTGATTGATGAAGCCCTGACCTTTCTGTGGAAGCATGTCGAACTTGATCAGAGCAATTTGGGTTTATTTGCAGTCGGCGGTTACGGCCGCCGTGAAATGTTGCCCTATTCAGATGTAGATATTATGATCTTGTCTGAGGACGCATTAACCGCTGAGCAAGAGAGTGCTGTTTCAAGTTTTATCTCATCGCTTTGGGATGTAGGAAATTTCAAACCGGGTGTCAGTGTTCGTACCATTCAGCACTGCTTCGAACAAGCTATGACAGACTTAACCGTCGCAACCACCCTCATTGAAGCACGTCTTATCACGGGGAATCCACATTTAGCCAAATGGCCACGCCGTGTTGTTTCACAAACTTGGACTGATAAAACCTTTTTTGATGCCAAAATGGATGAGCAAGCCAGACGTTATGCTCAACATAACCATACCGAAAGCAACTTAGAACCTGATATTAAAAATGCACCTGGTGGTATTCGAGATATTAACCAAATTGGTTGGATTGCCAAACGCCATTTTAGAGTCAATCGTATTTATGACTTGGTTCATTTGGGTTTTATTTCTGAATTTGAACTGAGTGTTTTAGAAGAAGCTGAAAACTTTCTTTGGGAAATTCGTACCCATCTTCACCGCTTGACCAAACGTGATGAAAACCGTCTGCTTTTTGATTATCAACGCGATATTGCGGCTAAATTTGGCTATCAAAAAGTCGAAGGCGAACATATCAATTATCCGATTGAACAGTTCATGAAGCGCTACTACCGCGCGGCTCAACAGGTTTCAACTTTAAATGAAATGCTGTTGGCCTATTTTAATGAATCGGTTATTACCCCACGCCTGCCCAACTATGAACGTGAAATTGAAGAAATTAATGAAAATTTCAAATTGGTCGATGGCAAGCTTGCGGTTCAGCACCATAAAATCTTCTCAGAAAAACCCAGTGCCATATTAGAAATATTCTATATATTGGCCAATCGACCTGAAATTCAAGGCATCCGTGCAAGAACCTTACGCTTACTAACGCTTGCAGCAAAACGCATTAATAAAGATTATCGTGATAATCCTGTGCATCAAGCGCTGTTTATGGCGATTATTCGCTCGCCTTATCGCCTCTATGACACCATGTTGGCCATGAAACGTTACGGGGTTCTCGGCAATTATATTCCTGCATTTGGTCAGATCATGGGCTTAATGCAATATGATTTATTTCATATTTATACCGTTGATGCACATACCCTATTACTGATTCGTAATTTAAATCGTTTTAAAGAACCTGAATTTGCCAAAGATTACCCTGTGGTCAGCTCAGTGTTTCAGCGTCTGGTACGCCGTGACATTGTATTTTTGGCTGCGCTGTTTCATGACATTGCCAAAGGTCGTGGTGGTGATCACAGTGAGCTTGGCGCGGTGGATGCCATTGAGTTTTGTACCGCTCACGGTTTTACCGAAAGAGAATGTAATTTGGTTGCATGGCTGATTCAAAACCATTTGCTCATGTCGATGACTGCGCAGAAAAAAGATATTTCAGATCCTGATATTGTCAAAGCTTTTGCTGAAAAACTGGGCGATATGGAGCATCTTGATTATTTGTATACCTTAACTGTGGCAGATATCAATGCCACCAATCCGAGCCTTTGGAATACATGGCGTTCATCGCTCATGCGTCAGCTGTATACCCATGCGCGTGATGACATTCGTACTGGACTGGGTCGCCCAGTCGAGTATCAACTGCTTATTGAAGACACCAAATTTGCAGCCAGCGAACTCTTGGTCAACGATTTTTCTTTAGATGAAGTCGAGAAAGTCTGGCAAGAACTTGGAGATGAGTATTTCCTTAAAGAAACAGCCGATGAAGTCGCTTGGCACACACGCGCGATATTGGAGCATGGAGACAATCCAGCCCCAATCGTGTTGATGCGTGCGCACCGAAAAGCAGCACAAGATGCAGTGCAAATCTTTATTTACACGCAAGACCAACCCAATTTGTTTGCAACAACGGTGGCGGTGCTTGACCGAATGAATCTTGATGTCCAAGATGCGCGTATTATTACTGCCACAAAAGCGTTTAGTCTAGATACCTATGTGGTGCTAGATCGTTTCGGAACACTACTGACCGATCCTGAGCGAGAAGCCACTGTTCAACAAGCATTGGTTCAAGCTTTAAGTGATTCTGATAAATATCCAGGCTTGATGCAGCGCCGTATTCCGCGACAATTGCGTCATTTTGATATTGAAAATACGGTTGATATCACTTTGAATGAAGCCTTACAGCAAAATATGGTTGAAATCTCAACGCTTGATCATCCGGGTTTACTGGCAAAAATTGGCGGACTTTTTATGATGCAAGGTCTAGATATTCATTCCGCGCGTATTGCGACATTGGGTGAACGCGCCGAGGATATTTTCTTTGTCACCAAGAAGAAGAATACGCCGATGACCGACAGTGAAGCCAAAGCCTTTGCAGAGCGTTTGATTGCGGCGCTAGACGAAGCATCTAGTCAAGTGTGTAATACCCATTAATTTTATTTATTGATTTAACATCACGGTAATTGTTCCATGAACTCAAGTTTAAACTTATTACATCCTTATCCTTTTGAAAAATTAAACCAACTTTTCAAGGATGTAAAGCCCGCTGATTTACCACTGATTCCTTTATCCATTGGTGAACCCAAGCATCCCGCACCTGAGTTTGTGAAACAAGCGATTATCGACAATTTCAATCATCTTTCGACCTATCCAAACAGTAAAGGTCTACCTGAGTTACGCCAAAGCATTGCTGAATGGTTAACTCGTCGTTTTAAATTAAATAGCATTAGTGCAGAAGATCACATCATTCCGGTCACTGGAACACGTGAAGGTATTTTTTCATTTGTGCAAGCGCTGATTAATCGTGATGAGGCGCCTTATGTAGTAATGCCCAATCCTTTTTATCAAATTTACGAAGGCGCAACCTTGCTCGCAGGCGCAACACCCTACTTTATCAACTGCACTGAAGAAAATGATTACCTCGGTGATTTTGATGCCGTTCCTGCCGAAGTTTGGGAAAAGACAGCTCTTTTGTTTGTCTGTACTCCGGGCAATCCCACGGGCGCCGTTCTTTCAAAAGAAAAATTAAAAAAATTAATTGCACTATCTGATCAATATAATTTCGTGATTGCATCCGATGAATGTTATTCAGAACTTTGGTTCGATGAAGCGCCTGCAGGTCTACTCGAAGTCTGCGCTGAAATCGGACGCGATGACTATAAAAATTGCATCGTGTTCCATTCACTGTCTAAACGTTCAAACTTACCTGGTATGCGCTCTGGTTTTGTTGCAGGTGATGCAAATCTATTGAAGCCTTATCTAAAATTCCGTACCTATCACGGTGCTGCAATGCCGGTGCAACATCAACTCGCGTCAATTGTCGCTTGGAATGATGAAAAACATGTGGAAGAAAACCGTGTTCAATACCGTGCTAAATTTGATTTATTTCAAAAAGAACTCGGTCATCTATTGCCCCTAAAGAAACCAGATGCAGGGTTTTATTACTGGCTCAAAGTTGAAAATGACGAAACCTTTGCTAAACTCCTCATGGAAAAAGCACATATCAAAGTACTTCCAGGTCGCTATTTGTCTCGTGACACCGTACAGGGAAATCCGGGTGAAAATCACGTACGCTTAGCTTTGGTTGCAGATTTAAAACAGTGTGAAGAAGTTATTCGACGTTTAAAAGTTATACTTTAGAACTCTCTATGAAATATAAAAAATCCACGTTCAACGTGGATTTTTTTCTAGCATGGTACAAATCACAGGCTATTTAAAATGTCTTTAAGCATTTGACTTGGGTTGCTCGCTTGAGTAATTGGACGACCAATGACCAAATGGGTTGAACCATCCAGCATTGCTTGTTTTGGCGTGACAATACGCTTTTGATCATCCGCATTTGAACCTTCAGGTCGAATACCTGGCGTTACCAATGAAAAATCTTGCCCCAAAGTTTCACGAAGCATTTTTGCTTCTTGAGCAGAACACACCACACCATCCAAACCGCTGTCTTGAGTCAATTTTGCTAACCGCTTCACCTGTTCACAAGGTTCAATATCCAAACCTAAATCTTTTAAGTCATCACGTCCCATAGAGGTTAGAACGGTAACTGCGATCAATTGCGTTTGATAATTACCTGCTTTCAAACGCTCTACACAGGTTTCCATCATTTTACGGCCACCTGATGCATGGACATTCACCATCCACACCCCTAGATCTGCCGCAGCGCATACCGCTTGCGCAGTTGTATTTGGAATATCATGAAATTTTAAATCTAAAAATACTTCAAAGCCTTGATCATGGAGTGCACGCACCACAGATGGACCTTCATAGGTAAAAATTTCTTTGCCAACTTTGACTCTACATCGTGATGGATCAAGTTGTTCCGCAATGGTTAACGCCTCTAATTGGCTTTTTGCATCCAATGCAACAATGATACTCATGGGTCTTTTTTCCATCACACAAAAGTTGCGTAATTATAGAGATCTTTAAGACTTGCTGCAAAGAATGGTTATTACTGAAATTCTGTTTTAACCATTTTTTTTATCAATAAAACTCATGAATTAAAAAAGCTCCTCAACTGCATAGCAGTGAAGAGCTTTAGGAGGTACAAATCTTTATAAAGGATGTGTGTTTTTATCTTCCGTTTGCGTTTGAATATCTAAAACTGTTTTTTCATGTCTGACACTTGCAGCAGCTTCAGCAGCAGCCAGTTGAGCATTTTGAATCTGTTCCTTACGGAGATGTTCAATATCTTTACGTAAGCGTTTAATTTCCCAATTGTTTTGAAATACACGGAAAACTTGAACGCCCAACAACAAACCCACCACTACACCCAATACCAAAGTAAGTAGAAGTAACAAACCTAAACGCATGGCTGGAACTTGAGTAAAGAGCAAATCGACTGTTAGTTCAGTACCATTTTGAAGTACTAGTGCTAGAGAATAGCCAAAAAGTACAATTAATAATGCGACTAATACGTAACGCATAAACACCCCATATTATTATTTATTTGCAGTTTCGTTCACTGCATCACGTAGCGCTTTACCAGGCTTAAAGTGAGGTACTGCTTTAGCAGCAACTTCTACTGATTTACCTGTTTTTGGGTTACGACCAACACGTGGATCACGGTGATGTAACGCAAAACTGCCAAATCCGCGAATTTCAATGCGGTTATCCGAAGATAATGATGCAATCATTTGATCGATCATAATTTTAACAGCTTCTTCAACTAATGGTTCAGCTAAATGTGGATTTTTAATCGAAATGCGCTCTATTAAGTCAGACTTATTAAGTGCTTCAGTAGTCATCTGCGACCTCTTTAATTATCAAGCTACTTGGTAGATACTCTGATAATAACCTGTTTAAATACAAAACGGTAGCGCAATAAGTTAATACTACGCTACCGTTTACAGTATTTGTGTAAAAAGTATTAGTTAAATTACATTAACAATACAGTTCGCACAGACTTAGTTGCCCATTTGAGCTTTAATTAAGTCACCAATAGTCTTAGGACCATTTTCAGAAGTTGTTGCTGTAACTTTTAAGTTAGCAACTGCTTCTTTTTCTTCAGCTTCATCTTTCGCTTTGATCGACAAGTTAATTGCACGTGACTTACGGTCAACGTTGATGATTTTCGCTTCTACTTCTTGACCAACTTCCAAGAATTTAGTTGCATCTTCAACGCGATCACGATTGATCTCAGAAGCTTTAAGAGATGCTTCAACTTCATCAGCTAACTTGATTGTTGCGCCTTTAGCATCAACAGCAGTTACAGTACCTTTAACCAATGCACCACGTTCGTTCGTTGCCAAGAAGTCATTGAACGGATCGTTGTTCATTTGTTTGATACCAAGGCTGATACGGTTGCCTTCAGCGTCAACAGAAAGGATAACAGCTTCTACAGTGTCACCTTTCTTGTAACGACGAATTGCTTCTTCGCCTTGTTCGTTCCAAGAAATATCAGACAAGTGTACTAAACCGTCGATACCGCCTGGTAAACCGATAAAGATACCAAAGTCAGTGATCGATTTGATCGTACCAGAAACTTTTTCGCCTTTGTCGTGATCTTTAGCAAACTCTTCCCACGGGTTAGCGCGAGTTTGTTTGATACCCAAAGAAATACGACGACGTTCTTCATCAACTTCAAGAACCATAACATCAACTTCATCACCAATCTGAACAACTTTAGATGGGTGGATGTTTTTGTTCGTGTGATCCATTTCTGAAACGTGTACTAAACCTTCAACGCCTTCAGCGATTTCAGCGAAACAACCGTAATCAGTTAGGTTAGTTACGCGCGCTTTAACGATTGAACCTTTAGGGTAACGGTTCATGATCGCTAACCATGGATCTTCGCCAAGTTGTTTAAGACCTAGAGAAACACGGTTACGCTCTTTGTCAAATTTAAGTACTTTAACAGTAACTTCTTGACCCACTTCAACAACTTCTGAAGGGTGTTTGATGCGTTTCCAAGCCATATCTGTGATATGTAGAAGACCGTCAATACCACCAAGGTCAACGAATGCGCCGTAATCAGTAAGGTTTTTGATAGTACCTGTAACTGTTTGACCTTCTTCAAGTTGAGAAAGTAATGCTTCACGGTCAGCTGAAGATTCAGCTTCCATAACTGCACGACGAGATACAACAACGTTGTTACGTTTAGCATCAAGTTTGATTACTTTAAACTCTAACTCTTTACCTTCAAGGTGAGTCGTGTCACGGATAGGACGAGTGTCAACCAAAGAACCTGGAAGGAACGCACGTACTGGACCGATGTCTACAGTGAAACCGCCTTTAACCTTACCAGAGATAATACCGGTAACGATTTCGCCGTCTTCAAAGATTTTTTCAAGTTTAGTCCAAGTTTCAGCACGTTTCGCTTTTTCGCGAGAAAGAACTGTTTGGCCCATACCGTTGTCAAGCGCTTCAACAACAACATCAACTGTATCGCCAACTTGAACTTCAAGTTCACGTTGTTCGTTTAAGAATTCAGAGCGAGAAACTACGCCTTCAGATTTAAGGCCAGTATCTACAGTTACCCAATCAGAATCGATGCTAACAACGATACCTTGGATGACTGCACCCTTTTCAACGTTGAGGTTTAATTCACTTGCTTCAAAGAGGGCTGCAAAAGATTCGGTCATGATATACCTAGAAAAGTCAGCGGTCTTGGATCAGACAAGGCCGGTTTAATTAAGTATCCACATAGTCCGTATAAACTGATCAAGCTATGCTTCCACTGATATTAAGTTATTTACCTAACTGCTCGTCTATATAATCGGTCATCAAATTGAAGACATTTTCAATGCTCAAATCTGAGCTATCAATAATGAATGCATCTGTTGCCGGCTTAAGTGGCGCCACAGTTCTTTCCATATCACGCTTATCACGCGCTAGGATATTAGATAAAATGTCGTTTATTTTAACATCTAGCCCCATACCCTGCAACTGCTTTACACGTCGTTCAGCACGAGATTCCGCAGAAGCGGTCAAATATATCTTGGCTTGGGCTTCTGGAAAGATGGTAGTTGCCATATCTCGGCCATCTGCGACCAACCCTGGTAGTTGTGCAAAAGTGCGCTGACGCTCAAAAAGTGCAGTTCTAAGTGCAGGAATAGCTGCAACTTTTGATGCAAACTCACCTACACGTTCAGTGCGAATAGTTTCTGTCACATCAGTATTATCCAGATAGATTTTGGTCGCTTGCGCATCGCTGATAAATTTAATGTCTAAATGTGTCGCAATATCTACACACTCTGCCAAAATTGACGCTTGGTCCAAAGAATCTATCAAATCCTTTTGATGTAAAGACAATCCCAATAAACGATAAATTGCACCTGAATCGAGCAAGTGATATTGATAATGCTGCGCAAGTTTTGCAGCGAGTGTGCCTTTACCTGAACCACTTGGTCCATCAATCGTAATAATGTGAATTGTCATTGTATGTCCAGTTTAAACCATTGTCTTGGCTAACTTCTTGAAACCTAGTGTAATCGCAAGTTTAAGCTGCGCAAGTATTAATTTACTCACGAACGGCGCTCTTGCTTGTAATTCAATCGTATAAGTGACCAAGGTTTTATGCGCATCGATGGATTTAAATTCAATAATTCCGAGATGATGTTTAATCAATGGATTCTTAATAATTTGATACTCAATGCGCTGATTCACGTCTAACAACGTAATTTGTTCTTGAATCGGTTTAATGGGTCCTACACCCATTTTACGCACTGAGCCTACCCCGTCTGGACGCTGCGGATCTAGAGCATCCTTAATTCGAACCACCTGTATAGGCGCAAAAACTTGATTGTAGGTCGCATGCTTAGATAACAATTCAAAAATAGTATCTATCGGTGCATTAAATTCTTGTTGAACTTGTATTGAATTCATTTTATTTCCTTATATATTTTTCGAAAATGAAGTATTTGACGCTATTTTGACACAACTACTTTGACATGACTACTTTGACATGAGTATGTCTAAGCCAAGTTATGAATTTTTCATTTTTTGTTGTAAGCGTATTTGCTTCTTTTGTTCACGGCGCATTTTAAAAAAATCGGACAGTTGCTGTGAACATTGTTGTTGCATACACCCTACTGAAAACTCAAATACATGATTGTAATAACCATTATTGTTGAGGAGTTGGCGTGCACTGACCAGTGAACCTGCTTTCGGTTCAGTCGCTGCAAAAACCACGCGATGCACTCGAGAATGAATTAAAGCGCCGACGCACATGGTACACGGCTCTAACGTGACATATAAGGTTGAATCTTCAGGTAACCGATAGTTTTGTAGATTGAGACAAGCTTGACGTATTGCCATCAATTCAGCATGGGCAGTAGGATCATGCTGACTAATGGGACTATTAAAGCCTTGCCCAATCACTTTACCCTGACTCACAATAACCGCACCCACTGGAATTTCTCCAATATCGGCTGCCAATGCAGCCTGCGCATAGGCAAGCTGCATCCAGTGTTCATCACTTACACTCTGTGCAACTGTCATTTATACTTCAATAATGCCGTATTGTTTAAGCAGTGCATTCCAACTATCAATATTGGTGACAGGTGGATTTGAACCCAGAATCGCTTTTAAACTCCTCGATTCCGTCGCTGCCCATTCTGGAGATAAGTCTTTATCCACTAAACGTGCACGCACCCCTTCAACAAAGTCTGGATGGCGAATTTTCCAATCTGAAATTTGGGTTTCAAGATCAAAAACCTCTTGCCACGAATGGACTTGACGTCCCCATTGCCAAAGCAACCAAGTAATAGCAGCAGTACTTGGTGAGCCTTTTTCTAGATTTTCGCTCGCTTGACGAAGCCAATCACTGCGCGCATCACTGAGACCAATAATCGCTTCATAATCGGTTTCAAAGTTAGTACCACGGCAAACACTATGGATCACATCTAAAGAAATTTGCAGTGGACCTGGCGACACTGGACGGTGCAAACTATTTAGCGTGTCATCTAATGCACGGAAATCACCCGCAGGATAATGATCCCAATCAATTGAAATCAGCTTTTGTAAAACGACATCACGCTGAGCATCACAGATATGTGTTGCCCAACCAATACCATAGGCCCCAGCGGCAGTCATGATTGAACCCGTCAAGCCTGTAAATAAACCTACAGGTCCGCGATCTGCCAAGAAACGACTCGCACCCACATCTGGATATAGTCCAATATTTACTTCAGGCATGGCCAGACGTGAATAAGGCGTTACAAGGCGAAACGGCGCAGCCATAAACAAACCTAAACCGCCACCCATGACATAACCCTCACCCCAAACCACAATAGGTTTCGCATAGTTATGTAGAAGCAGGTCTAAGGCATATTCTTGCTCGAAGAATTTATTGGCAGCATCTGCCTCGTTATTAATCACCAATTGGCGTAATTTACGAACATCCCCACCCGCACAAAAGGCTTTAGGTGTGGTTGAATCCAACCAAATCGCTTTTACCGCATCATCTTGATGAAAGTCTTGAAAAACTTGAAATAATGCAGTCACAATCGACTCATCCAGTGCATGTAACGATTTTGGACGGTTTAAACGAATGACCCGCCAACCGTTTTTCGCTTCTTCAACGATTAAGTCGGGGTGATACTGATTTGAATCAGGAGAAATAGTCATGCTTCCAGCTGCCACTTAATTGGCTCAATGCCATTTTGTTTAAGATAATTATTTGTTTTTGAAAACGCTTTACAACCAAAGAATCCGCCTCGGTTCGCCGCCAATGGAGATGGATGCGCCGCCTTGAGCACCAAATGTCTTTCTTGATCTATGCGTTGTCCCTTACGCTGTGCATACGCACCCCAGAGTATAAAAACAATATGCTCACGCTCTTGATTAAGCACATCAATCACGGCGTCCGTGAAATCTTCCCAACCTTGTTTTTGATGCGATGTAGGCTGACCCGCTTCAACAGTGAGTACACTATTGAGAAGCAACACACCTTCTTCAGCCCACTGGGTCAAGTTACCATGCTTAGCAGGAGCAATACCCAAATCTGAGTTTAACTCGTGAAAGATATTACGCAAAGATGGAGGCAATGCAAGCCCCTTTTGCACCGAAAAGCTTAAACCGTGCGCTTGATTCGGTCCATGATACGGATCTTGACCAATAATCACCGCTTTGACTTGATTTAAAGGTGTGGTGTTCAATGCATTGAATATAAGTGAGCTGGGTGGATAAATTACTTTATCCGCCTGAATCTCCGCTTTTAAAAAAGCACGTAATTGATCCATACGCGCACTCAGCAAAAATTCAGTCAAGCTATTTTTCCAGCCCTCTTCTAACCGAACTTGATTCAACTTCGTCATGTCTTGTTCGGTCAATTGCATTGCTTATTCATCCTAAATTAAACACTCATATTCAAAAAATTATACATTCACTTGCAAATCAACGACTGGGTTCTCAAAAGCCAAGCCTGACTTTAAGTGTTGATACATGCTTGGATCTGTCCATTCAGATTCGATTTGCTCTGAAAATATAATTTGATCCAAAGCCAAAAGCCCCATCTGGGTATTATCAATGTCTTCTAAAAAGCTTTGCGCATAACCAGTGTCAGTTTCATGCACAATCACCGAATACACTTCAACATCGCCTTCGCCATTTTGGGTCACAGTCGACTTTAAAACTTGCTGCGCCAAATAGAAGAAAATACGAGAAAACTGTTCAGCCGATGGTGATACAGGCAAAGACACCCATCTTGCGCTAAACGTCTTACACGCTTGGATATAGTCTGGATTGTCATCTTGCCAAAAACAAATTGCATGATCAAAGCTATCATAAAGGTCTTTAATGACACCCTTAAGCAAACCAAAATCATACACCATTTGTCCATGATCAAGTTTAGAGGCTTTTAACAACAATTCAACTTTGTAGCTATGACCATGAATAGACCGCTTACAGCGATCTGAGGTGCAATTACGCACAATATGTGCATTTTCAAACTTAAATAACTTACGGATTAACATATGCCACAGCGTTCAACAAAACGTTAAGGACTTTGATTATAGATCAAATCAAGCAAATGGATCATTAATTTTAACGTTTTTGTCCATAGGCAAAAGGTATTAAAGTCTGGTTAAACCATATTGAGGGTTCGATAGGGTTTTGCTAAATCGTGCAACGCTTAGAAATACATCAACCAGTTAAAATGGCGCCAGACTTCTTGAGTAGATATATACCTGTTTATCTTCTCGCATCAAATAACTACTGAATTGACGCTTACGTTCTGAAAGCATTACTTCAATTTCAGCTTTAAAAAATGTGGATTTCACATCAAGTAGATTCGCTGTTGTAGTTTTGCTCTTGGCATCTATTTGATCAAAAGGAGCAATCTCCCAAAGTTCATTGAGATTTGAAAAATATTCCATTTTGGCATTTTTCATATCTAACATCGCTTGAATCGCATTTGGATCAAGTTGATCATCAATAGCTGCCAGCACCAGAGCAGGCGCGGTATTGATATTAATTTTAGTGCTGTGACTGGGGATTGCCGTTACATAGGGTGCCAGTAAGTCATAGTTGGCACCCTCAAAACCGCGAACTTGCTTAAGCTCTTCCTGACTATGAAATTGCGCATTTGCAGCTAAGTAGGATTGTGGCAAGCCTCCATAATGATTACTTTCAGCGCCCATTGCACCGATTGTTAAATCATCGGGGTCTTGCCAGTCGATGACTGCTTGACTCAGCTCAGACATTAAACCTACGCGTTTAAGCAAGCGCTCAAAGTACGCCTGTGCTTCAGGATTTGCTGTGCCGTCGGCATTGGTCAAAGTATTTAAATTAAACTTACCTGACTCATCGATGATTTGCCCCGATACCATTCCACCGTCTATAGGAAAACCTGGCATCGGCTTTGCCCAAACCTCTTGTAAATAATCTGCGCTTGAATCGGATTCAGCATCTTGAGCTAAAATTTCTGAAAAAAATGATTCAGCACTTTTGGCATAAAATAGAGATTGATTTTGCCGCATCAGATAAGCGGTATTTTCATTGGTATTGGCTTGGCGCTTGGCAATAGTTGCCGCAATAATGGTTGCAAGCGCCACCATCATCAAAATAGTGATCAGTGCAATACCGTGCTGCTGCTTCACTTTCGCACCCACATGATTTTGTTGGCAAGAATAACCTGTATGAAAATAATCTTAGCGCTGTTCATTTTTTTGTTCTTTTAGAAAGTCAGTATTCAGTACCGTCATTATCCACTCATACTCTACATCACGCAGTATAAAATTGACTTTAAAACCTTTGGGCAACAACTGCGCAGTTTTAACGTCTTCTTCACTTATGGCATTTTCAGGCCACTGCGTCAGTGCATTGGGATTTAAAATTTGCACTTGGTATTGCTCGATATCTGAAAGCCATACACTGGACAAAGGCTGAGCCGAAGCATTCATATTTAATTGGGGATACTTTAAACGGTAAATCTTTTTATCTTGAGCATTGTATTGATATTCAATACGTTCAAACGGCGATAAGCCTTGTTTTAAAGGATCTGTGACACCCGACTTACTAAAACTTAAATTTTGATTATTGAGTACCAATGCGGGTTGAATTTGTCCTGCAATATTGGCGGTTATAGGCACAATTTGCAAAGCATCACGTTGTAGCTGCAAATAGGCATCTTGAAGCTGTCCAAGATTTTGTTCATGCACTGCATTTCGATCTTTGACTTTAATCAAGTAATCAAAGACCTTCCAACCCAAAGCAGACAATACTGCAAAAATGGCAATCGCCACCAATAACTCGACCAAAGTAAAGCCCAAATACTGACGTGTGGAAGCAAACTTCATGATTATTTGGCTTTTGTAGGATAATTATAAAACACAGTATGATTTACACCTGATTCAACTTTGCCCAGCTCATTGTTATACAGGCTTACCTGCACTTCAATTTTCTGCACGTTTGGACTGATGGTCGATTCTGCACGCTTATCAATTTGCCAAGTTTCACCTTGTGCTGTGATTTGTTTAGACTGCGTACCCTCTAACCATTCATTATTGATTTGCATCAGTGCAATTTCATTTTGTGCAACAAATTGTGCTTTGGTTCGTAAGATAGAGTTTGCCGTCGATTGTGTGTATTGCATGGCGACCTTGGTCAGCGCCATCGCCGCCACCGCAAAAATCGCCAGTGCCACAACGACTTCAATAAGCGTAAATCCATTAGGACGCTGCATTGACTTTTCCAAGATAATCGACCTGAATCAAATCTCCCACAGGCTTCTGCTCAAAATACATCTGAATAGCAACGGGTTTGACTTCACCATTCCCCAGCCAAATCAGTTGAGGCGCTTCAGCACTGATCAAATCTGAATTATTGGCATTTTTAAACTCATGTGCTTCGGCTTGAATAGAAAATGAAACACCATGTGGCAATGCTTGCATTGGCCAATTTTTCACTTCAACCCAAGTTTCATTTTGCGTGGATTGACGACTGACTTGATTAAACGCATTTTGATTGAGGTTACTTGCAGCTTTTTGACGAAGCGTATTTAGATTTTGATATTCCATTAACCCATATTGAAACGGCTGTATATCCGTTGCAGCTTGGGTGTTGAGCGCATAAATACGGGACTGATCATTCGCTTGACGATTGATTCGCTGCAAATCCATTATTAAAATTTCACGTGCTTGCATCGCTTTGCGCTGATCTGTACCACTGAGGTTCATTACCACCAAAGATGCCATAATACTGATGATCACAATCACCACCATAAGCTCGATGAGCGTAAAACCCATTTGCTGATGCAGTGATTGTGCTTTCATTGAAAATTAAGCAACTGTATCGGTAGCCATTGATTGCTTCGGCAACATTAGTGCCTGATCAATCAAGGACACACGAAGTGTATCTCGACACCCCAAATAACGCTGATAAAAACTGGAATTGAGAATCGCAGCCCCACCATGCGTCACCGACCAAATGGATGCCAAATAATCACGTGATGACATTGCACTTTGAATTGACTCAAGATGACTTTCTGTCATCCGAATAATAATTCTTAAACGGCTTTTACGGATTTGATACATCTCGCTGAACAAATGATTAATGCCTTGTCCTGTGGTTGAAAGACGTTCTTCAATTTGATGAAAAAGCACTGTCCGCTCAGGATGATGCAAATGATGTAGCATAAAAAAGGCCAAATGTTCTGGAAAGCCTTTTTCAGTGTCACGGACCATTTCCAGCAACATACGCTCATTACGAATAATGAGCAACATATACAGCTCGTCTTTACTTTGAAAATGTTTATAGAGCGTACCCTTAGCCAAATCCAACTCGGCTGCAAGCGCATCCAAAGTCATTCCCGACTCACCATTTTCTAGAAGAAGTTGTTCAGCTACCTGAAATATTAATGCTTCTCTCGCTCTAAACTGAGCCTGACGATCCATCTTCACTCTAATAAGCTCTCTTCTTTCTATTTTATCCGTTAAAACGTTATGCTTGCATTCGAAGAAGATTTTCAAAATTTTGTGTGGTTATCAACGCAATCTCTTCGAGTGACTTATCATATACATCACTTAAGGCTTTGGCTACATAAGGAACGTACTTTGGTTCATTAGACTTTCCTCTATAGGGCATGGGCGCAAGGTATGGACTATCTGTCTCAATCAGCAAGCGATCAAGTGGCACTTGCTTTGCGACATCACGTAAATCTTGCGCATTTTTAAATGATACGATGCCTGAAAATGAAATGTAATAACCACAATCCAGCACGGCTTTAGCCGTTTCCCAGTCTTCGGTAAAGCAGTGCAAAATACCATGTGTCGATTTTTCTGCACGAATAATGTCAATCGTGTCTGTTTTAGACGAGCGTGTATGCACCACCACTGGTTTTCTTACTATTTGAGAAGCTTGAATGTGTCTTGCAAAGCATTCTTTTTGTTCATTGACAAATGCTGTGCTATGGAAGTAATCGAGTCCCGTCTCCCCAATCGCCCAAACTTTTTCAGACTGCGCAAGTTTCACCAGCGTGTCGACTGAGGCGCGTTGCATCATCAATGGATCTTCGCAAGGATGAACACCGATACTGTATCCGACACTTGGATGGCGCGCTGCGATTTCGGACAAGGCAATATGATCATCCAGATCGACTGAAATACCCATCATTTTGGTCACACCTGCTTCATGCGCTTGCGCAATTGCAGCATCTAGATCGCCGTTATAAGGATCTAAATTTAACAGGGTCAAATGACAGTGTGTATCTACAAACACAGCAACACCTACAGTTTATGAAATTCGTGAGCTACATTGTAAAACTAGGATGGTCTGAAGACATACTCCCAGCGAGTAATTTTTCTGCTTCTATTTTGTAATAGATGCCTTTTTCGCCACTTAACTGTATTGCAAAACCTTGTGGCTTGTTGCCAACTTGTTTATGCGATAGCCAAATGACTTTACCTGTCAGCGGAATTTTTTGAGATTGATTGGGTAGTGTTGCCAAAACAAAGACCTCTTCCCCCATTTTCACATCTTGCTTGGATGGCACAAATAAACCGCCACCTTGCACAAAAGGCATATAACTGGCTTGCAAGGTCGCGCGGTCTGTAATATTGACTTGTAATAATCCGCCCATACGTGGTGGTTGCATTATTTTCCCCTTATTTTTTAATTAAGACACATTCATTAATTTTATAAATAGCTGATCGATCGCTAAATTGCTTTGTACGTTTTGTTCGATCAATTGCTTAAATTCTTGTAGTTCAGTATAAAGTGCGAAAAGCTGCTCTAAACTATATTGCTCAGCAATGGTACTAAAATTGAGATCACTATTTTTTACGTGCTGATTCAGCTTGACACAAATAATATCAGACAACAAGTATTCAAATAAGATCATCAAATCTGCGAAATTCAGCTCTTTATTCCATTTACTGGCATATTGCATGGGCATACTTTTTTGCACGACCAATTTTTCCCAATCGTGTAAAAAATCAGCGCGACGTTTAAGCCATTCCGCTTGAGACAATTGCACTACTTGCAAGGGCATATCATTGGCAAGCCCCATCAGTAATGGAATTTGTGCGTGCAACGCAGGTGCTAATTTGTGCTCTAAAAACACTTGTGCCTGCGCATGAGAGACTCGATCTAAAGCAAAGTGTTGCATACGACTGCGAATGGTTGCAGGCAGTTTCAAATAATGATCTGCCAATAAAATAATCACCACCCGTTCGCCCGGCTCTTCTAAGGTTTTTAAAAGCGCATTGGCAGACGCAATATTTAAGGCTTCAGCCGGCTCAATAACGATGACGCGCCAACCTTCTACCGTTTGCTGTACAAAGGGTTGGAGCTCACGGATTTTCTCAATTTTAATTTTGGCATTTTGCTTTTTATTGTCTTCATCTGTACTGATATGCACATAATTGGGATGGGTATCTGACCTTAACCACAGACAACTGCTACATTCACCGCAAGCGGATGTCGGCTGTTTGTTTAAACATAAAATCCACGCAATAAAGTGCTGTGCAAAGGCATGTTTGCCGCAGCCTTTTTTACCATAAAACAATAAGCCATGCCCCATATTGGGGAAGCGCTGGGTTAAGTTTTGCCAAACCTGTTTTTGCCACGGATAAATCTGTGAATTTTCAGCATCCATCATGCGTGAGCACACATCCCATTATTCAAAGTTTGAAATATCCATTGCATTTAAACGATCCAAATCTGCTTGCGTATCAACGCCGGGTGGCAAGTTCACTTGCGCCACATCAATCGCAATACGATGCCCATTTTCCAGTACGCGTAGCTGCTCTAAACTCTCTAACTGCTCCAGTGTTCCTTGCTCCCACGTGACGTACTCTTGAAGCAATTTCACCCGATACGCGTAAAGCCCCAAATGACGAAAAGCCTGTGCATGTAGCTGTGGCTGATCTTGCTTTGCTCCATCACGATCATAAGGAATTGTTGCACGGCTAAAGTAGAGTGCTTCATTTAACTTAGACATGACCACTTTAACAATGCTGTCTCGTTGAAATTCATCCAAGTGATGAATCTTCTCACACAAGGTCGACATGGAGCAGTTTGGTTTATCTACCAACAGCTGTGCCACTTGCTGGACTAGAGTCGCTGGCAACAAAGGCTCATCACCTTGTACATTGACAATAATATCATTTGCATCCCAGCCTTTAATCTTTGCCACTTCACTTAAACGATCTGTACCTGATGGATGGTCAGGACTGGTTATGACCACATCCACATCCTCAGCACGGCAAATATCAGCAATACGCTGATCATCCGTAGCAACACATAAATCATCAAAGCCTTGCACTTTTCGAGCCTGATCGACGACACGTAAAATCATCGCACGACCATGAATTTCAAGCAACGGTTTACCGGGAAGTCTTGAACTTGAAAAACGTGCAGGAATAACAATATGCTTCATGGAATACCTTTAAGAAATTTGAATACCCAGTTCAGTTAACTGCTGGTCGAATAATTGATAACAGGCATCAGACAATACCGCTTCAACAGGTACCACCCAAATTTCACGATTAAAATCTGGATGTTTTTTTAACAGCGGCAACAATTTGACTGCATCTTTTTCCGTGGTAATAATCGGATTTGTGTCTTCAAACTGCAAATCATCAATTTCATAATCATGGTGATCTGGAAACTCATGGCACTGAAAACGATTCAGCCCAATACTTTCCAAAGTGGTATAAAACCGCTGAGGAAAACCAATACCGACCACCGCGTAGTAGTCTTGATTCAAATCCAAAATTTCGGCTTGATCAAATGCAGGATTAAGTAAATACGGTTCTGCCACTTGCAAATGCATATGCAGCTCGCTGTGCGGCGTTTCTGCATGTTCAATGACGGTACTATGGTTTAATCGCTCAATCGGTTCACGTAAATAACCTTCGGGCAATAATTTTTGATTGCCTAAACCTCGATTACGATCGAGCACAATCCACTCAAGCTGACGTGCCAAAGCCCAATGCTGCAAACCATCATCACTAATAATAAGATCAAGCTGATGATGCTTTAACAATAATTCAATACACGCTTGTCGGTTTGAACCTACCACCATAGGCACCTGCGTTGATTGGACAATCAAACATGGCTCATCGCCCACCATTTCAGGCACGGCATCTAGCGTCACAGGTGCAGGAAAAGGCCCTTTACCCCCATAACCACGGCTAATCACACCGACTCTTACATTTTTAAGCTGTAAATACTTCACCAAATGAATCAGTAAAGGGGTCTTACCACTGCCACCGACAGTAATATTTCCAATAATCATCACTGGAACAGGTGCGGTATAACGGGCCTTTAAACCCGCATCAAACATTTTTTTATTAAAATGGAATCCAGCTTGATAAATCCATGACAACGGACGCAAGACAACCAACCACTTAGCCTGCTTATTCCAAGCATTCTGAATGTTTTGCGCAAGTGACATAGACGTTATTCCTCAAAATTTCGTTGGTGCAATTGATAATAAGCACCATGCATTTCAAGTAGCTCTGCATGTGTTCCTTGCTCAACAATACGTCCTTTGTCCATCACCACAATTCGATCTGCATTTTCAATCGTAGATAACCGATGTGCAATTACAATAGTGGTGCGATCTTGCATCGCTGCATCAAATGCACGCTGAATAAAATACTCCGATTCATTGTCTAAAGCACTGGTGGCTTCATCCAAAATCAAAATGGGTGCATTTTTCAAAATCGCACGTGCAATCGCAATCCTTTGACGCTGACCACCCGAAAGATTCAGACCTTGCGCACCGAGTGGCGTATCATAACCTTGGGGTAACGACATAATAAAATCATGTGCATACGCAGATTTAGCCGCATGAATCACTTGCTCATCGGTTGCATTTTCAAGCTGACCATAAGCAATATTTTCACGCACTGTACGGTTAAACAGCACCACTTGTTGATTAACCATCGCAATTTGTGAACGTAATGCCGTGGCTTCTATATCTTCAATTTTATACTGATCAAATAAAATTTGACCTGAACTGGCTTCTTGATAACGCACCAGCAAATTTACCAGTGAAGATTTACCTGCACCAGAACGCCCCACCAAAGCTACAGTTTCGCCCGCTTTTACCGTCAAGCTAAAATCTTGAATGGCATGGAGTCCATCAGGATAAATCAAATTTACATCTTGAAGCTGAATATGACCTTTAAGCACAGGCTTTTCGGTACCGGTATTCTGCTCTTCTGGCAAGTCCAAGAGTTCAAATACTGAATAGGCTGCCGCCATACCGCGTTGTAGTTTTTCATTAATATCGGTTAAGGCTTTGATTGGCTTACTGAGCATACCTGCGGCAGTAATATAAGCGACAAACTGACCCGCCGAAGTGTCTTGTAAAATTTCTGGACGCAGCGCAATCCAAATAATAATACTTAACGCCAAGGACATGATGAACTGCACAACTGGACTATTCAGCTGTTGAACCGCAACCATTTTCAAACCACGGCGCAAGTTTTCAAGTGAGCGTTCACGAAAACGATCTTGCTCGTAGCTTTGACCGCCAAAACCTTTAACCACCAAGTGACCATTCACGGTTTCTTGAACCACATGATTCACATCCCCCATGGTGTCTTGGACTTGATTGGACAGTTTACGCATGCGTTTAGCCGCTGTACGAATTAACAAACCAATAATGGGCGTAAAGATGAGGATACATAAGGTGAGTCGCCAGTTGGTATAGAGCAAATAGCCCACCAAACCAATGGTGATCAAGCCTTGTTGCAATAAAGTCCGTATCGATTCTGTCGTTGCAGCAGTGAGTTGTTCAACGTTGTACATGATTTTGGCAGTAATATGCCCGCTGGTATTGTCTAAATAATACTGTGCAGGCAACCGCATCAGCTTACCGAACACTTCTTGGCGAATATTAAAAATTAAATTCCGCGAAATAACCGAAGTGTAATACCCCCCAAGGAATAAACCCAAACCTCGGAAGAACATCAGTAAAACCACTAAAAATGGAAAAAGATTGGTAAAGCTTTGATCTTTATTTTGAATGGCGTTAATGATCGATTCTAATAACTTTGCCACAGACACTTCTGTCGCAGCATTGAGTACAAAACCAAACACCACAATTAAGCCAATTCCCCAGTACTGTTTTAAGTAACTGAGTAGACGGATATACACTTTAAAATCTTGATTCACTAATAACCTCTAGTGGGTACCTTGGTACTAATATTAATGTTAACAAAGCCCAACTGGCCTGCAACATCCATAACACGAATCACATCTTGATGAGTCGCAGCAGAATCTGCCGCAATCACAAACATCAAATCACGGCGATCATTTGCCGCTTGTTTAATTGCTGCACTTAGGTCAGGCACCTCTTTTGAAGATAAAGCCTGACCATTGACTGCATAGTGCCCTGACGAGTCTACCATGACCTCAACCTTGTGATTGAATTCTTTCGGCGGTACACCCTGTGCATCGGGCAAGCTTAAGTTTAATCTGCTTTGCTGCTGAAAAGTGGTGGTTAGCAACAAAATCACCAATATAAATAAAATACAATCGATCATGGGTGTTAAATTAATATGAATATCTTCAACACTTCGACGCTTAAATTTCATTGCAGCATCCTTTTACTTAACCCACGTTCAGCGGTTCAGCTTCTGTATGATTTTGATAAAATAATGCGGCGTGAAACAAGGTTGATTGCTGTTCAAGCTCAGCAATATACTCTTGAACCAAACGCTGAAAATAGCGATATGCAAACAGTGCAGGAATCGCAATCAACATGCCCGCAGCAGTCGTAATCAGTGCTTTGGATAATCCGGGAATCATCATGGTGGGGCTGGTCCCTGAGGCCAAATCCATCACCAAGAATGATTCAATAATTCCAACCACTGTACCCAAAAGCCCCAATAAAGGTGCAACAGCGCTCAGTGTTCCCAGAAAATTCACATTTTTTTCTAAATAACCAATTTCACGTGACGCGGTTGCTTCCATTTGCGCGCGAGCAAAAGCCTCACCTTGTGGATGTGCATCAATCGCTTCTTTAAATATACTGCCCAGAGCAGATTGAGACTGATCCTGATCTAAACTTTTGATGATACCGTCTAGTTTTCGACCTTTACGCATCATTAAATGTTGAGGTAAAACCAAAGAGCGCTTCAAACGAATAAAGCGCTCTAAAGAAATCGCCACCGTGAAAATCGAACACAAAACCAACGGCAGCATTAACCAACCACCTGCTTTAACCAGTTCCCACATTTTTAATTCCCCAAAATTAAAAAATCAACGATTTAAGCACTTTACTTATCCATTAAACAGATATTCAAAATCCCATCTAACTCATCCAATGAGTGATAGTGAATTACAAGCTTGCCTTTGCCTTGCTTATTGTGATCAATTTTGACATCTGTGCTAAAACGCTCAGAGAGCTTTTGAGTCAACTGCTCAATATCAGAAGATAACGATGCTTTTGGCTTTTCTTGCTTTGGCGCATTAAAATCACGCACCAATTGTTCGGTTTGACGCACAGATAGATTTTTCTCAATCACGACTTTGGCAATTTGAATTTGATCTTTAGGCTTCAAGGTCAAAATTGCACGTGCATGCCCCATGTCCAGTTGACCATGTTGAATATGATCTTTAATCGGATCTGCCAAGCTCAAAAGTCGCAATAAATTACTGACCGTAGTGCGTGCTTTACCCACCGTTTCTGCAATTTCTTGATGACTTAAACCGAATTCTTCATGAAAACGCTGTAAAGCCATGGCTTGATCAATCGGATTCAAATCTTGACGTTGAATATTTTCGATCAAAGCCAAAGCAATCGCCACTTGATCGGTGAGATCACGAACAATGGCTGGAACAGTACTCAAACCTGCAATTTGGGCTGCACGCCAACGGCGCTCACCCGCAATAATTTCATAACTGAACTGCGCATCATCCACTGGACGAATCACAATCGGCTGCATGACACCGTGTTTTCTAATCGACGCTGCGAGTTCTTGCAAATCTTCTTCATGAATAAATCGGCGTGGCTGATAATTACCGCGCTTCAATACTTTCACATCAATTTGTTTGAGTTGACCATGATCTAGCGCTTGGACTTCAAGTTGTAATTTTTCTTTTTGAATCGACCCCAATAATGCATCTAAACCACGACCTTTCGCCAAGCCTCGTTTTTTTACGGTCATGCCTTACTTCCTTTTTTCACTTTGGTTTTTTTTAACATTTCAGCAGCTAAATTTAAGTAAGCCACTGCACCCTTCGAGCTTTTTTCAAAATAAATAATCGGCAAACCATGTGCCGGAGCTTCCGCTAAGCGGACATTTCTTGGAATAACGGTGGTATAGAGTTTTTTGCCAAAGTATTGATCAAGCTCATCTGACACATCACGAGTCAACGCATTCCGCGCATCATACATCGTACGCAGTACACCAATAATCTCTAGGTTTGGATTTAAAGCTTGTTGAATACGATCAATGGTTTGAGTTAAATCCGCAAGCCCTTCCAAAGCATAGTATTCACATTGCATTGGAATTAACACACCATCCACTGCTGCCAAAGCATTGATGGTAATTAAACTTAAGCTAGGTGCGCAGTCGACAATAATATAATCATAATTGCCTTCAATTTGCTTTAAGGCTTCGCGCAAAATAAACTCACGACCGTCTTGCTCTGCAATCGCCAGTTCTACTCCCGCCAAGTCACGGTTTGAGCCTAAAACTTTATAACCCACTTCCGCTTTGGTAATGGCGGTTTCAATGGGCACATCACCCAGCAAAACATCCGTCACTGAATACAACAGATCATTTTTTTGAATACCCGATCCCATGGTGGCATTACCCTGAGAATCCATATCAATCAATAACACACGCTTTTTTAATACGGCCAAAGATGCAGCCAAATTTACCGCAGTCGTGGTTTTGCCCACGCCGCCTTTCTGGTTCGCAATTGCAATAATTTGAGCCATGCTCACCCCAATCCTTAGAAATTCTTCAAATCTGTTTTAATAAAAGTAGATGGCGCTGTTCATCTAAACGTGGAACATGTAGTTCAACAATATCGCAGCTCAATTCATTTTTGAGTTGTTCAATCTCTTCTACAGGAATCAAACCTTTCATCGATGCAATGATACTCTTTTCATGCATAAACGGACGTGAAGCGTCGACAAAATCAGTCAATGATGCAAAAGCACGACTGGTAATCACATCGAACTTACCCAGCTCCTCAATACTCTCAACATTTTCAACGCGAGTCTGAACCGCCACGACATTTTTTAATTTTAAATCAGCAATAAACTGCTTCAAGAAACGAATTTTCTTACCATTTGAATCCAGCAGCACACATTGGCGTTCAGGCTGACACAAGGCAATAATCATACCTGGCATACCGCCACCCGTACCAATATCGAGCAAACGACCTGCCGGTAGATCATTCAAAATACTCAAACTATCTAGTAAATGCTTAACCAGCATTTCTTTAGGATCGCGAATCGCGGTGAGATTGTAGGCTTTATTCCAAAGCACCAAAGAATCTTGATACTTCAACAATAAATTTAATGCCTCATCACTTAGTGTTAAACCAAGTTTAAGACTACCCTGTTGTAACTCTTGGAAAAATGGATGCATAAACAGATAACATCAAAGTAAAATTTGAATCAAAGTATACCGATTTATGCACCGTGGAACACTATTTAACGCTTAGTGATTACACACTTAAGCAAATAAGCCCTGACGAATGTGTAAATCTAACTGTGTCAGACGCTCAGGCGTGCCTACATCGACCCATTCGCCTTGCATTTTTTCAGCAGAGACTCGTCCATCCAACATGGCTTGTTTTAACAGTGGCGCAAGCGGTCGTTTGCCCACCTCTAAGCCTTTAAATAAGTTTGGATGAATAACAGCAACACCGCTATAGGTCAGGTTTTCGCCTTGTTGTTCTTGATCAAAGGTATAGGCACGACCATTCATTAAAGTGAAATCACCCTTTGGATGCTGCTCTGGATTCGTTACAAAAACGAGATGTGCCAGATCATCACCCAGCTTTATATGTCGCAGTGGTTCAAAATCCATGGTGGTCCACACATCACCATTCACCAAGATAAAAGGCTTATCACCTAATAATGGCAATGCATTGATGATTCCACCCGCTGTTTCTAAACCTTCATCTTCACGGGTCCAGCGTATGGTCACGCCGTATTTTGAACCATTACCTAGTGCACCAATTAACTTGTCTGCAAGCCATGCAGAATTGATGATAATTTCAGTCACACCCATGCTTTTAAGCTTTTCGATATGCCAAACAATGAGTGGCTTACCACCAACCTCTAAAAGCGGTTTTGGCGTATAGAGCGTTAAGGGACGCATACGATTGCCCAAACCCGCAGCTAAAATCATTGCTTTCATTAAGCCACTACCTCATATTTCCCAAATTTTTCTTCAAATTTTGGCAAGACACGTGTTTGCATGAACTGAATAAAAGGGGTGAGTTCCGCATATGGTTTACTTTCTTCAAGCAGATACCACATGACCCGCGGTAAATCTTTTAAGTAACCTGACTTGCCATCACGTTCAAATAAACGCACAAAAATACCCAAGATTTTAATATGACGTTGAATCGCCATCATGTCTGCGTCTTGTTTAAACTGCTCAAAATCACGGTCTTGTTTAGAGGTTTCTGGCAGTAAATCATAAAAGGTTTTAAACCAGCCATACACGCGATCTGCATTCCACTGTACATAGGCATCTCGTGTGATCGAGATTAAATCATAGGTATCTGCACCAATCACAGCATCTTGAAAATCAATCACGCCCTGCTCAGTTTCACCCGCAATTTGCATTAAATTACGGCTATGAAAATCACGATGTACAATCACTTGAGGCTGTGCAACAGCTGCATTGGCCAAAATTGCAAAGGTGCGCTTAATCAGTGCCGACTCATCTTGCGTCAGTTGAAGGTTTAACGAAGGCAATAACCATTCCGTTAAAAGCTCCATTTCACTGATAAGTTTCTCGTATGAATAACTCGGCAACTCACCGACACCATCAATCGACTGCAATTGAATGAGTTGTTTGAAACTTTGTGCATAATGCGCATCGACTGTCTCATCATTGAGCAAACTGGAGAGCACAACATCTCCAAAATCTTCAAGCAATAAAAAGCCATGCTCTAAATCTTTAGCGATAATGTGCGGCACACGTACACCATGTCGATCAAAGAATTCATCAATCGTCACAAAAGGTACACAATCTTCCCGATCAGGAGGTGCATCCATGAGCATAAATGTTTTATTATTCAAAGTAATTCGTGCATAACGACGGAAACTCGCATCGCCTGCTAAAAATTTGATTTCACAGTTCTCTGATTGAAGTACAGATGTAATCCATGTTTGTATCAATTGTTCGCGTTGTGTATTCATTTGCTATAAATTCTAGTACAGGCTGAATATTTGAAGCGCTAAGTGTAGCCACTTATCCGATTTTTCTCTATGATGCGACAATAATTAATTGCGATCAGCATACTTGGTTAGTGAGACAAATGAAGCAACAGTTTAAATTCAATCCTTTAGCGACTGCTATTTTGACCTTACTTTGCGGAAGCACAGTATCAAGTTATGCCGAATCAAATGAAATTGTTTCGGAAATAGACAATCAAACCTTAAAAACCACTATTAACGAAAGTTATCCCGGGCAACGTTTTTTCGAACAGCATTATGTCAGTAAAGACTCACCCGAAGCGCAGCAGCGCAGTACCACTTTAAACAGTGCAAGATTCTGTCAAGACACATGGTTAACCCCAATTAGTCCTGATACCAAAGCAGTCGATGCGGCAGAGGCGACCTCTGTTATTACCGCGGATCACGGTTATTACAACCCGAATGGAGATTCTACCCTAGAAGGCAATGTGGTCATTGACCAACAAGGTCGAATGATTCGTGCAGACTCAATTACCATTGATCAAACGCAAACTTTTGCAGATGCCAAAGGCAATGTGCAAATGGCGCAATCTGGTTTATTGGCGCAAAGCGATCAAATTAAATACAACCTAAAAGCTCAAACTGGCGAACTCAACAATAGTTTTTATATTTCTGAAGCAACACATGGTCATGGACACGCAGAACGCATTGAGCGCTCATCGCCAAATGTATTGACCATGCAAAATGCCAGCTATAGCACGTGTCCCCCAGATGAAAGCCCAACTTGGAAAATTCAGGCCAACGAGATTGAGCTGAATCAAGATACAGGACGGGGTACCACCAAAGGCACCAAGCTTTATATTAAAAATACCCCAGTTTTGGCTGTACCTTATTTTAACTTCCCGATTGATGACCGCAGAACGACGGGGATCTTAAATCCTGGTTTTGGCTATACCAATGACGGTGGTTTAGAACTGTCTGTTCCAGTCTATTTGAACTTAGCACCCAACTATGATGCCACCTTAACGCCACGCTATATTGGTGGTCGTGGTGTAATGGGGCAAGCTGAATTTCGTTATATTACCGAAGACTTCGGTGGCGGACGCATTTGGGGTGGCTACCTACCCTCAGATGAGAAATACAATGACGAAGATCGTAAAGATTTACACCTATTACATGCGTGGCAACTCGATGATCAATGGTCAACCAATGTCGAATACAACTATGTCTCAGATAAAGACTACTTTGCAGACTTAGACAACGACCCAAATACCCGTACCGAATTGAACCAACGCCGTGCTTGGGAACTCAACTATGGCAATGGTATACCGGGTTTGCGCGCACAGTTAAGAGCGGAAGACTTCCAAACGCTTGATGACGACATTAGTGATGTAGATCGCCCATATGCGCGCTTGCCGCAATTACTGGTCAACTATGTGACAGGTAACCCTCAAGGTCTTGAATATGAGTTTAACAATGACTCGGCTTATTTTAAGAAAAAAATCAATGATTTTCCCGATCTAAATAATCCACAGCCCACAGATGGCAGTAATGTGTATGAGCCAAGTGGCACACGTCTTTATAACGATCTTTCAGCGCGCTATAACTTCCGCAACCAGTGGTCATTCTTCATTCCACAAGCTACAGTTCGTACACTCAATACATTTTATGATCAAAAAACCATTGATCGCTTAGATGAAAGTCAGCGTAAAGAAAGTGAAGACCAATCTGTTATTGTGCCTGAGTTCACATTAGATGCCGGTTTAACCTTTGAAAAGGATGGTAAATATTTACAAACCCTTTCACCGCGTGCTTTCTATGCTTATTCACCGTATAAAAATCAAGATGGTTATCCGAACTTCGACTCAACAGCAGCATCGATTAACTATGATCAACTGTTTAATCCAAGACGTTTTTACGGACATGACCGCCTAGAAGACAATAATTTCTTGTCTTTAGGTTTAAGCTATAGTCTATTTGATACGATTGGTTTAGAACGCTTACGTGCCAGCATTGGTCAAAGTTATTTCTTTGATGATCGTAAAGTCACCCTAAATAACAGTAAAGATGATCCATTCAATACTGAAAAACAAACTGGTCCCGTCATTAGCCTTGCCAGCCAGTTATCTGATCACTTTAGTGTCAATTTAAATTCAATGTGGATGTCGAATGGCGACAATGCACAACGTGATTTCCAAGTGTATTACACAGGCGATCGAGGGAATTTGTATAACTTAGGCTATTTCAACCGAAGTAATCTTCCTGATCGTCAGGAAAACTATGATCAAGTGACCGCCTCTTTCATTCAGCCCGTAAAAGACAATTGGCGCTTAATGGGTCATGTACAATATGATATGGATAATCGTGTTGCACGCGAATATCTACTCGGTGTTAACTATGAGTCATGTTGTTGGGGTGTTTCCGTGTATGGTCGTTCGTATTTCAATGATTTAGACAATGTGCGTGACTCAGATGTCAAACCCAAGCGTGCAGTGATGGCAGAATTTACACTCAAAGGACTTGGTGGCTTAAATAGCAAGTTAAGCTCTTTACTTGAAAATCGAATTTTAGGTTTCGATAAAGTTAAACAAAATTGGACTCATTAATGAAGACGCAAAATTTAAAACAACTCTTTAAAGCTTCAGCATTAGCGCTTATTATTTCTTCATCAATGTCAGCTTATGCCAACCCAACCGATCAAGTGATTGCGATTGTGGGTAATAGTGCAATTCTTAAAAGCGATCTTGATCAGGGTGTAGCAGAAGCACAACATCAAATTAAAGCACAAAAAAAAGAAGCGCCGCCGCAGAATGTATTAGAAGCACAAATTCTTAATCAGCTGATTATTCATCAGGCACAGCTTGAACAAGTAAAGCGCTACGCTATTCAAGCGGATGAAAAAAGTCTTAATGAAGCCGTACTCAAAGTAGCCAATCAATCTGGCTCTAAAAGTTTGGAAGCCTTTCAACAAAAGTTAGACAGCATGTCTCCAGGCACATACGAAAGCTTACGTTCGCGTATTGCTGATGATTTGCTGATTCAACGCTTACGTCAACAACAAGTGATGTCACGCATTAAAATCAGTGATCAAGATGTTGAAAATTTCTTGAAGTCACCTGAAGGTCAAGCTGCGGTCGGCGGGCAAGTCCATGTCTTGCACATGCGTGTTTCAGGCTCTGCTTCAGCCGAAGAGCTGAATAAGACAGCGACTGACATTAAGGCTGCATTACAAAATAGCAATGATGTCAAAGCGCTTGAAAAACAATTTAGCACCTCTACTGTGAAAGTGGATGGCGCAGATATGGGTACGCGTACCCTGTCTGATATTCCTGCTGAGCTAGCTGCACGAGTCAGTGTTATTGAGCCGGGACAAACCACTGAACTTATTACCGTAAAAGATGGTGTTCATGTATTAAAATTGCTTGAGCGTAAAGCCAATGATAAAAAAGCTTTGGTGCCTCAGTACAATACCCGTCATATTCTGATTAAAACCTCAGAAGTGGTTAGCCCTGAAAATGCAAAACAAACGATTGATAGCATTTACAATCGAATTCAATCTGGTGGTGATTTCGCTACACTGGCTGCAACCTATTCAAATGATCCTGGTTCAGCACGTGATGGCGGTAGCCTTGGTTGGGTCACTCCCGGCATGATGGTGCCAGAATTTGATAAAACCATGCAAAGCGCAACAGTGGGTAAAGTAAGCCAACCCTTCGAAACTCAATTTGGCTGGCACATTTTGCAAGTGACTGATACACGTCAACAAGATATGACGACTGAATACCAAAAGCGTATGGCGCGTCAAATTTTAGGCGAACGCCAATTTGAAGCTGAGCTTGACAGTTGGTTACGTGAGCTTCGCACAAATACTTATGTTGAAATTAAAGGCAATCCAGCGCCTTAATTCGCATCTCGCACACATCAAAGCTCTGTTAAAAAGCCTCTAAATCAGAGGCTTTTTTTACTAAAATCTAAAAAAGTCAAAAGATAAAGCAAAAAAAAAGGCGCCAACTAGGCGCCTTTTTTAATATACATGATTAACGGTTGTTTTCGTCATCTTGAGTATCATCAAACTTAGTTTCGCCGTCAAAGTTAGGTGTAGGTGCTGTACCGAAGCCACCTTGACCACCGAAACCACCTTGTTGACCACCACCAAAACCGCCTTGACCACCGAAACCGCCTTGACCACCGAAACCGCCTTGACCGCCAAAACCACCACCTTGACCGCCAAAACCGCCACCTTGACCGCCAAAACCGCCTTGACCGCCAAAACCACCTTGTTGACCACCGAAGCCGCCTTGAGGAGCGCCAAAGCCACCTTGACCGCCAGCAGCAGGAGCACCAGCAGGAGCGCCAGCAGGACGTGGATTACGTGCAGGAACAACTGTAGAAATTGCATGTTTGTAAACCATTTGGCTTACAGTGTTCTTTAATAGAACAACGTATTGGTCAAAAGATTCGATATGACCTTGTAATTTGATACCGTTTACTAAGAAAATAGAAACAGGAATACGTTCTTTACGGAGAGAATTTAAGAACGGATCTTGTAAAGTTTGACCTTTAGACATTTTATACTCCAAAAAAATTTAAAATCAGCGCAAAAACTATCTTTAATTTTTCAATTAAAATTTATAAAAAAGACAGTAGCTAAATTTTGCTTTATCCATATAAGTTTCGCAAGTCTTCTTGAGCCTGCTTTGTCGTTAAATAAGTTTTAAAACTGTGCGCTTCTTGCAAAGAACGTAACCAAGTGTATTGACGTTTTGCAAGTTGTCGTGTTGCATACAAACATTTATCCTCCATCTCCTGCTTGGATGTGTGACTACCATCACTATTTTTAAGAAAATCTAAAGCTTGGCGATAACCAACCGAGCGCGCAGCGGGTAAATTTTCGTTCAAATCGTATTTTTCAATTAAAGACTCCACCTCATTTAAAAAACCGATATCCCACATTATTTTTAATCTTTGTTCGATTCTTTTGTGTAATTCTAACCGATCAGGCAGTAAAGCATAATTATGAAAATTGTAACGATATGCTGTTTTTTTCGGCTGCTCTGCCTGTAATAGACTAATTGGCTTTCCTGTTATATAAAAAACCTCTAAGGCACGAATAATACGTTGTTTATCACTGATATTAAACTTAGCACCCGAAAGAGGATCAACCTGTTTTAATTGATCGTGGACATGTGCCCAACCATTGCGCTCTGCCTCTGCTTCAATCTGCTGACGAATCTGCTCATCCGCACTGGGTAAATTATCAGCTAAGCCCTCAAGCAAGGCTTTGTAGTACAACATGGTACCACCGACCAAAATCGGTGTTTTGCCGCGGATATGAATTTGATCGATTAAACGAGATGCATCCTCTACAAATTGCGCCGCGGAATATACCTCTAATGGCGTAATAATATCAATTAAATGATGAGGATAAAGCACCTGCTCTTGTTTAGAGGGTTTGGCTGAACCAATGTCCATATCTTGATAAATTAAAGCCGAATCGACAGAAATGATTTCATAACCACCTCGTGCATAAAGTTCACATGCCAAAGCGGTTTTACCACTTGCCGTAGGTCCCATTAACTGAATGACAGGCATTTGATTTGACATGTCCAACTACTCTCCTCGAGCAAATAATTTATCTAATTGATTCAGCGGAAATGCACGCCAAGTCGGGCGACCGTGGTTACATTGACTGGCAAACTCAGTCTGTTCCATTTGACGCAGTAATGCATTCATCTCAGACAAACTGAGCATTCGGTGCGCACGTACAGCGCCATGACATGCCATACCCGCCAATATTTGATCACGCTTTTGTTGTAGCGCTTGTGCTTCATCATTGGGATCTAAATCATTCAAAAGTTCAGGCAACAACGCATGAAAATCCGCTTTATGTAAAATTGCAGGAACACCGCGAATAATCACTTGATCATCGCCATATTGATCAATATCCAAACCCAATCGCTCTAACTGAGGTTTAAGCTCATCAATACGAGTCGCTTGCATACGGGTAATCGAGATAACCTTAGGAATCAGCAATTGCTGAGAGACCCAAAAATCAGGTTTATCCCAAGCCAGCTTCATTTGTTGCAATAAAATTCGCTCATGCGCTGCATGCATATCGACGATAATTAAGCCTTCTGTGTTTTGGGCTAAAATATAAATCCCATGCAACTGTGCTATCGCAATCCCTAAAGGAAATTCATCTACTTTACTGGGTACCAAGTGCTCAGCGTTTTCTTCATCAGCCGCATTGACACGCCCTACCTCATTTAATGGCGCTAAATAACTCTTTAAAGCATTGCTCATTTGTGCAGAACGATGAAATGAATTCGGTGCTTGATAAGATACAGTTTGTGGACGATTTGAATTGAAATCTGTCAGAGTATCGCCAGCTATAGCTTCTACAGCATTTGCTACAGATGCATGATGCTGCATCTGTTCTGCATTTTTATGTAGTTGAAACTGTTCTTGAAAGCGTGGCTGTTGAATGTGTGAATTTGAATTAATTCTTGAGTCTTCTTGTTTCATCGCTTGCGCCAGTTCCGCGCTTGCAGTTTGAAACTTAGACAAGGTTTCTTTAGCAAAATGACGCACAAACTCATGCACTTCGCGTTGATTCAAAAAACGAATTTCATGCTTGGTCGGATGCACATTGACATCAATATTTTCAGGATCAACTTCTAAAAACAATAAATACGCTGAATGCTGATGACCATGCAAAATACCGTCATAGGCCATACGTAGCGCATGTGAAATAGTTTTGTCTTTGACAATACGACCGTTGACATAAACATACTGCAAGTCACCCTGCGCTCGCGCATCTGAAGGATGTCCAAGCCAACCCGACAGACGCATATTGATACTGTCTGCATCAATCCAATAGGCATTTTCAGTAAAAGAGCGACCCAACAGTTGCTGAACACGCTGAAAACGTAATTCGCCACTGTCTGCGAGTGGCAAATTCAAGCGAATATTGCCGTTATGCTCAAGGACAAACCGAATATTAAAATGTGTTAATGCCAAACGACGGACAATTTCTTCTATATGACCAAATTCAGTAGTCGGTTTTTTGAGGAACTTACGTCGTGCAGGTACATTGAAAAATAAATCCTGCACACGAATATGCGTCCCGCGCTTTGCAGCAATTGCTTGAATTTCTTGATGGTCAAACGCAGTACCATTGACTTCAACTTGATAACCAATGCCAGATTCATCTCGGCTACTGCTTAAACTGAGCCGTGATACGGCAGCAATAGATGCCAGTGCCTCACCCCGAAAGCCAAGACTGACAATTGCATGTAAATCTTCCTCAGATTGAATTTTACTGGTCGCGTGGCGCATAACTGCTAAAGCCAAATCTTCTTGATGAATGCCGCGACCATTGTCAATAATTTCGATCAAGGTACTTCCACCTTGTTCGATGCGAATAATCAGCTCGGTCGCCCCTGCATCGATTGAGTTTTCAAGTAACTCTTTGACTACAGAAGATGGGCGCTCAATCACTTCTCCTGCTGCAATTTGGTTGGCTAATGCAGGATTTAAGGCATGTATACGACGTAAACTGATTTCTTCAGACATACAAAATTAACTCGGAAAATGCTGTTCAAGCGCTGTTAAAAATGCAGCACTGTCAAAAGTTAAAGTGACTGCGCGCTTCGCGTCATCTTCAGTTTTTTCAATATTGATCACATAATTGGGCTGTGGAATTTCATCAGCGCCTTTAGACGGCCATTCAAATAAAAATAACGCATTTTCAATCTCTAAATAATCACGAATACCCATAAGTTCCAACTCATAAGGATCATTTAAACGATAGAGATCAAAATGAAAAACATCTTGCTGACCAATCTTATACGGTTCAACCAATGTGTAAGTTGGGCTTTTTACTGCGCCTTGATGCCCAAGCCCTTGTAACCAATAGCGTGTTAAGGTGGTTTTCCCCGCCCCCAAATCACCAATCAGATAAATAACGCCCTGTGCAATATTTTGCCCTAAAAAAGTCGCCAATTTCTGGGTGTCATTTTCATTACTTAAATGCAGTTTAAATGAATATTGCATAACGCTCACAACATGATTCAATCGAAAAGCTATGATAACATTGCACGGCTGCAAAACCTATGTGGTGAAGGGTTGTTGATGGGCTTTATGTTCATTTTATTGCCCACTTGTTCTGCTGTTAAAATCTAACTATTGTTCTGTTTTTTTCTTTTATTGATGCTGTATAAATCACTTTAGTGATGTCATTTATGTCGAATTTAGCTTTAAATGTTCCGTTTAAGCCACCCATTAAAAATGGCGTAGGTGCAAGCAAAGTTTTTCTACCCAAGCTTGACGTTGTCCCAAACAGTATTTATGCATATTTATGCGCGCACTTTTCTCATATTGACGCTTGTGAGTGGCAGCAGCGTTTTCAAGATGAACTGGTTATGGACACACTGGGGCAGATACTGAGCATCGAAAGTGCATATATCCCCAATCAGCATATCTATTATTATCGTTTTCTCAAAACCGAAACTCATGTGCCATTTCAAGAGAAAATCTTGTTTGAAAATGAAGATCTATTGGTGGTCGATAAACCGCATTTTTTGACCATGAGCCCAACGGGGCAATATGTGCAAGAAACGTTATTGGTTCGCTTAAAAAACATGACAGGTTACGCAGATTTAAGCCCCATTCATCGTCTAGACCGTGAAACAGCGGGTGTGGTTCTTTTCTCAAAACGTCCTGAAACGCGCGGGGCATATCAGAAGCTGTTTGCTGAGCGAAAAGTACAAAAGATTTATCATGCGGTAGCACCTTATCGAGCTGATTTAGTTTTCCCATTAACTGTAGAACTAAAAATGGAGAAAGGTGAACCTTTTTATACCATGCGCGTTGTTGAAGGGGAGCCCAACAGCCATACCGAAATTATGCTAATAAATCATGATCAGACTTGGGCACTTTATGCTTTAAAACCTTCAACTGGTAAACAGCATCAACTGCGGGTACATTTAAATCATTTGAATATTCCCATAAAAAATGATCCGTTTTATCCCGCTGTTGTTCATAAGTCACCCGATGATTTTTCTGCGCCTTTGCAACTTTTAGCCAAAGAAATTTACTTTACAGATCCAGTGAATCATCAAGCGATGCACTTTTGTTCTGAGTTAGTGTTGACGCTATAATTTCATTGTAATGACAATAAATTACAATTTTCCGTTTAAAAGATTGAAATTTCAAATACTTCGATTAAAATAACGTCTTAAATTCCTCAGTCGTTTGGTTTTATTCATGAGAAAAACAGAAGTTTATCAAGTCCGACTTGACTCACTCGAAAAAAAACATGCTTTTGCAGTGTTCAAACAATTGGGAATTACGCCTGCTCAAGCTGTACGACTTTTTTTCAAGCAAGTGGTATTAACCAAATCTATTCCATTTGCTATTGAAAATCAAAGTATTAACATGGAACAGTTGTTAAAACTAAAAAAGATAAAGCAAGATCAAGGCACAAATAATGAAAGCCGTGCAGAAGAAGATGACGATGATTTTTTTGCAGAATTAAATGCCCTACTCGGCGAAAGTGACAAAACTTAACACTGTCTCATTTTTAAACAATTTATTTTTCAATCAAATTCAAATCTGTGATTAGCTCTATTGCATACTCTCTCAAACTGCAAGGAGCTAAACTGTGATTGTTCGACGTGCCACTTCAGAAGACTTGGAAAAACTTGCAGTTTTATTTGATGAGTATCGTCAATTTTATGGCTCATCTTCAAATATTCGGGAATCCCAGCAATTTTTACAACAGCGCTTTTCAAACCAGCAAAGTGTGATTTTTATTCATGTCAAAGATGATGTCATTACAGGCTTTGTTGTATTGTACTTAGGTTTTTCATCTCTAGCCTGTTCGAGTTATTATATTTTAGACGATGTTTATGTGACCCCTATTTACCGTCGGCAAGGTTCAGCCAAACAGCTAATCGATACCGCAATTTTATTTGCGCGTCATGAAAAAGCCATTCGAATTAGTCTTGAAACTCAAAAAAACAATTATCATTCCCATGAGCTTTACGAGCAAATGGGATTTGTCAAAGACACTGAGTTCCAAACGTATCACTGTTTTTTACAGTAAAGTTAAATAAGTGAAATTGCTTTGATCAATTTCACTCAGGAATGAAATGTAAATCTTGAAGAAACCATTCGGCTCGTTAAGATTTACATTTGGCTTCTTTTTAAATCTCAACTATACCCTGCTCTAGACTCGATTGAGCTTGGTGACGCGCTGCATCAATTTGTGTTGCATTTAAATAGATCCACTCACCTTCCGCAAGGTTTTGCAGCTTAAGCCATCCTATTTGCTGACGATGCAGTTGTTCTACTTTATTTCCCACTGCCGCAACCATACGTTTAACTTGATGGTAGACACCTTGGTGTACAGTAAAATGTAATGATTGTTCAGTAAGCTTGACTACATCAGTGGCTGCGAAAATACCAGTTTCATTTCTCAGCGCCACCCCAGTTTCAAGCGCGTTGATTTGGTCTTGAGTCACTGGATCTGCGGTTTGCATACGATAAACTTTAGCAACATGCTTTTTGGGATGTGTTAAAGCTTGTAAATACTGCCCATCATCCGTCAGTAGCAGTAGCCCTGTAGTGTCCTGATCCAAACGCCCAACACACTGCAATCCGCGATTGAGTAGCACCTCATCAAACAATTCAAACACACTAAAATGATGGGTAGATTGATGTGAACATTCATAACCGGCAGGTTTATTTAAAGCGATATAAACTTTCTCACGATACTGATAGCTTTTTGAATAGACTGAATATTCTAAATCGATTAAATCTAATTTGAATTTTGGCTCAGTGATGATTTCATCACCAATCTTAATTGCGCCATTTTTAATCAGTTGCTGGCAATACTTACGTGAGCCAAAACCTTGTGACTGCAACATTTTTTCCAAAATCATAAAAGTTACTCAATATCGAATCTGATAGACACAGCAAAATTTAAAGGCTTTCGCTGAAGGCTATATGCTACCGCACTTTTGATAGTGAATCAGTTAAACTATGCCAACTTTTAAGCAATACCTTTTGACTACGGAACTGATGTATGTCTCAACTCGACCTCAACCTAATCGTTCTGATTGTTCTTTTGGCCTGCGGTGTCCTCAGTCAAAATACAGCTGTGACCATTGCCGCAGCGGTATTGATCGTATTCCGCATCACACCCTTGAGTGAGTTTTTCCCGCTTCTGCAACAGCATGGTTTGAATATTGGTATTATTATTTTGACGATTGGCGTACTCACGCCTATTGCTAGTGGCAGCATTGCTGGCAATGATATTTTAAAATCGTTTCTCAGTTGGAAGTCTTTAATGGCAATTGCAGTCGGTGTCTTTGTGGCTTGGCTAGGCGGCCGTGGCGTTCAACTCATGGCAAATCAACCGAATATCGTTGCAGGCCTACTGATTGGAACGGTTGCTGGTGTTGCTGTGCTGCGCGGCGTTCCTGTTGGTCCACTCATTGCTGCAGGGCTACTATCAATCATTATTGGTACATCCTAGGTGATAGAATTCTAAATTTGGAATACTTCAAAGATCATCTGCAATAATTAAGATTTCTGAATCTATTTATGTTTTAATACACATAGTTTGAGATGAGCCTCTTACAGTATATGAGCTCGACTTATATGCGACTAGCCCCTAACCATGGGGCTTTTTATTTATTAAAAACAACAACTTATATTCTATGGGCGTAATACTGGCGTAAACGTGACTTTATCCACAAGTCTTAGAATCCTCGTGTAAGTGTATTTTATCATCTATTTAAAAATGTCAAAGCAAAAGTTAAACTAAATAAAAAGCCCTAATCTAAGTTAGGGCTAGTATCAAT
>CAZOGM010000022.1:0-1511 GCA_964579445.1 uncultured Acinetobacter sp.
ACACGCGTTTCAAAGAAATTCTTCTCTTTACGTAAGTCCATCATTTCAGACATCCACTGGAATGGGTTGTTCACACCAGCAAATTGTTCAGGCAAGCCCAATTGAGCTAAACGACGGTTTGCGATGAACTTCAAGTATTCTTCCATCATCGCAGCATTCATACCAAGTACACCACGTGGCATCGTATCACGTGCATATTCGATCTCAAGCATCGTACCTTCAAGAATCATCTGAACGATTTCTTCTTGGAATTCAGTCGTCCACAGACTAGGATTCTCAATCTTGATTTGGTTAATCATGTCGATACCAAAGTTCAAGTGCATCGACTCATCACGTAAGATGTATTGGAATTGCTCGGCAACACCATTCATCTTGTTACGACGACCCATAGACAAGATTTGAGAAAAACCACAGTAGAAGAAGATCCCTTCAAGAACACAGTAGAACGCGATCAAATTACGAAGCAAGATTTGGTCGTTTTCAGGTGTACCTGTTTTGAAAGTAGGATCACACAAAGATTGAGTGTACTTTAAGCCCCACGCCGCTTTACGGGCTACTGATGGAACTTCACGGTACATGTTGAAGACTTCGCCTTCATCCATACCTAAAGATTCGATACAGTATTGGTAAGCATGCGTATGAATCGCTTCTTCAAATGCTTGACGCAAAATGTACTGACGACATTCAGGGTTGGTAATATGACGGTAAATCGCAAGTACCAAGTTGTTCGCAACCAATGAATCGGCAGTCGAGAAGAAACCTAAAGAACGCATGACGATGGTACGCTCGTCTTCAGTTAAGCCATTTTCAGACTTCCAAAGTGCGATATCGTGGTTCATGTTTACTTCTTGAGGCATCCAGTGGTTTGCACAACCGTCTAGATACTTCTGCCAAGCCCATTCGTATTTGAACGGTACAAGTTGGTTCAAGTCAGCACGACAGTTAATCATGGCTTTGTCGTCAACTTGTACACGTTGTGCGCCCATTTCTAGTTCTTCTAGACCTGGAGCAACATCTAAGGTTTCTAAAGCGTTAGATGCTCTTGCCAACGGATCGGTTTGATCTGCTGATCGACTTGGAGCGGTTCGAGCGGGTTGTGCAACTGCCACACGCGACGGTTCGTTGAGTGCATCAGATACCACTTGTGGATTAGCCGTTTTCTGCGGTTCGATGCCCGTAGACTGCTGTTCAGGTGTAGCCGGTTTTTGCGAATCATCTTCGAAATCGTCCCAACTTAGGATAGACATATCAATTCTCTCTTCGTTGCTTATATCTGTTTTTGTGACATCTCGCAAACGAGGATGTCTTTACTATACGCTTTTGTGTAAGCAAAATTAAGTTTTGCTGATGACAGCGCTAAACATGTCGAATAGGGCAGAGACCTACACTACTTATTTTGCTTACGCTTTTGTTTACGAATGGCTATGAATGCATAGACCATCGGGGTGTAAAAGAAAACAAAGCAAAAGACCAGAACAGCGAGTCCTAACGTGTAGTTATGCGTCATATGT
>CAZOGM010000022.1:1611-7233 GCA_964579445.1 uncultured Acinetobacter sp.
GCAAAATCTTCATCAGCAGTTTCAGCTTTCGCTTCAACGACAGGTGCAGCCGCTGCAACTGGTGCAGAGGTTACCGCACTGTTTTTAACTGCGTTTAATGCGCCAGTGTTAATGGTTGATTTCTCGGCAGACGTTGCGCCCAATGCACGGAGGTAATACGTCGTTTTAAGACCACGTAACCACGCCATTTTGTAGGTCATATCGAGTTTCTTACCATTTGCACCAGAGATGTAAAGGTTAAGAGACTGTGCTTGATCGATCCATTTTTGACGACGTGATGCAGCATCTACAATCCAACGCGGCTCAACTTCGAACGCAGTTGCAAAGATGGCTTTTAACTCATCTGGAATACGAGAAATCTTTTGAACAGAACCTTCAAAATGTTTCAGGTCATTGACCATCACAGAATCCCAAAGACCACGATCTTTTAACGCACGTACAAGGTACGGGTTGATCACTGTGAACTCACCAGACAGGTTTGATTTCACATACAGGTTTTGGAATGTAGGCTCGATAGACTGAGACACACCACAAATGTTCGAAATGGTTGCTGTCGGTGCAATCGCCATCACATTCGAGTTACGCATACCGTCTTTTTGAACTTTGGCACGTAAAGTGTCCCAGTCCAAACGTTGTGTACGGTCAACTTCAAACATACGATCTGGACGAGATTTTGCAACGATGTCTAAAGAATCAATTGGGAGAATACCTTGATCCCAAAGTGAACCTTTAAATGTCTCATACGCACCACGTTCAACAGCCAAATCACTTGAAGTTGAGATTGCGTAATAAGAAATCACTTCCATAGATTCATCTGCAAACTCAACCGCAGCATCAGAACCATAAGCAAGATTCATCTCATACAAAGCATCTTGGAAGCCCATGATGCCCATGCCCACTGGACGATGCTTCATATTTGAAGTACGTGCTTGTGGAACAGCGTAGTAGTTGATGTCAATCACGTTATCGAGCATACGAACCGCAGTTTTTACTGTGCGCGCAAGCTTTTCACGGTCTAGAACACCACCTTTAACGTGTTGAACGAGATTAATAGAACCTAAGTTACATACTGCAATTTCATCTTTATTGGTGTTTAAAGTAATTTCAGTACATAAGTTAGATGAATGCACCACGCCCACGTGTTGCTGTGGTGAGCGTAAGTTACATACGTCTTTGAATGTGATCCACGGGTGACCAGTTTCAAACAACATCGACAACATTTTGCGCCACAAGTCTTTTGCACGAATGACTTTGTGTAGCATATTGTTTTCTTTCGCAATGCCTTCGTAGTAAGCATAACGTTCAGCAAACTCTGCACCCATTAAATCATGTAGATCTGGTGTTTCAGAAGGCGTGAATAGAGTCCACTGACCATCTTCAAATACACGTTGCATGAACAAATCTGGAACCCAGTTTGCAGTGTTCATGTCATGGGTACGACGACGGTCATCACCCGTGTTCTTACGAAGCTCTAGGAATTCTTCAATGTCCAAATGCCAAGTTTCAAGGTATGCACAAACTGCACCTTTACGCTTACCACCTTGGTTTACCGCAACAGCCGTGTCATTTGCTACTTTAAGGAACGGAACAACACCTTGAGATTTACCATTGGTACCTTTGATGTAAGAGTTTAAGGCACGAACTGGCGTCCAGTCATTACCTAATCCACCTGCCCATTTAGACAACATTGCGTTATCACGCATAGCGCCATAAATATCATACAAGTCATCATCAATCGTGGTTAAGTAGCAGCTCGACAATTGTGGGCGTAGCGTACCTGAGTTAAACAGGGTAGGCGTAGATGCCATGTAGTCGAAGCTTGAGAGTAAGTTATAGAACTCAATTGCACGATCTTCACGGTTTTCTTCGTTTAGGGTTAGACCCATCGAAACACGCATGTAGAACAATTGTGGTAATTCAAAACGTACGCCATCCGAATGAATGAAGTAACGGTCAAATAAAGTTTGTAAACCTAAGTAGGTAAATTGGTTTGAGCGCTCAGGTTTAATCGCAGCAGCCAATTTTGCAAGGTCAAAGTTAAGCAGTTCTGGCGAAAGAAGATCAAGCTCGATTCCTTTCTTTAAGAAAGTTTCTAAAGCTTCACCTTCAGGCGTATCTGTCGCTAAACCTAAGAACTCAAGACCCGTAGCGACGAGGTTGTCACGTAGTAAACGTGCAGTCACATAGGTATAGTTCGGTTCTTGCTCAATACGGGTACGCGTTGCCATCATCATGGTGGTTGAGATGTCAGTCGCTTTTACGCCGTTATACAGGTTCTTAACCGTTTCATCGATAATCGCTTGAACGTCAATACCTTCTAAGCCTTCACTTGCTTTAGAAATGGTAGTTTCAAGACGGCTTAAATCAAGCGGCTGTAGCTGACCATCTGTACCCGTAATTTGTAGAGTCGGATGATGATGCGCACCCAATTGCTTACGTGCTTCAGAACGCTGTTCACGATAAATCACATAAGCACGTGCAACTTTTTGTTCGCCAGTACGCATGAGTGCCAATTCAACTTGATCTTGAATTTCTTCAATGTGAATCGTGCCACCAGATGGTAGGCGGCGACTGAACGTGTTCATGACCATATCGGTTAATTGCTCGATACGATCGTGAATACGGCTCGAATCTGCACTTGGTTGACCTTCAACAGCCAAAAAAGCTTTACCAATTGCTACAGATATTTTTTCTGCATCAAAAGAGGCAACGTCACCAGTGCGTTTAATCACTTGAAGTTGACCAGGGGTTGTATTAGCGCTCATTGTCAGCGTAGCTCCATTGTCTTCATTATTATGTTTATAGACCATTTTAATCAGACAAAATCGATAGATTTTAAATCATGACTTTTCACGGGTAAACACAAGACTTAGTGGTTTAATTTAATCTAAGGCACAAGATACGGTAAAATTGAGAGTAGATCAATATTGACATTTTGATATTTTCTTTTCAAAAAATCTGTCTACATTTATTGATGTTTTTTAGAGCGAAAAACTGTTTTGTTATCGTTTGGCTCTATGGGTGATCAGCATAACAGAGAGTTTTTAGAGTGCTTATAGATAAGGCTGTGGATAACTCAAAAACTGATGAAAGCTTCAACGAAAAGGATTTAATGAAACAATTTGTTTGAAAAATATCCGTAATAATTTAAATGACCAATACTTTAATGGTTGTGATCAAATTGGCAATTCTATAAAAGCTTCTATAATTCAAAGGCTAATAAAATTTAACAAAATGCTACGCTCGTGTATCAGTTTGGTGAACGACATCTTGTTTACAATGTAAACGTGTGTATATTGCAAATCATAACGTGGTAAATCTGTGAACGAAATTCAACGGATATCTCAACAAATATAGGGGCAGTATATGAGCCAAGAAGAAAAGTTACCTAAAATTTTGATCGTTGAAGACGACGAGCGCCTTGCACGTTTAACGCAAGAATACTTAATTCGTAATGGGCTTGAAGTTGGGGTTGAACCTGATGGTAATCGTGCGATTCGTCGTATTATTGCTGAGCAACCGGATATGGTCGTGCTTGATGTTATGCTTCCAGGCGCAGATGGTTTAACCGTTTGTCGAGAAGTTCGTCCACATTACCATCAACCGATTTTAATGTTAACTGCACGTACTGAAGATATGGACCAAGTCTTGGGTCTGGAAATGGGTGCAGATGACTATGTTGCAAAACCAGTTCAGCCGCGTGTGCTTTTAGCGCGTATTCGTGCGCTATTACGTCGTACCGATAAAACGCCTGAAGATGAAGTGGCGCAGCGTATCGAATTTGACGACTTGGTGATTGATAACGGTGGTCGTTCAGTCACTTTAAATGGCGAATTGGTTGACTTTACCAGCGCTGAATATGATTTATTATGGTTACTTGCCTCAAATGCAGGTCGAATTCTTTCTCGTGAAGATATTTTCGAGCGTCTGCGTGGTATTGAGTATGACGGACAAGACCGTTCAATTGATGTGCGCATCTCGCGGATTCGTCCAAAAATTGGTGATGATCCAGAAAATCCTAAGCGTATTAAAACCGTGCGTAGCAAAGGTTATCTCTTTGTTAAAGAAACCAACGGGATGTAACATCCCTTAGTTGATGTGTGTTATTTGCAGTGCAACTTACCAAGGTTAAAACGACGTGTCTAAACACAGTATTTTTCTGCGTATCTATGCAGGACTTGTCATTTTGGTTGTTCTTGTCGCGATCTTTGGTTATTTGCTGGTGCAAATTATCAATTATCAGCGTGCTCAGGAATACCGAGAGTCTTTAACCGATGGCATTGCCTATGTCATTAGTGAGGGTGTTGCACGGCAGCAAACGATTCAACAAAAAATGGATTGGATCTCGGATGCTTCAGATTTACTGGAGCTTCCAATTTATTATCTCGAGTCTGCAAAAGTCGATTTATCACGCGCTGAAGCGAAGCGGGTTAAAAATCAGCAAGCGGTAGTGCGTTATGATGCCAAACAGGGCGCGGCTTTTGTGGTAGTGGGAATTAAGGATGATCCTTCGCACTTTTTGTATTTAAAAATAGATGGAATTGGTGAGCGCCAAATGAAGGCGCTACCCATTTTTATTTTGGACTATTTGGTCTATTATCCAGGTCAAGAAAAAGAATACTTAAAAAAAATTCAAAAGCACTTTTCTTATAAAGTTGATATTCAAAATATTTCTCAATTAAGCCTCGACTCTGAACAAATTGGTCGCTTGCGTTCAGATCAGGGCGTGATTTTGTATCAAGACAGTGCCAGTGTTCGAGGTACGACCATCTCAATTCTATCGCCCATGCCCAACGCTCCAGGTGAGATATTGGTGATGGGTCCAATCCCTATGTTTAACTGGATGCCATTCCAGTTGGCGGCAGGCATTACCTTACTCAGTATGTTTATTTTGTGCTTAGGTGTGTATGGCTTAATCGTGCCGATGCAACGCAAACTAAAACAGGTCAACAACGCCCTGAATGTAATGCAAAAAGGCGATATGTCGATTCGTGTCCCTGTCGAGGGGAAAGATGAAATGGCTAGCCTCGCAGCCAGTTATAATAGTATGTCGGATCATATTCAGCGCCTGATAGAAGCGCAGCGAGAGCTGATGCGCGCTGTGTCGCATGAACTGCGAACGCCAGTCGCGCGTATTCGTTTTGGTATGGAAATGTTGGGGGATGAAGAGGAATATGAGTATCGTCAACAACAGGTGGAAATGATTGATAAGGATATTGAAGCCTTAAATACATTGATTGATGAAATTATGACCTATGCTAAACTTGAGCAAGGCATGCCATCTTTAGATCTTGAAGAAATTATACTGTTTGATGTTTTAGATCAGGTCGTAGTTGAAACCGAAGCTTTAAAAACCAATAAAAATATAGAACTATTGCCACCCCCACTGAATTTAACAGTGAATGCTGAGCGCCGTTATTTACACCGAGTGGTGCAAAATCTGGTGGGAAATGCTGTGCGGTACTGTGAAAATACCGTACAGGTGAGCGGAGGAGTTACAGCACAAGGTATGGCTTATATTTGTGTGGAAGATGATGGTGCGGGTATACCTGAGGAAGATCGTGAACGGGTATTTGAAGCTTTTGCACGATTAGATGATAGCCGTACCCGTGCATCAGGGGG
>CAZOGM010000022.1:7333-19243 GCA_964579445.1 uncultured Acinetobacter sp.
GCATCAGGTTCAATAATGCGTTTGCCGTCTTTAATAGCAGCCAAAGCTTCTTCGTTAAAATCAATCAGCAGGCTGTTGTTGGTGGCGTCAATTTTATACTGGCTGATCAGCTTTTTATCCCCATTAATGGTTTCAACCGCATATTCATCCGCAATGTTTAAAATGCCATCTAGATTGGTGGTGGTTGAGGCGAGATCTTGACGAAAAATTTGATAAATATCTCTTAAGTCAAAAATCGCATTGCTCGCATCTGGGTGTTTTTTAATATAGCTTTCGAGATGACGAATAATGAGTTGAGCAAATAAAAAATAATTGGGTTTATGTGTAAATTCTAGGCTCATGTATGTGCTCCTTATTATTGATTTTTAGCATACACTGATTTTCGAGCTTCAATTGTATAAAGTTAATTAAAAAGGTGGAGCATATCATCATAGAGTCTTATGTTTTCAACATGAGTAGAGGTCGAATATTTTTATATTCGACTGCTTAATTTGTCATTGTTGAAGAACGCCATTTAAAATAAGCCCCCTATTTGTCTGTAATGATGTTCAGTGCAGAAATTAATAAAATTGAACGTGCGATCAAAATTTCCATATAAAAAATCACGGGATAAAAAAGAAGTTGTTCGGAAAAAATAATTAACCAGATGAAAGCGATCATGTTTCGCGATTAGGTATGCCTATATTTGCTTGTTTCGAGTGAAACAAGTGAAAAAGCCTAAAAATCATCCTAAAGACTTAGGGTGATTGGCTAGCAAGAGAAATCATAAATCAGGTACAATTGGCGGGATTAATTTTGTGTTTGGTGTATTTAAAGGCCAATACATACATTCTTTTGTTAATAAATAGGCCTGCCAGGAGTTATCCCCGCATGAGTGCCATTACTCCATACGATTGGGCGATTATTGCCTTCGTGATCGGCGTTACATTTTTATGCGTCTTTATGCTCACTGTTCCATTACTCCTTGGGGGTAAATCGTGGGGCCGTGCTAAGCAAGAGCAGTTTGAGTCAGGTGTAGTAGGTGCTGGTGGCGCACGTATTCGCTTGTCTGCAAAATTCTATTTGGTTGCAATATTCTTTGTTGTTTTTGACTTAGAAGCACTTTACCTCTATGCATGGTCAGTTTCTGTTCGTGAAGTAGGGTGGGTCGGTTTTGTCGCTGCTGCTGTATTTATTTTAGTTTTACTCGTGGGTCTAATTTACGAACTCTCTACTGGCGCGCTGAATTGGGCACCATCGGATAAGCGTAAGGCAGCTGGGATAAAACCTAAAATAGGTTCACCAAAAATGGATCTTGCTGAAATTACTCGCTTTAATACTATTGAGGAGTTGGTGGTTGATCCTACAGGTCAAATTCCAGCGCAATCATCGGGTCGTGTGAAGAGTTCACCGACTACATCATCTGACAAGGAGTAATACGGGATGAAATATACATTAACCCGTGCGAATCCGGATGCTGATCAATATCCACTTCAAGAGCGTCAAATCGTAACGGATCCGCTTGATGAAGAAGTGAATAAAAATGTGTTCATGACTCGTTTAGAGGATTTGGCACATACAGCAGTAAACTGGGGTCGTAAGAACTCGGTTTGGCCGTTTAACTTTGGTACATCATGCTGTTACGTAGAGTATGCGACGACTTTAACTGGCGTACATGACTTGTCACGTTTCGGTGCTGAGGTTATTCGTGCATCGCCTCGTCAGGCGGATTTAATGATCGTTGCAGGAACCTGCTTCGTGAAGATGGCACCCGTGATTCAACGTTTGTATGAACAAATGCTTGAGCCAAAATGGGTCATCTCAATGGGTGCATGTGCCAACTCTGGCGGTATGTACGACATCTATTCTGTTGTACAAGGTGTGGATAAAATCATTCCTGTCGATGTTTATGTCCCAGGTTGCCCACCGCGTCCTGAAGCACTCATTCAAGCGTTAATGTTGTTACAAGACCAAATTCAGTTGGAGCGCCGTCCGCTTTCAGCGGTGATTGGGGATGATCTTAAGCCAATTTATAAGCCAAAGATGCAGCCTGAACGTGACCGTAAGAATGCTGAACGTATAGCGGTGAAAAACTTACGCTCAATGGATGAAATTAAATAATTTAAGCGATGCAGTATTGATGCACCCATCTGGGTGTAATTGTCGTTTGGGTTGAATGAATTTGTATAAAATAGGAAGCCAAGCCAATGGCTGAAACTGAAATTGCTATGCCAGAGTCAACGCCTGTTGATTCACGCCCTGCATTTGCGATTGTAGAAGATCTCAAAACCAAGTTTGGTGAGAACTTCTATGTGCAAAAGACGTTTGAAGATTTTCCAACAGTCTGGGTTGAACGTGCACGTGTACAAGACGTTTTAATGTTCTTGCGAACCGTGTCACGTCCTTACGTGATGCTGTTCGACTTGTCTGCAACAGATGAGCGTTTACGGACTCATCGTGACGGTTTACCTGCATCTGACTTTACAGTGTTCTATCACTTACTGTCATTAGAGCGTAATTCAGATATTCGTATTAAAGTTGCGCTGAATGAGAGTGATCTAAATCTTCCGACAGCAACCAACATTTGGCCGAATGCCAACTGGTACGAGCGCGAAGCTTACGATATGTTTGGCATCAATTTCGAAGGGCATCCAATGCTCCGTCGTATTTTGTTGCCTACCTATTGGGAAGGTCATCCACTTCGTAAAGAATACTCTGCACGTGCAACCGAATATACGCCGTACATGCAGAACCAAGCGAAGCAAGATTTCGAACAAGAGCATTTACGTTTTGTGCCTGAAGATTGGGGTCTAAAACGTGGCAATGAAGATGAAGACTTCATGTTCTTGAACTTGGGTCCGAACCATCCATCTGCGCACGGTGCATTCCGTATTATTTTGCAGCTTGATGGCGAAGAAGTGAAAGACTGTGTGCCTGACATTGGTTATCACCACCGTGGTGTGGAAAAGATGGCTGAACGTCAAACTTGGCATTCATTCATTCCGTATACTGACCGTGTTGACTACTTAGGTGGTTGTGCGCAAAACATGCCTTATGTGATGGGTGTGGAGCAAATGGCGGGAATCACTGTTCCTGACCGTGCGCAGTGTATTCGTGTGATGATGTCAGAATTGTTCCGCATCAATAACCATTTATTGTTTATTGGTACAGCAATTCAAGATGCCGGCGGTATGACCCCAGTATTCTATATGTTTGCGGATCGTCAAAAAATCTATGATGCCATTGAAGCGATCACAGGTTACCGTATGCACCCAGCTTGGTTCCGTATTGGCGGGACTGCGCACGATTTACCAAACAATTGGCAGCACCTCATTCGCGAAATCCTAGATTGGATGCCAAAGCGTATGAACGAATACTACACAGCTGCTTTACGCAACTCAGTATTCATGGGCCGTACCCAAGGTGTTGCGCAGTATGATGCAAAATCTGCATTGGCTTGGGGTGTAACAGGTACTGGTTTACGTGCGACAGGGATTGATTTTGACGTTCGTAAATATCGTCCATACAGTGGTTATGAAAACTACGACTTCGATGTTCCTTTGGAATACGAAGGCGATGCTTATGCACGTGTCATGGTTCATTTCCGTGAAATCGAAGAATCATTAAAAATCGTGAAGCAATGTTTAGATAACATGCCGTCTGGTGCATATAAAGCAGACCATCCACTGGCTGTGCCACCACCAAAAGACAAAACATTACAAGATATTGAAACCTTGATTACGCACTTCTTAAGCGTATCTTGGGGTCCTGTAATGCCAGCAGGCGAAGCGTCTGTAATGGCGGAAGTGGTAAAAGGTGCGTCGAACTACTACTTGACTTCAGATAAGTCAACCATGAGTTACCGTACCCGTATTCGTACACCAACCTTCACCCATTTACAGCAAATGCCTTCTGTGATTAACGGCAGCTTAATGTCTGACTTAATCATTTATTTAGCGACGATTGATGTCGTAATGGCTGACGTGGATCGCTAAGGGATAAACGCATTATGATGATTTTGACTGATAAAAAACCACGTGTGAACGTTGAAGGGATTTTGACTGCGGACGAAATTCACGAAATTGAACATCACATTGGTCACTATCCGTACCCACGTGCTGCGTCTTTGGACGCGCTCAAGTGTGTACAACGCCGTAATGGCTGGGTAGATGATGCGCAAATGAATGCAATTGCGCAGTTGTTAACCATTAGCCTTGCAGACTTGGAGGGTGTTGCAACCTTCTATAACCGTATTTACCGTCAACCTGTGGGTCGTAATGTCATTTTACTGTGTGACTCGATCGCATGTTTCTTGATGGGTGCGGAAACTTTGGCTGAGGCATTCCAGCGCGAGCTTGGTATTCAATTTGGTCAGACGACTGCTGATGGTCGTTTCACGATTTTACCAATTTGCTGTCTTGGAAATTGTGACAAAGGTCCAACCTTGATGATTAATGAAGACACTCACGGTTTAGTCGAGGTTTCATCGGTTAAACAGTTGTTGGAGAAGTATGTATGAATACTGAACCAAAACCTATTTATGGCGATGGCAACCCAGAAACGCATCCACTGACTTGGCGTTTAAGCAAGCAAGAGCATGTGCGTAGTGCAGATGACTATGAAGCGCTTGAAGGCTATGCAGGCTTTAAAAAAGCATTAGAGCTTAAACCTGCGGAAGTTTTAGATGTGATTAAAGCGGCGACTGTAAAAGGTCGTGGTGGTGCAGGTTTCCCAGCAGGGATTAAATGGTCACTCATGGCGCCAAATGATGGCGGCCCACGTTACCTGATCTGTAATGCCGATGAAATGGAACCAGGGACATTCAAAGACCGCTTGTTGATGGAAAAACTTCCACATCAATTGATCGAAGGAATGCTGATTGCAGGTTATACCTTAGAGGCGACTCAAGGTTATATCTTCATCCGTGGTGAGTACATCGAAGCGGCTGGCTACTTAAATGAAGCTTTAGAGCAAATTCGTGCCAAAGGTTACTTGGGTGAAAACATCCTTGGAACGGGTTGGAACTTTGATTTACACGTGCATACCGGTGCGGGTCGTTATATTTGTGGTGAAGAAACTGCATTGATTAACTCGCTTGAAGGTCGCCGTGCAAACCCTCGTACTAAACCACCATTCCCACAAGTTGCGGGTGCTTGGGGTCGTCCTACGATTGTAAACAACGTAGAGACCTTCAATAACTTACCTGCAATCATGTTACGTGGTCCAGAGTGGTATGTAGGTTTATCTGAAGGTAAATCGAAAGATCCAGGCACAAAAATTTACGGCGCTTCAGGCAAAGTGAAATTCCCAGGTCTATGGGAGCTTCCATTTGGTACGACGGCACGTGAAGTGATTGAAGACTATGCCGGTGGTATGCGTGATGGCTTAAAGCTTAAAGCATGGTTACCAGGTGGCGCTTCAACTGACTTTTTGGCAGCTGAACACATTGATTTGCCAATGGATGCTGAAAGCATCATGAAAGCAGGTTCTCGTTTAGGTACGTGTCTGCTGACGGTGGTTGATGAAACTCAATGTATGGTTTCTGCAACACGTAACTTAGAAGAGTTCTTTGCACGTGAATCATGTGGTTTCTGTACACCGTGCCGTGATGGTTTACCTTGGGCAGTTAAAGCACTTAAAGCAATTGAAACTGGTGAAGGGAAGATGGAAGACATTGAACATCTATCTGAGCTCACCAAGAAATTGTGGATTGGTAAGACATTCTGTGCGCATGCGCCGGGTGCGATGGAACCATTAATGGGCGCACTCAAATATTTCCGTAGCGAGTTTGAAGCAAAAGTGACGAATAGTCCGATTGCACAAGCAAGCCACGTAGAACAAGCTTAAGGAATTCGACTATGGCTACAATTCATGTCGATGGCAAATCGTATGAAGTCAATGGCTCAGAGAACTTGCTACAAGCATGTTTGTCTTTGGGTATTGATATCCCGTACTTTTGTTGGCATCCGTCCTTAGGTTCTGTTGGTTCTTGCCGTCAGTGTGCCGTTACTCAATATGCGAACCCTGAAGATACTCGCGGTCGCTTAGTAATGTCATGTATGACCCCAGCATCTGACAATACCTATATTTCGATTGAAGACAAAGAAGCAAAAGATTTTCGTGCATCGATTGTTGAATTCTTAATGACCAACCACCCACATGACTGTCCAGTCTGTGAAGAAGGTGGTCATTGTCATTTACAAGATATGACCGTCATGACGCAGCACGATCGTCGTCGCTATCGTTTCACCAAACGTACCCATTATAACCAAGAGCTTGGCTCATTCATTTCTCACGAAATGAACCGTTGTATCGCATGCTACCGCTGTGTTCGTTACTATAACGATTACGCGGGCGGTACAGACTTTGGTGTGTATGCCAGTGCATCGCGTGTGTACTTTGGTCGTCCAGAATCAGGCACATTAGAGTCTGAATTTTCTGGGAACTTGACTGAAGTCTGCCCAACAGGTGTATTTACAGACAAAACCCATTCAGAGCGTTATAACCGTAAATGGGACATGCAGTATGCGCCAAGCGTATGCCAAGGCTGTTCTTCAGGATGTAACATTTCTCCGGGTGAGCGTTATGGCGAACTTCGCCGTGTCGAGAACCGTTTTAACGGTGAAGTAAACCAATACTTCTTGTGTGACAAAGGTCGTTTCGGTACGGGTTATGTGAACCGTGCAGATCGTCCACGTCAACCACAATTCCGTGATGCGAGCAATGTGACGACTGTATCTGTAGACCAAGCCTTAGATACCGTGATTGAAAATATCCAAGGCAAAAAAGTTTTAGGTATTGGTTCGCCACGTGCCTCGATTGAGTCAAACTTTGCACTTCGCGAACTGGTGGGTCAAGACAACTTCTCAACAGGTTTGTCTCAAAAAGAGCAAAACTTGGTTGAGCTTGCAGCGTCAATCATGCAAACCGAGGGTGTTTATAACCCCAATATGCGTGAAATTGAAAGCTATGATGCAGTGTTGATTTTGGGTGAAGACCTGACGCAAACTGCACCACGTATGGCTTTATCTGTGCGTCAGGCTTCAAAAAACAAAGCCAAGGAAATGGCAGCAGAACGTCGTACGCAAGAGTGGTTGGCAGAACCTGTTCAACGTATTGGTCAAGATGAGAAGTCTCCGATCTTTATTTTGGCTGCAACACAAACCCGCTTAGCGGATGTTGCAACAGGTGAAGTGGTTGCGTCTCCAAATGATATCGCACGTTTAGGTTTTGCTGTTGCTGCTGCGGTTAAGGGCGAAAGCATTCTTGGTTTAGAAGATGATGCGAAAGCATTTGCTCAAGGCATTGCAGATACGTTAAAAGCTGCGAAAAAGCCATTAATCATCTCAGGTACAAGCTTACAAGATCCTGCGATCATGGAAGCTGCTGCACAAGTGGCACAAAACCTAGGTGGTCATGCAGGTCTTACCTTAACGGTTCCTGAAGTGAACTCAATGGGTATGGCAATCTTCGGTGGTCAAAGCTTAGAGCAAGTATTTGCGAAAGACTACGATGCCATTATTGTGGTTGAAAATGATCTTTATCGCCGTTTACCTGCGAAACAAATCGATGCAGCTTTGGCTAAAGCCAAAGACGTGATTGTGCTTGATCATTCTGAAACTGAAACCGTGAAGAAAGCGACGGTTGTACTTTCTGCTGCAAGCTTTGCTGAAGGCGACGGTACTGTGGTATCGCAAGAAGGTCGTGCACAACGTTTCTACCAAGTCTATGACCCAAGCTACTACAAACCAGAACTTGCGATTAAAGAATCTTGGCGCTGGTTACACGCAATTGAAACTGGTCTTAAAGGTCAAACAATTTCGTGGACATTACTTGATGACGTGATTGAAGCAGTGGCTAAAAATGTACCTGCTTTAGAAGCTATTCAAGATGTTGCACCCGATGCGGGCTTCCGTGTACATGGCTTAAAAGTGGCACGTGAACCACGTCGTTACTCTGGTCGTACTTCGATGCGTGCGCCTTTGTCTGTACATGAACCGAAACAACCGATGGACAAAGATTCAGCATTAACCTTCTCTATGGAAGGTTATGTGGGTAATCAAACACCATCTCCACTTGTACCATTTGCATGGTCAGCAGGTTGGAACTCGCCACAAGCTTGGAACAAATTCCAAGACAAAGTGGGCGGTCACTTAAAAGGTGGTGATTCGGGTATTCGTTTATTCGATCGTTTAGCGAAGCGTCCAGTGCGTACTTTCGTTGCACCAGCACCTGTGCTTGTACATGCTGAAAGTTTCCGTTTAGTGCCTATGCATCATATTTTTGGTTCAGGCGAATTTACGGTGAAAACACCTGCAATGGAAACACGTATTCCTGAAGCGGTATTTGCGGTAGGCGAACAAGATGCAGCACGTTTGAATGTTCAAGATGGTCAGACAATCACTGTGAAAGCAGGCGATACGTCGATCGTTCTTCCAGTTCAAGTGATTGAATATTTACCTACAGGTTATATTGGTTACCCAGTTGGTCTTGCACCGATGGTATCTCTTGCTGAGCCTGTATCAGTCGCGGTAGGAGCATAATTCATGGAACAAGAATTAATCCGTCAAACGCCGCTTTGGGCTGAGAACTGGCCAATTGCCTACTCAGTTGTTCAAGCGATTGTGATCTTACTGGTTGTGGTATTGATCGCTGCGTTGATGTCTTTTATTGAACGTCGTTTACTCGGCCTCTGGCAGGACCGTTACGGTCCTAACCGTGTTGGTCCAGGGGGCATGTTCCAGATTGTTGCGGACATGCTTAAAATCATGTTCAAAGAGGACTGGACCCCGAAGTTTGCTGACAAATTGACGTTCCGTTTAGCGCCAGCAGTTGCGATGGCAACTGCGGTGTTATCGTTCATGGTCATTCCTGTGTCACCTTACTTAGGTGTTGCAGACATGAGCATTGGTCTATTGTTCTTTATGGCAATGGCTGGTATTGCGGTGTATGCAGTACTGTTCGGTGGTTGGTCGTCTAACAACAAATATGCATTACTCGGTGGTTTACGTTCTGCAGCTCAAACCATTTCGTATGAAGTGTTCTTGGGTATTTCACTGATGGGTGTCGTGGCAATTGCTGGTTCATTCAACATGCGTGAAATTGTAGAAGCGCAGCGTGATGTCTGGTTTGTGATTCCACAGTTCTTAGGTTTCTTAATCTTCGTGATTGCGGGTGTTGCGGTAACGCATCGTCATCCATTTGACCAACCAGAAGCCGAACAAGAATTGGCGGAAGGTTACCATGTCGAATACGGTGGTATGAAGTGGGGAATGTTCTTCGTTGCGGAATACGTCAACGTGGTTCTGATCTCAGCACTGATTGTAACCTTATTCTTTGGTGGCTGGCTTGCGCCGTTCAACCTAGAAATTCCATTTATCCCACCAACGTTCTGGTTCGTGATTAAAACAGCATTCTTCGTGATGATGTTTGTCTTGGCACGTGGCTCGCTTATGCGTCCGCGTTATGACCAAGTCATGAACTTTGGTTGGAAGATTTGTTTGCCTTTGGCGTTGGTCAACTTGTTGGTGACTGGTGCTGTGATTCTGATGAATCAAGCGGCCTAAGACAGCAAGGAGTAGGAAATGTATAAAATTCTAGCTGGATTCGGGTCAATCGTACGTTCATTGTGGATGGTTTTTTCACATGTGACACGTAAACGTGACACCATTTTATATCCAGAAGTTAAAGGCGAAGATATCGTTCCACCTCGCTTCCGTGGTCGTATCGTGCTTACACGTGACCCAGATGGCGAAGAGCGCTGTGTGGCATGTAACTTATGTGCAGTGGCATGTCCTGTCGGCTGTATTTCACTGCAAAAAGCAGAAAAAGAAGATGGTCGTTGGTATCCGGAGTTTTTCCGTATCAACTTCTCTCGTTGTATTTTCTGCGGTATGTGTGAAGAAGCGTGTCCAACGACTGCGATTCAAATGACACCAGACTTTGAGCTTGGTGAATATGTTCGTCAAGACTTGGTGTATGAAAAAGAAAACTTACTTATTTCGGGTCCTGGTAAATACCCAGATTACAACTTCTACCGCGTAACGGGTATGGCTGTAACAGGTAAAGACAAAGGTCAAGCACAACGCGAAAGCGCGCCTGTGGATGTACGGAGCTTATTACCATGATGTGGCCATTTTATTTGATGGCACTTGTGGCCATCGTGTCTACGATTCGCGTTGTGACCAACGCGAACCCTGTACACGCTTTGTTAAGTTTAATCGTATCGCTTCTTGCTGTTGCGGGTATGTTCATGATCGTGGGTGCGCCATTTGCTGGCGCGCTTGAGATCATTGTGTATGCCGGTGCCATTATGGTGTTATTTGTCTTCGTGGTAATGATGTTAAATCTCGGCGAGCATACAGTAGAGCAAGAGCGTAAATGGTTGACCTCAGATGCTTGGGCGTATCCTGCACTTATGAGCTTCTTGATGGGTTTAGTTCTGGTTTGGACATTAACTTCAGACTACAACACTGTTTCAGGTCAGCTTATGGGCACAGAAGTTGTGGGTCCAAAAGAAGTCGGTATAGCACTCTTTACACAATATTTATTATTGGTTGAAGTTGCCGCGATGTTATTGCTTGCAGCCTTGGTTGCAGCATTTCACTTAGGCAAACGTGAACCAAGTGCAGAAGGGGAAAAAGAATAATGGGTAATATCCCTTTAGAACATGGTTTGATTGTTGCAACCATTCTTTTTGCACTTGGGTTCTACGGTGTGATGGTGCGACGCAACCTCTTATTTATGTTAATGAGCCTTGAAATCATGATGAATGCAGCAGCGCTTGCATTCGTACTGGCTGGTAGTGCATGGGTACAACCAGATGGTCAAATCATGTTTATCTTGATCTTGACTCTTGCTGCGGCAGAGGCATGTATCGGGCTTGCGATCGTCCTTCAGTTCTATCATCGCTTCCATCATTTGGATGTAGATGCTGCTAGTGAGATGCGCGGATGAGTTTATTAGCATTAACAATTTTGTTCCCGCTCATTGGTTTTATCCTTTTGGCGGCAGGGCGTAACAAGCTTCCTGAATCTGTTGCTGCCATTATTGGCGTAGGTTCAGTGGGCCTTTCTGCATTATTTGCGCTTATTGCAGGTATGCAGTTTATTGGCAGTGGTGAGACGGCTCAAGTCACTCATCTTTGGACATGGTTTAATGTGGGCGGTTTCGCACCGGGCATTAGCTTGCACTTAGATGGTTTGTCTTTACTCATGCTTGGCATGGTGACAGGTGTGGGTTTCTTAATTCACATTTTTGCATCATGGTATATGCGTGGTGAAGAAGACTTTGCACGTTTCTTCTCGTACTTCAACCTATTCGTTGCAAGCATGTTGCTGCTCGTTTTGGGTGACAACCTTGCGTTGTTATTCTTAGGTTGGGAAGGTGTAGGTCTATGTTCATACCTGTTGATTGGTTACTACTACCAAACGCCAGCGAATGGCGTAGCTGCAATTAAAGCATTTACAGTGACACGTATTGGTGATGTATTCTTACTCATCGCGTTGTTCTTAATCTTCCAACAATTTGGAACATTGAACATTGCTGAAATCGTGGCTGCGGCTCCAAAAGTCATGACGCAAAGCTCGTCACTCACCATCTGGACTGCTTTAATGTTGTTCTTGGGTGCTGCGGGTAAATCTGCGCAAATCCCATTACAAACATGGCTTGCAGATGCAATGGCAGGTCCTACACCTGTATCAGCACTCATTCACGCTGCAACAATGGTAACAGCGGGTGTTTACCTGTGCTGCCGTATGTTCTCTGTCTTTGAAATGGCACCTGAAGTGATGGTGTTTATCTCAATTACAGGTGCAGTAACGTTGCTTGTTGCTGGTTTTGCTGCATTGGTTCAAACAGACATCAAACGTATTTTGGCTTACTCTACAATGAGTCAGTTAGGTTATATGTTTATGGCAGTGGGTGCAGAAG
>CAZOGM010000022.1:19343-25224 GCA_964579445.1 uncultured Acinetobacter sp.
TTCCATCACGAACAAAACATTTTCAAAATGGGTGGCTTGTTCAAGCGTAACAAATTCCTATTTGCTTGTTTCGCGATTGGTGGCGGTGCATTGGCAGCGATTCCATTCTTAACCATTGGTTTCTTCTCAAAAGACGCGATCCTTGCTGCTGTTTGGGTTCAAGGTAATGCCATTCCAGTTTATGACTACTTGTATTGGGCGGGTGTTGCTGGTGCATTCTTAACCTCGATTTATACATTCCGTTTGATTTGGATCGTATTCTTTGGTGAAGAAAAAACTGCATACCACGAAATTAAAGGTGCGACGTATTGGTTACCGCTTGCGATTCTTGCTGTTTTGTCTACAGGTCTTGCAATCGTACTTAAAGCACCAGTACTGAGTATCTTAAATGCGGCTAAAATTCCAGCATTTATCATTCCTCCATCTTTAGAAGCTGGTTCGCATGGTGCGGAATATATCGCGATTGCCATTGCGTTAACGGGTCTAGTCGTAGGTGTAGTGCTCTTTGCTTTTGCTTATGGTGCTGTTCAAAAGTTTGCCAAGACTTGTTTTGGTGCAGGACTGGTCAACATCTGTCGTAACGCCCTAGGTTTTGATGCGCTGTATGACATCGTCTTTGTAAAACCTTATTTATTCATTGCGAAGCTTTTAGGTCGTGATCCAATTGATAGTCTCTGGTTAGTCCTGCCTGCACTTGTAAAAGGCGGTCATAGCTTTACCAGCTCACGTCAAACAGGTTCTTTGCGTAATTACGCATCGAGCATGGCATTCGGTATCATTGTGTTAATCATGATTCTGATCGTGACTCAGATCGTGGGGAAATAAAATGGAAATCACAAATAACTGGTTTTTACCCGCGCTGATCCTTGTACCGTTCATTGCTGGTTTTATTTGTTGGTTGGTCGATAAAGTCGACCAACATCTTCCACGCTACATTGCTTTATTTGGCATGCTCATTACCTTGGGTCTGACTTTAGCGTTATGGCAAAGTGGAACGTATAGCTACGAAGTTGGTGCTGCGACACCGACTTGGTCTGCAGAGTTTTTAGTGCCTTGGATTCAAACGCTTGGCATTAACATTCACTTAGCGGTGGATGGTTTATCTTTACTTATGGTCGGCTTAACTGCATTACTGGGTGTACTTGCAGTGGGTTGTTCATGGGGTGAGATTCAAAAGAATGTTGGTTTCTTCCACTTAAACCTTTTATGGTCTTTAGGCGGTGTGATCGGTGTATTCTTAGCGATTGATATGTTCCTGTTCTTCTTCTTCTGGGAGATGATGCTGGTTCCAATCTACTTCTTGATCGCACTTTGGGGTCATAAAGGAGCAGATGGTAAATCGCGTGTATATGCAGCAACTAAATTCTTTATCTACACACAAGTTGCGGGTTTAATTATGCTTGTGGGTATTTTAGGTTTAGTGGTCTATGGTTTCATGATGACTGACACGATCAGCTTCAGCTATAACCATTTACTCAGTGTAGCGAACGGATTGGATGCACAAGCACCAAGCGTTGCATTTGCACTGATGTTATGTTTATTCGTGGGTTTTGCAGTCAAACTTCCAGTGTTCCCATTGCATGGTTGGTTACCAGATGCGCATGCTCAAGCGCCTACAGCAGGTTCTGTAGACTTGGCAGGTATCTTAATCAAAACAGCGGCATACGGCTTATTGCGTTTTGTAATTCCGTTCTTCCCAGCGGCTTCTGCACAGTTTGCAGATGTTGCGATCATTTTGGGTCTGATCGGTATCTTCTACGGTGCTTGGTGTGCTTTCCAGCAAACAGACATGAAACGTCTCTTGGCGTATACCTCAATTTCGCACATGGGCTTCGTGCTTCTTGCGATCTATGCAGGTAACATCTTAACCTTCCAAGGTTTGATGATCATGATGTTGGCGCACGGCTTGTCATCTGCTGCATTGTTCATTATGTGTGGTCAAGTGTATGAACGTTTACATACACGTGATTTACGTTTGATGGGGGGGATTCGTGGTCAATTCCAGTATCTTTCTTTCTTCTTAATGTTCTTCGTTGCAGCACTTGTGGGTATTCCGGGTCTAGGTAACTTTATTGGTGAATTCCTGATCCTTATGGGTTCATTTGCCAAGTTCCCAACCTTCACAATTTTGGCTGCAATCAGCTTAGTCTTTGCAGGTCTGTACGGTTTGATTCTGATTCATAAAGCTTTATTTGGTACGCCAAACGAAGAGCAGAAGCAGCACTATACCCGTCCCCTTCAAGATTTAAATACGCGTGAAGTCGTGATTTTGCTGTTGTGTGCGTTTGGTCTTTTATGGCTCGGTCTGTATCCACAAACCTTCCTTGATGTGTCGAATTCAAGTATGGCGTGGATTGCAAACAGCTATATTCCAGTACAAGAGGTTGTTGATGTGACAGAACAGGTCGTATTACAACAAACTGTGGAGATGCAATAAGTCATGAACTTCACACTTTCTTTTTCTGAGCTAATGCCCTTAGCTCCCGTGATGATTGTTGCTTTGACAGCAATCGTCGTGATGATCCTGACTGCGATTAAGCGTAATCACAATTTGATTGCAACTGTTTCAGTGGTCGGCCTTAACCTTGCTTTACTCAATATCTTGTTCACCTTGTTTGGCGGAGCGCAAGCTTCTCCAAATGTGATGAACTTGTTTATGGTTGACGCATTTTCACTGTACTACCAAATCATCATTTTATTGGCTGCTTTGGCTTGCTGTACTTTGTCGCATGCTTATATCGAAAGCTATAAAGACAACCGTGAAGAACTTTACCTATTGATGTTGATCTCTGTTTCAGGGGCAATGTTAATGGTGTCAAGCTCACACTTTGCATCGTTTTTTATCAGCTTAGAATTGATGTCAATTCCTATATATGGCTTGATTGCATATACACATCAACGTAGTAAATCTTTAGAAGCAGGCGTTAAGTATTTAGTACTTTCTGCAACTGCTTCTGCGACGTTGTTGATGGGTATGGCTTATGTTTATTCAGTGCTTGGTTCATTGTCATTTGCAGGTCAAGTCGATGATATGTTCTGGGAACTGGCGAAAACTCAAGATCCACAAGTGGCGATGGCGCTTCAGGCGTATATTCCACAGTTTGCGGACAAGCTCACCACTGTATTTGGTATTTTAGGTTTAGGTTTAATTATTGCTGCAGTTGCATTTAAACTGTCACTTGCGCCATTTCATAAATGGACACCGGATGTTTATGCAGGTGCACCAGCGCCAATTGCAACCTTCCTTGCGACTGTTGCTAAAGTTGCCATGATTGGCGTATTCGTACGCTACTTGTTGTCTTCAGGCGTGATTGGGATCGAGTCAGTTAAAACGATCTTGATCGTAATTGCAGTGATGTCAATCTTGGTGGGTAACTTACTTGCTGTGAAGCAAGTCAACGTTAAACGTATTTTGGCTTACTCTTCAATTGCACACTTTGGTTACCTCATCTTAGCTGTTGTGACCACGTCATTCTTGAGTTTAACCTCAGTCAGTTTATACGTATTAACGTATGTATTAACCACGATTGGTGCATTTGGTGCTGTGGCACTCATGTCGAGCCCATACAACAACACAGATGAAGCTGAAACATTGGCAGATTACCGTGGTTTGTTCTGGCGTCGTCCAGTGTTGACTGCGACTTTGACCGTGATGATGTTGTCTTTGGCGGGTATTCCGTTAACAGCTGGATTCATTGGTAAGTTCATGCTGGTGATGACGGTTGTCTCTGAAGCCCACTGGTTCTTTGCTGCCATGATTATTGTCGGCTCAGGTATTGGTTTGTACTACTACTTGCGTGTGATGATTGTGATGTATATGACACCACCTGAAACTCCACGTATCGATGCTGATAAGCATTGGGGACAAAAAGTCGGTGGTATTATGGTGTTACTTGCCGCGCTTGCTGTCTTAGTGATTGGTGTTTATCCTGACCCTGTGATTGCAATCGCAAATCAAGCTCAAATGATTGCGCCATTACACATTGTGTTGCAGTAATCTAAAAAATCTATAGTGATTAACAAAAAAAGCCCTCATTGATTGAGGGCTTTTCTTATTTCTTATATAAAAAACATTTATAATGGTGGAAATTTACTTTTATGTTTTAGGTGTTCTCCCGTGCCCATTCAAGAAATCCGTCATCCGCTCATCCGTCATAAATTAGGTTTATTGCGCCGTGCAGATATCAGCACCAAGAACTTCCGTGAACTTGCACAAGAAGTAACCATGCTTTTGACTTACGAAGCAACCAAAGATTTACAAATTGTTGACCATGAAATTAATGGATGGAACGGCAAGGTAACGGTTGATCGTATTGCCGGTAAAAAAATAACGGTTGTCCCAATTTTACGTGCCGGTATTGGTATGTTAGATGGTTTCTTAAATCTCATTCCAAGCGCAAAAGTGTCTGTATTAGGTCTTGAACGTGATGAAGAAACGCTTGAAGCGCGTACGTACTACAAAAAATTAGTACCAGACGTTCAAAACCGCTTAGCCATGATTATTGACCCTATGCTTGCAACAGGATCATCACTGGTTGCGGCCATTGACGTCCTTAAAGCCAGCGGTTGTAAAGATATTCGTGTCATGGTGTTGGTTGCAGCACCTGAAGGGATTAAACGCGTTGAAGCTGCACATCCAGACGTGATCATGTTTACTGCATCCATTGACCAAGGTCTTAATGAACAAGGTTACATCATTCCAGGCTTGGGTGATGCAGGCGATAAAATCTTTGGTTCAGTGCAAAAAGATTAATATTAGATTTTGACTAAAAAAGGAGGCGTCGAGCCTCTTTTTTTATATACTGTTATTGAAGTGCTTAAAGAATAGGGCAAAGATCATGAAGTTAGAATATCAGTTCGGTAAAGTGGTTAAATACAATCCAGAGAAAGGTTTTGGTTTTATTTCTATGGCTGGAGAAGATGTATTTTTCCACATTTCTGATTTTCCAGAAGGAGCTGAAGAAGAGCCGAAACGAAATGATAAAGTGAAATTTGTGTTGGAAGAAAATGGTGAAAAGCTCAAAGCAACACGGATTGAGAAATTGGATCCAAATCCTGCAAAAACCAAACAAAGAAAAATTTTGCAGCACAATGAAGCCATTACTACAGATTTATTGTCAAAATTTTTAAAATAAAAGCTGAATACTGTAAAAGATTAAAACGGCTCAAGTGTACATTCGACCATGGGAATTTTTAGACCTTATTGAATGTTTATGATCACAGTGTGATTGAATCGTTATTTCTGATTTTGTCTGTACAAAGTGACTAAAAAGTGAGTAAAATAAAAAGGAGACTTGACGTCTCCTTTTTGTTTAATATTTTCAATGTGTTGTAATTATAAAGCGTCCATAAATATAAATCAAAAAATTTAAAATGTGAAATTGGGGATCCATATGTTTTACAAAGGCATACTTAAAACCTATGACGAAAAAAGTAGGCATGGTACGATTTTTTTAACGGATGCTGAAATTGAAGTTCAGTTTGCTGCCGATGATTTGTCAAGCCTTGCAGTAGAGCCTGTCATTGGTGAGCGCATAAAATGTATGCTCATTGATCAGAATCAGGAAAAGTATGCCAAATATATTGTTCGGCTCGACTATAAAAATGCCCGTACCGAAAAGGCTTTAAACAATATTTTCTATAGTGAAGTTGAAGATCTCAATGCATTAAAGGGAGCTAAACTTCTCAAAAAACAAACGGAATCTGAGCAAGATGTAACTCACTTGTCTGAATTTAAATCTTCAAATGAATCATTAGATAATATCACTGAACACACAGCACAAGCATTGGCTCAAGATTCAACAGCTACGGTTCAAACTGTAGAGCAAATACCGTATCAAATTCCGCATTTGAATGTGCAGATCGAAAATGATGTGATACT
>CAZOGM010000022.1:25324-35626 GCA_964579445.1 uncultured Acinetobacter sp.
GAATCAACAGAATCAACAGAATCACAAGCTGTAGAACCACTAAACTTGGTCGAAATACAACCAATTTCGCTTGATGTCGTAGAACAAGAGCCATCTTTAGCAGAACTTGAGTTGTTGCTTCTAAAAGAAGATTGTGCTGAATCCGAAGTGACGCCAAAATCTGCAACTGCTCAAGCTGATCCGACTCTCGCTATAATCAAAAATACTCATTCATCTAGCATCACGCCTGTATTGTTAAGTGATCATCAGGTCAGTCATAAGATTGCTGAACATCAAAAGATATCAGATTTGGTGATGCAGCAGTTTGAAGAAAAAAGAATTGATGCTAAACCGATGCAGCATCAACCGACGCCATCTCAAACAACCGTAGATCCTTTTGCATGGCATCAGCAACAACAATCGGATCAGTCCGAAACACAGCAAGATTTAAAGCCGCAACAAAATAAGAACGAACATGAGCCGAGTAAAGTTAAAACCAAATTGGCTTATAAAATCTATAAGCCAAAAAAAGCCCGCAAAGAAAAAAAACAATTCAACCCGTGGCTGATTGTTGGCATGGTGGTGATCTTGATTTTGGTCAATGTTGGGGTAATGGGATATAACAAATTTCAAAATTATCAACAAGAGCAAGCTGCAAAAGCTCAACTATATTTACTTGAACAAGAACGGATTATTGAAGAACAGCGTCGTAAACACGGTAAGTTGCCTAATAAAATTTTATCAGACAGATCACTTGATGAACTATTGGGTAAAGATCGTAATCAAAAGCAGCCACAGCATACTGAAAATCGACAACCTAATTATTTTGTGGGGAGTACATCGAATACTTCACAGAATAAAAATGCGCAGTTTAAATGTGATGGTCGAACGCATTGCACACAAATGAAGTCTTATGAAGAAGCAGTCTACTTCTTAAAAAATTGCCCAGGTACTAAAATGGATGGAAACCATGACGGACAGCCCTGCGAGCAACAGTTTAATCGAGATTAAAAAAAGCCCCGTTATTAGGGGCTTTCGGATTATGCATCACAGAATTTCATAAAGGCTTTTAAACCGGGGCCTTGGTATTTTTGACGATGCACCAGCATGAACAGGGGACGAGTTAACTGCCAAAATGGTGTCTCAATAATCACCAATTGTCCTTTTTCAAGCAATGGTTCAATTGCCAGTTTTGAAATGCATGACAGACCTAAACCACCCGCAACAATTTTTAAAATCGCTTCATTATGACCCAAGGTCAGACGAATATTGGCATCAGGTACATCTTTCAAAATGGCATTGTCAAAGACTTCACGCGTGCCTGAACCTTCTTCACGTAGCACCCATTCAGCATCAATAAAATCATCTATGGTAATGGCTCGATTAATTTTCGCTAAAGGATGGTTGGGTGAACAGCACACAGCCAACTCATCATCACGCCAATGAATCGATTGTAGTTGCGGTAAATGACATGATCCTTCAATTAAGGCTAAATCGAGCTGAAACTGATTGACCGCTTCAATCATCTGACGGGTATTACCCACCTGTAGCTGTAAATGCGCTTGAGGCTGGGCCTGTAAGAAATCTGCCATCAAGTCGGGCATAAGGTAATCACTGATGGTCAGTGTTGCCCCAATACGCAAGTCAATACTTTGTAATTCGCCTTTTGCGGCTTGCTCGAAGGATTCACAGCGCCCCAAAATTTCAAGCGCTTGCGGGAGTAAAAAGCGCCCTAAATCATTCAACTGTAAGCGTTTGCCTAAACGATCGAAGAGGGGTGCGCCTAAGCCATCTTCAAGATCGGCCAATGCCATACTTGCAGCACTTTGAGTTAGTCGGACAGCGTCGCTCGCCTTCGTAACAGTGCCTTCTTGAGCTACGGCCACGAAAACAGCCAGTTGGCGTAATGTCATGCGCATGGATGAAGCCTTAATGTGAAAAAATATTAATAAATGACCTCGTCATGCTACCATGAGCGCAGTCAGTCGTGCCACGTAGAAATTATGTCAATTGAGAAATTTAGCCTAGAAAAAGTGTTATCTGTACATCGTTGGACCCCTACATTATTTAGTTTTACCCTGACGCGTCCCGCTCACTTTAAGTTCACAGCAGGTCAGTTTGCGCGAATTGGATTGAAAGTAGGTGATGAGTTGGTGGTACGTGCTTATTCTGTGGTGTCTTCTCCGTTTGACGAAACCTTAGAGTTTTTCTCAATTGTGGTGCCAGATGGCGCATTTACATCTCAGTTACAGCATCTACGCGTGGGTGATGAGTTATATCTAGAAAAAATCCCTTATGGCTTTTTGACCTTGGCACGTTATCAGTTGCCTCTGCCGAAAGATCTCTGGTTACTTGCGACAGGGACTGGTTTAGCACCCTTTCTTTCAATGTTACAAGATTTTGAAACGTGGCAAAAATACAGCCATATTCATTTGGTCTATAGCGTACGATTCGCATCTGAGCTGGCGTATTCAGATCGGATTCAAGAGATTGCAGAAAGCTTTGGTGAAGGGCATAGCGGCTTTAAGTTTATTCCGATTATTACTCGCGATCCCAATACAGACTTACATGATCGTCTGCCTATACTCATTGGAAACGGCGAACTCGAAAAAGTCGCGAATTTCAACTTTAATGCTGAAACCACGCATATCATGTTATGCGGTAACCCACAAATGGTGGAAGACACTAAAGAAGCCTTAAAAGCACGTGGACTGACCATGAACCGCCGTGGTGAGGGAAATATTGCGGTTGAGAATTATTGGTAGTACTGAAGCTTTCTTTCTTCAACGAGAGGGCTCGGGAGATGGGCTTTGTAAGCGTGCTTTCATTCTTCTCGCAGAATCACGGGTCTAACTTTAACAGCAATTGAACCTTTCAAGACTTGTTTGAATCGTAACTCATCATCGTCGTTGATTTGTGCAACAGATCGAATCAATCCTCTAAATTTTGATTTTAAAAATGAGACTCAATAAATTTTGACTAGGTTAAAATCATACTGATAAAAAAACCTCCATATTGGAGGTTTTACTGTCTCAAAATGCTCAAAAATTAATGCACAAACATATCCATAAATTGACGGATTTCTTGGATAGCAGTTTCAACATCACTGGTCAACCAAGTCGGCTCAAAAAGACCTGCATAATGTTCTAAACGATCATGCGGAACCACCAAGCGAATAGGACAATCTTCTTCCAATAAACGCCACGGAATAATCGGTACTTCATTGTCCAAGAATGCCGCAATATTACGAATGTCGATAATCATTGCTCCGACGCATTCCGGAAAAGGCATTACAGAAAACTCTTCAGTTCTTCTGCGGAAGTATTCTAAATCGCCCCATTTCAAAATATAGCTTGGTTTATTGAATTCAATAATTCCAATCAAATGCTCATCGCGCGTGCTATGTAAATAACATTGATGAGTGACATCTGTGTCTAAATCTAAAGAGACACTTTGCCGAGGATAGGTCATAAAGTTCAACAGCGAAAAGATCGGGGAGCGTATTATAGCCCATTTTTGGAGTGAACCTATCACATTTGCAAGGCTACGAATGAATAATGATTATTCACACAAAACAACATAAGTCCTTGTTAATATAAAAGCCTAAACATCATAATATCAACGCGGGGGAAGAAATATGTCATATGATTCTAATAAGCCACCCCATGTGAATAGTCCTGAAGACACCACTAGAAAGAAACGAATCCCGGTATTTATTTTAATCATCGTGGGTATTTTTCTAGCTTCACTGATTTTTTACATGATTGCAGATCGAGATACGCCACCTGTTGATCAATCTATTCCAGCAACTTCATCCAATAGTCCAAACACGGCAACCGCGACTGCAAAGGATGATTCATCTGTTGCCAATACCACTGAAGCAGTCGCACAAGATACAGCAACCGCTGTCGCTAAAGATGAATAGTGGTGAATTGGACACTATGTCTGAAAAAGCCTTAGATTTTCTAAGGCTTTTTTTGTGTTTGAAATATCGATGTATATGAAATGTAATCATTATAGCCTTAGCGCTTGAATGAAAATTACACTAAATCTATGGTGTATGAACTTATCAAAAATGAGAGAAGCTAGACAATATCGATAACACATCTTGAGTAAAGTACCAATGCAATTCTAACGAATCAAATATCATAAGAAGAGGATTGAAAATATGAATGACTTTATCAATAGCCATCCATCCCGTGGTGGTTTTGATGCCATGTATTATTGGGAGCAATTCCATCCTATTTTAGCCGCTGTGGCTATCTTAATTGTCGGTTGGATTATTGCTTTAATTATTGCTGCAGGCATTAAAAAAGTATTGTCTAAACTGAATACCAATAACAAATTATCCAGCGCTACAGGTCATCGATCCAATATTGAAAATATTCTGTCCAGAGTAGTTTTTTGGGTGGTTATAATCATTGCTGTAATTGGCGCACTGAACGTACTGAACTTGACCAGTGTCAGTGGACCATTTAGTAATATGATTCAACAGTTCTTATTGTTTATTCCTCAATTATTGGCTGCACTTGCAGTCGCTTTTATCGGTTGGATTGTAGCCAATTTGGTCAAAGTGGGTTTGACCAAGCTACTGAGCCGTACGCAATTAGATGAGAAACTCAGCCAAGATGTAGGTGTCAGTGCGGTCAGTCAAAACATCAGCGAAATTGTATATTGGTTGATTCTACTTTTATTTTTACCGATTGTACTGTCGATACTCGGGCTCAATGGTTTACTTTACCCTGTACAGAATATGGTCAATGAAGCTGTGGTGTATTTACCGAATATCTTCATGGCGGGCATCATCGTTTTCGTCGGTTATATTCTGGCAAAAATTGTACGTGGGATTACCGAAGGTTTACTGGGCAGTTTAAATGTCCAACAGCAAGCTGAAAAAATTGGCCTGTTTAAAAGCTCAAATTTACCGAAAGTTTTAGGTTCTTTTGTCTTTGCAATTGTGATTATTACTTCACTCATCATTGCATTTGAGGCTTTAGGCGTAGATGCCATTTCTCAACCTGCAACCGCAATGCTGTATGAAATTATGAATGCGATTCCGCATATTATTGCGGCAGGTCTGATCTTAATCTTATCGTATGTGGTGGCGCGCTTTGTGGCCAACTTAGTGGTAGAGGTAGTTTCTGGTACAGGCGTAGATGAAATTCCCGCAAAATTGGATCTACAACGTTTCTTAGGTACAACCAAAGTATCCTGTGTTGTCGGTTACCTGATTGTATTCTTTACCATGCTATTTGCAGTATCTGAAGCAGCCAATCGTTTAGGTTTCCAACAAGTCAGTGAACTGATTGCCATGTTCATCTACTTTGGTGCCAATATTTTACTGGGCGCTGTGATTTTAGTCATCGGTTTTTGGTTGGCAAATATTGTGGCCAATGTGGTTCAGCGCGGCGAAAACAACAGTTCGCGTTGGTTAGGTAATTTGGTTCGTGTCTTGATCATGGGCTTAGTGGTTGCAATGGGTTTACGTGCCATGGGCATTGCAGATTCAATCGTGAACTTGGCATTCGGTCTGACTCTCGGTGCAGTGGCAATTGCATTTGCCTTGGCATTTGGTTTGGGTGGTCGTCAGCCCGCAGAGCGTTTACTGAGTGATTTGATTGATAAAGCTAAAAAAGAGGCAGATCAGCCAAATCCTCTGGCACAAGAAGGCGTGAAAACTACAGCAACGGCTTCAACACCAGCACCTGCGACTGCACCGATTCAAGAACAGATGGATGCCGTGCCTGTTTCAGAAGAATATTCTCATGCGGATGTTCCACCAACGCATGTGGATGTAGATCCTGATCATAAACCGTTAAATAATCCGTTTGGATCGACTGGTGAGACAGAGCCTGAAATTGACTCTAATTCACCGAAGGATGACCCAAAATAACTTGAACTTTTAACCTAGAATCATCCACTATCTAGTGGATGATTCTTTTCAACTGGAGCATAACAATGAATACAGCATCCGATTCTTCATCACACAATAACTCAAGCAATGCGCCAAATAAATCTCGAAAGACCCCGAATAAATTTTTAGCCCCTGTGGTCATTGCAGGTGTCACGATTGGCTTTTTAGCTAGCGCTTACAAATTCGTATTTGCAAAGCCTGAACCTGTGAAGAGCTTGCAGGAAAAAGTGCATACAGATCAGAAATAATCAAACATGATGCGGATGATTGTAAAATCATCCAGAAATGATCCAGACAATAAGCCGTATACACTCTCGCGTTTTGGAGCATTCTGAGTATTGAGCGTCATCATCGTTTTTATGATAAAAGAACTTTTTAAGCGCTGTTGATGTAGGTGTTAAACATACTGAGATGCGGCATGCGCAGATGACCATGCCCATTGGAAGTTAAAACCGCCCAAATGCCCAGAGACATCCAGTACTTCACCGACAAAGTACAAGCCTTTTTGCTTTTTACTTTCCATGGTTTTTGAAGAGACTTCTGTGGTATCTACACCACCGAGCGTCACTTCCGCAGTTCGATAACCTTCAGTGCCTGAGGGTTTCACTTCAAAAGCATGCAAGCGCGTAGCAATCTGTTCCAGTTTTTCATCACTGAGATTGCCCAGTGGTATTTCTGCGCTATCTAGCCAAATTAGATTTTGCAGTTCGAGCACCACACTTTTCGGTAAATACTCAACCATCAAAGTGCGCAGTAAGATCTTGGGTTGGCTGGCTTTTTTAGATTTAAAAATTTCAAATAAATCGATGTAAGGCAGGAAGTTAATTTTAAAAGACTGTCCTGCTTGCCAGTAATTTGATAGCTGTAATGAGCTTGGCCCACTTAAACCACGATGGGTAAACAGCAGTGCTTCGGTAAAACTATTTAGATCATTGGACAGTGTTGCATCGACTGCGTTGCCACTTAAGCGCGTAGTAACTTCTTTAAAACCATCTGAGAAGGTAAAAGGCACCAGTCCAGCACGGGTCGCATATAGATGATGACCAAACTGCTTCGCAATATCATAGCCAATGCCTGAACCACCAAGTGTCGGAATAGACAAGCCACCTGTTGCGACCACTACAGATTCACATTCAAAATAACCGATGGATGTTGCAACTTGAAAGCCTTGATCGTTAGTCGCATTAATTGCATTGACTGCTTTAACCTCAGCGCCAGTTTTGATTTCAACCAAACCTGTTTTTTCACATTCCGCCAACAGCATCGCTAAAATTTCTTTCGCGCCGTTTAGCGTGAACAGTTGACCGTGTTTGCGCTCTTCATAGGCAATGCCATGCTCGCAGACCAAACCAATAAAATCCCAATTGGTATAACGGGTGAGCGCAGAAATCACAAAATGTGGATTATGCGAAATAAAATTTTCAGGTTCTACATACAGGTTGGTAAAGTTACATTTACCACCGCCCGACATCAGAATTTTTTTGCCCACTTTATTGGCTTTTTCTAAAACAACGACTTTTCGTCCACGCTGAGCAGCCATATACGCGGTCATTAAACCAGATGCACCAGCACCTAAAACGACAACATCATATTGATTGGAAGACATGACACACTCACGGGCACTAAAAGCCAAGCATTATAGACAATAACCTATATAAATAGACAACTTTAACTGCTTTTTCGATATGGACTACAACGAAGCCAAACGCCCTTGTAAGCCCCCAGTATGCATGACTAAAATTTTACTGTGGGCTGAGAAATGCTGCTGATCAATTAAATCAAAAAGACCCAAAAATAACTTTGCGGTATAAATATGTTCAAGCGGAATGGCATATCTGTGTTCAAAGTCTTTAATAAATTGAAGCAGTTCAGGTGTGGTTTTGGCATAACCACCCTGACAATAATCATCTATAACACGCCAATTACTTTTTGGCTCTGTTAAAAGCTGAGCAACCTCCTGCTGTAAAAATTTACCTTTTAACGCTGAAAAGCCCAGTACGTGTTGATGAGGCTGGCTGGCTTCAATTATCCCTGTGATGGTTCCACCAGTACCTACAGCACAGCAAATCACATCGAAATTGTCTTGATCATGCTGAGTTAAAATTTCTTTACAGCCTTGGATCGCTAGTGCATTGGTGCCACCTTCTGGAATGACATAATGTTCGGGAAATTCTGTTACTAATTCACTTAAATATTCAGCCTGTTGTTTCTGCCTATAGACATCACGGCTGACAAATACCAAACGCATACCAAACTGCTCTGCGTTACTTAAAGTTGGGTTTAAAGGCTTATTTGCCAGTTCCTCACCGCGAATAATACCGACACTCTTAAAACCCAATAAATGGCCTGCATACGCCGTTGCCGCAATATGATTTGAATATGCACCGCCAAAAGTCAGTAGGCGAGTCATTCCCGCGTGCTGTGCTGCCAATAGGTTATATTTTAATTTAAAAAATTTATTGCCTGAAATCTGTGGATGCACCTGATCTAAACGCTTGACCGTAATATGGATATTTTTATATTGGATCGTTTGGTAAGGAATTTGCTGCGCAATCTGGTCAAACATACAATCAAGCAATAAGAAAGGATCTGTGAAGTGTATACAATAGTGTGATAGATGCCAAAATGATCCAGACTTGAAGAGTAACATGATCCAAAATAATAAAATCAACCGCTGTAAAATTCCTCACGGTAAAATCAATCTCGGACTGCTGTTAATGGCTTGTTTAAATCTCATGGCATGCCAACCTCAATCTACTGCTGAATCCTCAAACAATACTAAAAATGCCTCTAAGCAGACCAGCCAGCCATCTGAGCACAAATATTTAGATCAATTTGAACAGTGGAAAAAAACCCAAGATCCAAACCAATTACAGCAGTATGAAAGTTATTTTTCATCTTATTTAAAGCAAGCACCGACCTTATATGAGCTGACCTTTAACTCACATCCTTTAAATGCCGAATGCGCTCAGTTTCGATTTAGCCTGCCACCTGAAGAATACTGGAAAAATTTGCTGCCGACTTTGCAGTTGATTGAAAAATTACAGCTGATTGGGCTGTTTGAACACTACAAAATCGTGTCCGTTTACCGAAGTAAAGAAGCCAATAATTGTGTACAGGGTGCCAAAGGCAGCAAGCATTTAAGCAACTACGCAGTAGATTTTCAAACCTTAGATGCGCAAAAAAAGCCCTATGCAGACACTCAAATGATTGAGCAACGGCTTTGTCACTTTTGGCGAAAAGAAGGGAAGTCGCAGGCGCTCGGTTTAGGCATTTATGGCAAGCAAAGATTCCATATAGACACTCAAGGCTACCGAACTTGGGGGATTGGTTATAAGTCACTGTCCTCGCCGTGTATGACTCAAGTCTCATCCTAAATTAGGCATATTGAATAAAAGTGGTGAAAAAACACACAAAGATGCTATGCTGAATCAGCAAAAAAATAAAGAGGGTGGAATATGCAAAACCAATTCCGAATACTCGTGCCAATATTCATGCTGATATTTTTGGTGAGCATCACAGGGTGTGATGCAAAAGACAGCTTAAATAAACCGAAAACTGAATCGAGAACTATGATTATTGGTGGAATGCCCGTCCATGATCATGACTATATATTAGCAGATCCACATCATGCTCTGAATACGGTTCATATGAATTCAACACCTTAAACTTTATATGATGATGTAATGATTTGTGCATTAAAATGAGAAAAATAAGGTGGGCATATTGTCAGTACGTGGTTGTGAAAAGTACCTTGTAAAAGATAATAGATGCAGTGTGCGACGTCAGCGTTGTAAGCTTTTGAAGTAGACGTTTTACTTCTGCAATCGTTTGTTGAATTAAAGCCTTACAAACGAATAAAAGGCTGTGTACTCGCCCAATATGCCCGAACTGGTTACAGAGATAAGCCCTGAATTTGAGTGATCTATACTAATTCAACCTGCCAATTGGAGGCTTGAATTTCTAAGTTGTTTTTTCGAAGGTGTTGACTAATGGCATCAGCTTGCTTTTGTAGATCAGCAACCGAAATGGTTTTCACCCAACGGATTTCACTAGAGCTATAACGACCATTTTCACGTCGAGAGCTATCAATCGCTTGTTGTAATATGCGATGTTGCTGCGTGAGCAAATCTCGTTGATTCAGCACTGTCAGTAAATCATTTCCTTCAATCGATTTTGCCTGTGCATTGGTAAAATGAATCCGCTGAATCAGTTGATGTAACTGTTGATTGACTACAAATGCTTCTTGAATCAATGCATTGGCGTCTTCACTAGGTTGGTCACCCTCTTGAATTAATACATTGTTATTAAGACGTTGTTGTAAGGATGCCAATTTAGTTTGAAGGTCACTACGGAGCAATAAAGCTTCGGCTAATTTCATCTTTGTTCTAATCTCAAAGTTCTAATCT
>CAZOGM010000022.1:35726-42292 GCA_964579445.1 uncultured Acinetobacter sp.
AAAGTTCTAATCTAAAAATGATGTCATTTATTGATCATGCATTGAATGAATAGGCGATTCAATCGATTTCTAGTGAAATATTCGGTAAAAATGTAAAAATGAATTGAAATATAGCGAGATATTCAATTTTTAAATCGGTAGAATTGCCAGTATCAAATCGGGTTATGGTGTCGCGGTGGAATCATTTTGGATTTTAGGATCAATTGCATTTGCCCTCATGTTGGGCGCGATGAGTCCTGGGCCGACCTCTATTTATGTGGCTAAAAATTCAATTGCGATTTCGCGTAAGCATGGTTTATATACTGCATTTGGTACAGGTACTGGTGCTGCGATATTTGGACTACTTGCAGTACTGGGCTTGCAGGCTTTATTGCTCGCTGTGCCTTCAGCGTATTTAGTGTTAAAGATCTGCGGTGGTCTATATCTCTTATGGCTTGCCTATAAAATTATTAAACATGCCAAAGAGCCGATTGAAATGGATCAATCTGTATCATCGCAAATGTCTTTTCGTCGTGCCTTTACCACGGGTTTAATCACACAATTGGCAAACCCCAAAATCGCTATTGTCTTAGCCAGTATTTTTACTGCCTTATTGCCCAAAGATATTCCGACGTATTATTACTTCGTATTACCGTTGTTATGCTTCTTTATTGATGCTGGGTGGTGTTCACTGGTTGCTGTGGCATTGTCTGCTGAAAAACCACGCCGTGTTTATTTAAAGTTTAAAGCGGTATTTGATCGTGGTGCAGGTGTGGTGATGACTGTGCTCGGTTTAAAACTGATTTTTGGTATGAAATAAACTTTGTTCAAATTTGAACAATATTTAGAATTCAAGCGGGTTTAAAATTAGTGTCGCTGGATTTTGTTCTGATCATAAAGTAAAAAATAGATAATCATCTGAAAGGCTGAGCTCGGGTTAAATTGTTTTACAAAAACTCATATATGACCCTAAATCACATTCTCAAATCCTGATCGGCTATGAATATCAAATCATCATATACGTAATGTTTAAGTATCTCTTTCTCCCTGAGCGATACATGCGTTCACTATTATGCAGTACACCTACCAACAGAACAGTCCAACAAAAAATAAAATACCGTTTTGGTCAAGTCGGCACTAAGTTTTTGGGCGCTGTACCTGCGCATCGTCAAGCGTTGTTGCCACGTGATTATAATTTTGACGCACATGTTTTTCATGCTCAGTTTGCAAGCACCCATTATGGCATTATGATTCCAGACTTGCCTGAGCCGTATCGTTATTTGTCTTATGCTTCAGTTATTGGAGATGTGGGCGCAAAGATCACCAAAATATCGCCTAAAATTTCTGCCTATACGCCTGAAAATACAGCCACACTGGTGCATGGCACCGCACTGTCTAAGTCCACAGAAGCCTTTCTTGTGTATTCCATTTCAGATCAGGTGAAGTTTCAACAATCTCCATTTCGAGTAGATTTTGCTCAGGACTCTTCTCTATACGAAGAGGATGGCGTATATCGTTTAGTGTCAAATTTAGAAGATTTAAACGTCGATATTACTTTAACGCCGACAGATGCATTGACTTGGTTTGCGCACAGTTTTATTTATCAGCATTTTAGTGTCTTGATGCGATATAAGGGCACGTTAACTCAGCAGGGCAAGACCATTGCCATTGAGGGCTTGTGTACACTTGAGCATTGGAAAGCTGTGGCTTTATCTATGCTTCCTAAAGCATGTGTACCGCGTCAATTTAGCTTGCCTATGACCTCGTTTAGTTATCAAGTGATTAATTTGAATGAGCAGGAACAATTGGTTTTGGCTTTTGTCGGTTTTGCGGGTCAACCGGCATATACCGCTGTGTCGTATCGACATGTGGATGGAACCTCGATTCAGTATGAGAAGGCATGTTTTGAAGTGATTGCATCTAAAACGGAGTTACTCATCACGCCAGATGGTTATGCGATGGAAGTGCCTCAGTCGTTTCGTTGGGTGGTGAATCACTCAGGTGAAAAGGTATTGGATATTTTGGCTGTCATTGATACGCCGTATTGTTATGGTTTGGCGGCAGGGTATGTAAGTTCGTATCAATGGAGTGGTGAGTTTAATCAGCAGGAAGCTGTGGGACGTGGGTATTTAGAGTTTATTGATCGAAGGTAGTTTAAGATATAAAATAGAAAACTGTATAACGGAACTATAAAAATGATAATGAAGATAAGCTTGGTGGCAATATTGGTATTATTTTCAAATCAGATATTTGCAAAAGATAGAGTGCTTGCTCAGGCTGGAGATGTCAAAATTATTGAGCGTAATTGCAACGCTAAAACCTATGAATGTGATTACGTAAAAATCTATCAGGGTAAAATGGATGTTTTGATTGAAAAATGGAATAGATCGGCAGTTCCATATCAGTTTAATTCAAATTTAATTGGATTAAGATTGGGTTTAACAGGCAGTCCGCATACTTTAACGATCTATGACTCCAATAATCGTAAAATGGAGTTTTGGGATGTTTTACATGTCGATGCTAAAAAACTGTGTTTTTTGAATCAAGAAAATGACGGTAAAAATAAGTCAAAAATCGTTTTCTATAGACTTCCCAGCTTGAAACCTTATTTTACGATTAGTCGACGAGATAAGGACTTTAATGGCTTTGAGAGAGTTTCAAGTAAGTCTTCGGATAAAGATAATGGGACTTTCAATTTTACTTTTGACACAACCAAAGATGGTGAGTATTTACAGCAAGAGGTTAAAGTTGAGCTACCTTGTAGTCAGAAGCCAAAAGTGATTTTTGAAGTTTTGGATGATAATCGGGAGTAATTTTTCTGTCAAAAAAATTAGCCTTAGTTTATTTTGGCATGAGAAGTCATACTTCGTAAGGCAAAATCCCTATGTCCGCTTGATGGTAAGTCCGTGAGCCTCTAACGAACGAGCGACATTCATGTCGAGGTCATTTGATTTTATGTAGCTTAAAACTTATATAAAGCTTTCTTTTAGTGTGGAATAGATGTTTTTTAGTAATAAATTACTATAAATTTATGCTTTTAGAAAACACAGAAATGATTTTTGCTTAGTTGTTATTAAATAATGAGAAGAGAATGAGTGATCAGTTAATCCCAGTTTTTGTTTGTATAATTACAGCGGTTGCGACATTAACAGCAGTTTTTCTTACCAACTATTTCAACATAAAATCTTTAGAAAAAAATTTGCGATACCAGTCTCAATTAAAAAATTATGAAATTAAATTAAATAAATTAGAAGATATTTATGAACTGTTTGAAAAATGGGAGACACATTTTTCTACTAACTACTTAAATTATTTGTATTTTCACAATAAAAAAATTACAGAATCACATTTTTATGAGTCTACGAAGAATTCTGAATTTGTTTTTGGTGTTTTCCAAAAAATGATGGCTTTATTAAATATACATTTTCCTGAACTAGTTCGAGAATATAAAAAAGTTAATCTAGCTAGAGCAGAGGTGGTTAAATATATGAGAATTGACTCAAATATAAATACTCAAGATTTTATTGAAGCACAAGAAAATTTCGAAAGCGTAGCTAAAGAATTTAAAAAACAAATTTCTTTATTAGCTCAAAGAAATCAAGGAATAATCTCATAAAATTTCTAGAATCTTGTGTTTTAAAAAAGCTCCTACATCAGTAGAGGCTTTTTCTCATCTTAATCTAAAAATTAACACACTTTATCACCCTGTTTAGCAATGAATTCAGAGAAAATTATAGAAAATAGCTTTTATTAATCTTTTTATGAATGGGCTCTCAGATTCCTTGCTTTTCTCCATTCTACCCAAGTGCAAATCACACAAACGGGGAGGATAAGTACAAATTCAATGTACAAAAATAGCTTAAAGCAAGCATCTAAAGTTAAATCAATTGCCAAGATTAATGGCGACCATATCAAACCTAAAACTAATCCATATAAAGTAGCGTGACCGAAACGAGCAGAGCTGATTTTATCAACATAAAACCGTTCAAAAAAAGCTTGCTAATGAGAGAAGGAAGTAATCCTATTAAATATCCAAAGGGTAAGATGAATATGAAAGCTAGTAGCATTGGAAAAATAATATGAGGCGTGATTAAACCTTGTCAAAAGCGAATTGGATCATCTAAAAATATGAGTGAGTGAAAGGAGAGTGTAAAAAATAGAGTTCCAAAGAAGGAGCCAATTGCAATGAGTGCTGAATTTCCATTGATGAAAGATTTAAAGAGCTTCATATAATTTTTATAGATTGAATTTTGAGTGTTATAGGATAAAAAAGCCCTTACAACAGTGGAGACTTTTTTCTATCTAAGAATTAAATTTTAAAACACTTTATCACTAGTTTTAGCAGCAGTTTCAGGTGAATTCACCTCAATTGTAAATTATTATTTTATATGTGATTTAGAATTACCAGTATTGTTTTCAGCTTGTTTGATAGCTTCATCTGTCTGTATTGCAGGAGAGTTCTCAGGAGTATTTTCGACAATTTTAGAAAAATCAACTAATTCGAACTCACCAATATCGCAATTTTCTAACTTACAAACTTCTTCTTCATACTCATCAGAACCTATTGTAGCTATTGCTTTTTGCTTCCAATACTCCGCTTTTTTTTTTACTTTGTAACTCTTTAGGTAATCGAAAATTATACTCATCGACAAGTGTTCTTTGTGCGATAGGTGAACCTTGTTCGCCTGCTTTTTCTAAGAACTTTAGATATTTGATAGGATCATATTCAACGCTTTGAGCCAGTAAATACGAGGCATAAGCATTATTTTGATCTGAGAGCTTTTCAATAGGACTGACATTAATTTTAGATTTTAACTCACTTTCATTGAAGAATAGAGCGAATTCTAGGAGAGCCATTGATGCAGATGAGTCACCTTGAGAAATCAATTGATTCAACCTATCAAGATATTTTAACTTCTCTTGTTCAGCATACTGAGCAATTTTATCTTCATTACCTTCTTTTATTAGCTGATCTAATTCAGACGAGTAAGAAATGGCATGAGCAGTTGAATGCTCAGACATTAAAATATTTAAAATTTTTTGATAGTTATTCTTAACCACTTGAACTGACGGACTAAATTTATAGGTTATTTCATTTTCAGCTGAATGTACCATCAGTGAGATGGACAAACTAAAAAGCAATATGATTATTTTTCTTAACATGGTTGTACCTTTTATATGAAAAAGGCTTCCGAAGAAGCCTTATTTTAAAAATATCAACTAAGATACTTTATCACCCGGTTTAGCACCAGATTCAGGTGAAATCACCCAAACACCGTCGCCATTACCCGCAGCTAAAACCATACCGTTAGAAATACCAAAACGCATCTTACGTGGTGCAAGGTTCGCCACCATCACCACCAATTTGCCTTTTAAGTCTTGAGGCTCATAGAACTCACGGATACCGCTAAATACGTTACGTGGCTCAGCTTCACCGACATTTAAAGTGAGTTGTAAAAGCTTATCAGAACCTTCAACCGTAGCTGCTTCAAGAACTTCAGCGACACGTAGGTCAACTTTCATAAAGTCATCAATGTTGATGGTGCTTGTGTTAAGAGCAGCTTCGCCCACTTTAGGCTCAGCTTTCTTCTCTTTAACTTTCTCTTTTTTCTTTTCAACTTTTACTGGTTCAGGGGCAGCTAAAGAATCTTTAGAAGCATCGACCATTAAAGCTACAGCTTTCGGATCAACACGTTGCATAAGTGGCTGGAACAATGCAATTTCATGACCAACAAGAATTGTTTTACTCGATACAAAGTCGAAAGATTCAAGTTTTAAGAAATCTTGAACTTGCTGTGCCAAAGTAGGCAACACAGGCGCAAGATAAACAGCCAATTGACGGAACAAGTTAATACCAACAGAACAAACGTCATGAACTTGTTGATCTTCACCTTCAATTTTTGCTAAAGCCCACGGCTTTTTCTCATCGATATATTGGTTCGCTTTATCTGCAAGCGCCATGATTTCACGAATCGCGGCAGAGAATTCACGCGCTTCGTATTGAGCAGCAATTGAAGAACCTGCATCAATAAAGCTTTGAACCAATTCAGGCTCTGCACACGTTGCACTTAACTTGTTATCAAACTTAGTGTTAATGAATTTCGCACAACGGCTGGCGATGTTGACCACTTTACCGACCAAATCAGAATTTACTTTTTGAACGAAATCATCAAGATTTAAGTCAGAATCTTCAACTTTGTCCGAAAGTTTAGACGCGAAGTAGTAACGCAAATATTCAGGGTTTAAATGCTCTAAATAGGTTTCTGCTTTAATGAAAGTACCACGAGACTTTGACATTTTCTGACCATTGACAGTCAAGAAACCATTCACGAATAAACCAGATGGCGTACGGTAGTTTGCACCTTCAAGCATCGCAGGCCAGAACAATGCGTGGAAATACACGATGTCTTTTCCAATGAAGTGATAAACCTCATTTTTCGAATCTTTTTTCCAATATTCATTGAAATCTAATTCAGGACGTTTGGTCTTGATGTAATTTTCAAAACTCGACATATAGCCAATTGGCGCATCGACCCAAACGTAGAAATATTTGTTTGGCGCATCAGGAATTTCAAAACCGAAATACG
>CAZOGM010000023.1:0-33468 GCA_964579445.1 uncultured Acinetobacter sp.
AATAAAGCAGCGCTTTATTACTCCTCATGTCCTAAACTGATATTTTTGTGACCCATACGGCATTTATCATTAAAAAATAAAAACGTACTATTATTAAGAATTAAAAATAAACACAAGATCTAGACCGGATGAATTCCTTCTAAATGGAGACGAGCAATGAATGCTAAAGTAAATATTACAAATCGTGCAGGAGCATCATTTCCAGTTCGACGTATGCAATTCGATTTTAATGCTGTACCAGAATATTGGATGAATGGTTCAGCGGGTTTGACCCACTTTATGACGGCATTGTCGGCACTTTTTCCTGCGGGTGAAAAATTTTTTATCGACAGTGTTCGAGCAGTACGCCAACATCCCGCTATTAAAGATAACGAAACACTACAGAAAGAAATCAGTGGATTTATCGGTCAAGAGGCGATGCATACCCATGAACATGCAAATTTTAACGCTTCTGCTCAAAAATTTGGTCATGATGTGGAACGCTTAGAGAAGTACACAGATACAGTTATTCAAACTTTTAGAAAAACTGCTGCGTTTGCAGGCAAGCCTTTTGGGATTAATCAACAAATGATCGATCTCATAGGAACAACAGCGTTAGAGCATTTCACCGCAACTATCGCTTCCGAGCTGCTCAGAAATTCACACATTCAGGAGCTCATGGCGGATGAAACCATGAAAACCATGTGGTTATGGCATGCCATTGAAGAGAATGAACATAAGGCAGTAGCCTATGATGTATTTGAGGGTGTTTTCGGTAAAGGTTTAAAGGCTTATGCGGTCAGAACAGGTGGCTTGGCTGTAGCAATGGTGGTTTTATTTTTAGTTCAGAGCTATTTTGTGATGCGCTTGCTTAAAGATGACCGCAAATTAAACCTTGAATCACTTCAAGATATTTATACCTATGGTTATAGTCCATCTAAAGGAATTATTTCAGGAATGGGTAAAGAAATGATGATTTACTTTAAACCTGGTTTTCATCCCAATGATCTTGATACTGTGGGTCTTTTAAATAAGTGGAAAGCTAAATTGGGCTTTTAATCATTTATATACGAATTTGAGTTAGTGCTTATTGGGCAACGAAAGTTGCCCATTTTTTTTGCTCGATTTTTTAGAGAAACTTTCTATAATGCATCTTTACTTTACATTGTAGATAAAAATTCAATGATTCGTTTAATGCAACATGCTGATGTGGCCACCGTCGCGAATATTGAAAAAATGGTACAAAGCCATCCTTGGTCAATCTCTCAATTTAAAGATTCAGTGGATGCTTATGTTAGTACAGTAATCGAATACCAAGGAAAAGTGGTTGGATTTTGTATTTTACAGCCGGTGCTAGATGAAGCAAATTTGTTATTGATGGCGATTGATCCTGCATCTCAAGGTCAGGGATTAGGCTTTCAACTTTTAGATCAATCTCTTCAAATGCTTAGAAATAATCCTGTACAAATATTCTTAGAAGTGCGAGAAAGCAATCTCGCTGCTATTGCGCTATATGAAAAATCAGGATTTCATCAAATTGATATTCGTAAAAACTACTATCCAAAACCTCAAGGCGGAAAGGAAAATGCGATTATTATGGTGAAATCATGTAGCGATGACTTTTCAAAACTGTTTAAAATATAATAGTGGTAGATTCTGATTTATTTGACAATAAAATCATTCCACTCTGAAGGTAGTGTGGTCATGAGCATTTGTCCTAAGTGATGAATCTCCTCAGCGTTCAACGCACGATTTAATCTCCGCCATTGACCATCAAGTAATAATTCAAAAGGTGCATATTGGGATTTGTAATTCATTTTATTTGAATGTGGCACCCAATAGCCTAAGTACACATAGCTTAGATGTTTAGACTGCACATATTCGATTTGTTTAAGTACAGCATACACGCCTAGCGAACGTTTATGTTCATCTGGATCAAAGAAGGTATAGACCGCGGAAATTCCATCGTCTAACACATCACAAGTCGATACGCTCACTAGTCGATCATCTTTCCATAGTTCTAAAAAAAAACTATGTGTACAACTGTGAATTAAAAATTTTTCAAACTGATCATAACTCGGTGGAAACATGTCACCATCTGCATGTCGTTCATTAATGTAGCGTTCATACAGCTGGTAATGGCGCTCAGATGCATCTTGTGTTTGTGTGATTTTGACCCTTAAATCTTGATTGCGTTTCCATGCCTTTTTTTGTTGAGAGTTCATTTCAAAAGTCGTGACGGGCACACGACAGGACAAACATTGACGGCACAAATGACATTCTGGGCGATACACAAAATCACCGCTGCGTCTAAAGCCTGAACGTGAAAGTTCAGATAACGTCATTACTTCAATTTTATGGGTGGGATCTAAAAAAACCATCCGTGCCGATTTATCTGCCAAATAGCTACAATCATGTGGTGGTGTAATGTAATACTGCAATTCGTTTAAAGGGGACTTCGGTTGGTAAGAATTCATGCTGTCCCTCCTTATTTTTAATCCATTAAGCGATGATTTAACGCTATTGTTTTACTTGAAAATACACTGTCTTGATAGCTTTGCCAATCAAGGGCGGGGGCTTTTATTACATCTTGTAACGATTTTAGATAGTCTTGGCGAGAAAGTGTACTCGCACCCAAGCTGATTAGATGTTCATTCACCAGTTGACAGTCAATCCACTCTAAATCATTTTCTTGACCAAACAGCATGAGTGCATAGAACGCCATTTTCGACACATCCGTTTCAGTGCTAAACATTGACTCACCAAAACAGCCCTTGCCAATAGTGACCCCATATAAACCGCCCACCAATTGATTCTCACTATTCCAAACTTCAATGCTATACCCATAACCCATTTTGAAAAGTTCAACGTAACCTTGAATGATATCTTCCGAAATCCAGGTTTCATCTGCATAAACACGGGGTAAAGAGCATGAACGAATAACCTGCTCAAATGCGTGATTAAAAGTAATTTTATAATCCCATTTTTTCATATTTCGAATAAGCGATTTACTCGGATGATAATTTTTTGGATAAATTACACAGCGTGGCTCAGGGCACCACCAGCAAATGGGTTCACCTTCTGAAAACCAAGGAAATAACCCATTTGAATAGGCTTCATAAAGTGTAGTAGGGGAGAGGTCTGCACCGATACAAATCAGCCCTTCACCCTCGGGATCGGACACGATTGGATCTGGAAAAGTATAAAGCGATGCTGCAAGCATGATGAAGGTCTAAAAAAGGATTCGCTCTATTCTAGCCAATCCTTTTGCTTTTTTGATGACTTATGCAAAAAGTTTAAGTTGCTTGGCTATTTGGATTTTATCACTGGCTAAAAATAATGCTGCTTTGGCTTGGATAATTTTAATACTCTGATCTTTATCCTTTACGGTCTGGCCTGCTTCATCTAAGACCAGCCAATCTAGCCCGAGAAGTACGCCATAAACATAGCAGGCGAACTGTTTTGCTGTTTTTAAACCATCAACAAAATAAGCACGGTAAAACAATTGAGTAAAGTGATCGGTGGGAATGCCAATACCTGTGATTGCACTGGCTAACACTTGGTAATTGGCTTGAAAACTGGCCTGATTCAACACATATAAATTTATATTTTGGCATTGCTTGATCATCTGTTCAGTCGGATCAAGCTGGCACGGCTGTGCTAAACCTAGATGACACAAAATAACCAACGCATTTAAAATTTTACTGAAGTTTAATTTTGGATGTTCTTTTTCAATTTCTGCAATAGTTAAGGGCTGATAATTTTTTGCTTTAAAAAGTTGCCCCATCGGCGCATAAATATCCTGAATTAAATTAAATTCACCTAAATAACCGTTGATCGTTTTAGGAATATCCTGAGGATTACAGAGTAGAACAAAAGGAATCTGACTCAGACGCTGTTGGGTCTGTAACGGGGTCAAATTATTTTTTCCTCGAATAAATAAATCACGACGAAATTGAGTATTGGCAAAATAATCGCGACATTGTTCTTTGAAAATAGGGTGCTCAATTTGATTGAGAAACTGTTGATGTTCTTCGGAGAAATTGATGTTGTTCAATTGCGTGTTGAGGTCAGTAGAACCCGCATAGGAGAGTTTAATGTCCTCTAATGTACGCACCACTTGCTGAAATGAATAGCACTGCCAATCTTGATTTAAGTATTCATGAATCAAGTAGTTGGGATTTTGATTTTTAAGTTCTTGGACTTTTTTTAGCGCATTCGGATTGGCTTTGGCAAAATTAGGGTTTTGGTTGAGGAGTTGTTCGCTAAAATTTAACGCGTCGCTGACATTTTGAAGCGGGTTTGTACTGGTACTGTTGAATTTAAAATGGCTATGAAATAACTCACGGATTGGCATATTCGCCGCCCAACCAGTAACACAGTTATAGCTGATATATACAATGCCATTGGGTTTTAAGTATGTTCGAATAAATTTTAAAATAATATGCTGGTTTTCATGACTAATCCAACTCCATATGCCATGCAAACTAATCGAATCAAATAAAGGTAAGTTTTTATTCAGTAATTCTTCGAAACTGTCATCGTAAAAATGGTGCTTGGTTTGACTTTGTTCTGCCAGCACGTTGGCATGTGCGGCATGCGCAGGATTAAAGTCTGTTCCATAAAAATGACCAAAACTAGATGCAGCATGAATATTTAAACTTACGCCTTGACCAAAGCCTAGTTCACAATGTGTATGTTCTTCTTGACTCGCTGGGCAATCTACACCATTTAAAAGTAAGCAAAATTTTTGAAAATTAGGGCTTAAATCTTTGTAATAACCAAACGTGTAATTCACTGTAGTTTGGTAGCCATCGGTCCAATGCGTGGTCATTTTTTTCTCTTGCTTTTGTTTATCTGTGAGAGTGTTATAACGTATAGCCAGACAAAATAAAACCACCGCTAGGGTGGTTTTATGATTAGATTTTATCAACCTGTCTTTAAGATTATCTTAAATAAAATTTTAATTAAAGATTATCGAGATACTTTTCAGCATCGAGTGCAGCCATACAGCCTGAACCCGCAGAAGTGATGGCTTGACGATAAATAGTGTCAGCAACGTCACCCGCAGCAAATACACCTTGTACTGACGTTGCTGTTGCATTGCCTTTAATGCCACTTTGAACTTGGATATAGCCATCACGAAGTTCTATCTGACCATCGAACATAGCTGTATTTGGCTTATGACCAATTGCAACGAATAAACCTGAAACATCGACAGTTTGAGTGGTCTGATCAAGTGTAGATTGAAGGCGCACGCCAGTAACACCTGCTTTTGCATCACCTAAAACTTCTTCAACCGCATGATTCCAAATAATACTGATTTTGCCTTCTTTCTCTTTTGCAAAAAGATGGTCTTGTAAAATCTTTTCAGAACGTAATTTGTCACGGCGGTGAACCAAAGTGACGTGAGCTGCAATATTAGATAAATAAAGCGCTTCTTCAACAGCAGTATTACCGCCACCCACCACCATCACATTTTGATTTTTGTAGAAGAAGCCATCACAGGTTGCACAAGCACTTACGCCTTGTCCCATGTACGCAGCTTCAGACTCTAAACCAAGGTACTGTGCTGTTGCACCTGTTGCAATAATAAGTGCATCACAGCTGTATTCTTCCATATCGCCTTTGAGTACAAATGGACGTACGTTCAGATCAACTTCATTAATATGGTCATAAACAAGCTCAGTCCCAAAACGCTCAGCATGCGCTTGCATACGCTCCATGAGCGCAGGACCTGTTAAACCTTCAGGGTCACCTGGCCAGTTGTCCACTTCAGTGGTTGTCGTTAACTGACCACCCAATTGCATACCTGCAATAAGGGTAGGTTTTAGATTTGCTCGGGCAGCATAAACAGCGGCGCTATAGCCTGCAGGACCAGAACCTAAAATAATTAATCTTGAGTGACGAGTACTCATTCCAAGCCATCCTTTAGTAATACGAAATATTAAATTTGATAAAATTATACGTGAAAGTTTAGGCCAGATGTGTTGATTGCATGTGGATTATATTGATCATCTAAATCGAATTGGGCTATATAGTCATAAGCATCGTGTTTACGGTGTTGAAGTTACCAAGTTACTTCAACAATCATGCATCTTTTTTTTGAGAACGCGTGCATAATATAAAAATTTTCTTCATTGAAGAAATTGATATATTTCAACATTAGAACATTAATGAATAATTGTTTACAGGACAGTATATGACTGCGGTGTCAAGTGTTTATGCACAGCGCTTAGTGTTAACATTCTTCTTGATCTCATTGGGTATTTACCTGTTCTTAGCAACAGTCACATATACGCCATTTGATCCGGGTTGGATGCATATTTCAAGTGATACACAACACGTTTCAAATGCCAGTGGTGTAGCCGGTGCATGGATAGCTGACTTAATGTTTGGCTTTCTGGGCTGGGCTAGTTTACTCATCCCTATTTTTCTGTTTATTGAAGCCATTCAAGTGTGGTGGCCGCGCAGTTTTGTCAGCCGCCCATTTCGTTATGCTGCCCAGTTTTTTATTTTACTGAGTGTTGCCAGTCTCAATTATTTATTGTGGACGGTACCTGCAGATACCTTAACCAACGCCTCTGGCGGTATTATTGGTTATGAATTGGGTGCAAGTTTATCGCACTTATTGACCATTTATGGCGCAGTATTCTTTTTGCTGCTTTTAACGGGTGTCCTGTTCACCTTAGCGTTTGGAATTCAATGGAATAAAACGTGGGCAACTTTAAAAGCGACGCCAGCGTATTTACAAGATTTGTTTTATAAAAATGTGCCTGAAAGTGAATCTGCCTATGATTTGACTAGCTCGTCAGCGCAGACCTCCAAAGCACAAAATGCTCAGTTGCAAACCGCTAAAAATAATGCAAAACAAGCGGGTGATGAAACCAATCACAGTCTTGAAATGGGCGAAACGACCCAAGTAGCGAATACAAAAGACAAGCGCTCTGAAATGATTGCTGAACGTTTATTTCAAGACATGGTCGGTAAAGAAGCTACACAGCAATTTGATGCTGAAGATGAGCTAGAGTTTGAGCGTACATTAGAAAAAGCGCATCGTTTAGAACAAGAAAGTCTACGTGTTGTTCCCACGGGTGAAGTGTGGAAAGCTTTACATCCAGATGATGATCATAAGCGTGAAATTGATGAGTTACTCCGCGCTGCGGAAGATGATTTACAGCCTTCCGCGAAATCGCACTTCACGGATCAAAGCATTACTCAACGTTCATTTGCACAGGAGACAGCTCAGTCTTCAAAATCTGATTTAGATTGGAATGATGATCAGGTATTTGATGAATTGTTGGCCGTGGTTCCTGAACACGAGCGCGAAAATGCTACACATTCACCATTTAATGCAGTGCGTGATACGGATGGAGTAAATTCGACTGGGGTGGATTTAATGCCTACAGCATCATTGGTATCAGCCGCTGTTGCTGCAAACATCGATCCAACTCACAGTGCACTGCGCCGTGCTGAAAATTTAGCGTCGGAACTGGATGATTTGGCTTCATTGGTCGATCAGTCTGAGTCAAATTACAGGTCTCAGTATGAACAAGATCAATTTAAGAATGAGACGAGAGATCCAGTCGTATCTTCAAATATTGAGCAAGCAGCTACACCTCGAACCACCTCAAGCTATGCACAATCAACGCCTTTGGTTAGAGCTGAAATTCAAACCCAACTTCAGCCGACCAGTATTGTATCGGAAGAAGAAAAACAGCGTATTGCTGCGGATAAAACTGCCTTTAGAGATGCATGGCAAGAAACCGTAGGTGTACAAGAATTAGATGAAAAACCTATCGATGATTTCGATATGGATGCGCCACTGACCGATGCATTTGGTCGACCAATGTCACTGGCGATGCAAGTTGCACAGCGCCGTAAAGACCTACCGACCTTACCAGGCCTTGAAATTTTAGACAAAGTTGATCCCAATAAAAAGGTGAACTTTACCGCAGAACAATTGGCGCGTTTGTCTGAGTTGCTCGAAATTAAGCTGCAAGAGTTTAATGTGAAAGCCAAAGTCATTGAGGCACAGCCTGGCCCAGTGGTCACTCGTTTTGAGTTAGATCTTGCACCTGGGGTAAAAGCATCCAAAGTGACCAATATTTCACGTGACTTGGCTCGTTCAATGTCGATGGCATCTGTACGTGTGGTTGAAGTAATTCCGGGCAAGCCTTATATCGGTATTGAAGTGCCCAACAGTACCCGTGAAATGGTACGTTTAATTGAGCTACTTGAAACGCCCGCGTATCGAGATCCGAATAGCTCAATTTCTATGGCGATGGGTAAGGATATTTCAGGTAATCCAGTCCTGACGGATTTGGGTAAAGCACCACATATGTTGGTGGCTGGTACAACAGGTTCGGGTAAGTCAGTTGCAGTTAATGCCATGATTTTGTCGATGTTATTAAAATACACGCCAAAGCAGTTGCGCTTGATTTTAATCGATCCGAAACAGTTAGAACTTGCCAACTACAACGATATTCCACATTTGCTGACGCCAGTCGTGACGGATATGAAAGATGCTGTCAATGCATTGAACTGGTGTGTCAATGAAATGGAGCGTCGCTATAAACTGATGTCATTTCTTAAAATTCGTAAGCTGTCCGACTATAACCGTAAGGTTGAAGAAGCCATTGCCAATGGTGAGGATCTGATTGATCCGACATGGAAGGCAAGTGATTCTGTCGTGGGTGAACGCGCGCCACGTCTTGAGCCTTTACCATCGATTGTGATTGTTGCAGACGAATTTGCAGATATGATCATGCAGGTGGGCAAAAAAGCTGAAGAAATGATTACCCGTTTGGCGCAAAAATCACGTGCAGCAGGTATTCACTTATTGCTTGCAACACAGCGACCTTCGGTGGATGTGATTACTGGTTTGATTAAAGCCAATATTCCAACGCGTGTGGCTTTACGTGTGAACTCTAAAATTGACTCGCGTACCATTTTGGATGCAGGTGGTGCAGAAGACCTGTTGGGGCATGGTGACATGCTGTTTTTAGGGCCGGGTAAAATTGAACCCGAACGCGTGCATGGTGCTTTTATTTCAGATGATGAAGTGAACAGCATTTGTGATGCTTGGCGTGAACGTGCCGCACCGAACTATGTTGATGAAATTTTAACGCCTTATGATGAAGAGCCGACTTCTCGTGGTTTTGAAGATGGCGATGGTGGTTCAGACCGTGATGCTCTATATGATCAGTGCGTCTCCTTTGTTTTAGAGACTCGTAAAGCGTCCACATCATCTTTACAACGTAAATTTAGTTTGGGTTATAACCGTGCAGCACGAATTATTGACCAGATGGAAGAAAATGGTATCGTGAGTTCAATGGGTGCCAACGGTAAGCGAGAAATTTTGGTTTAGTATAAATTAAAGTTTTTCAATTGAATCTATAAAAAAACCTGCTTAAGCAGGTTTTTTTATGTCTCAAATCAACTTTTAGTGTTTAAGCAAACTGTGCTAAAACCTCTAAAAAACCTTCTTTTTGACGTGGGAAAGTTGCGATCACATCATGAATGCGTTGACCTTCAGGATTGGTTGCGTTGATATCACGACCATCTGCAACAAATTGTGTGAGCAAACGCTGATAATCAAAAGGGCGCATGTGTTTGAATGCATGATACAGCACGTGAAAATCAGCATTTACACCTTCAGGAGGTAGCTGAGTTAAATAGGCAAAAACGCGCTCGTCTGACCATTCTTCATTGAATGTGGCTGGCTGAGATAATGCCATCGCAATCTCCTTGGTTATGCTGAGAAAAAAGGCAAAATTTATACAAATATGAGGCAGAATAATTTACTAAACTCTACCCAATAGGCGTTTAGCTTCTCGTGTTCTGACTGGCAAAGCTTTAAAACTTTAAAGTTTACTAATTCAGTCCACTCGAAGTAAAACTTCTCGTCTTGCACCACAACAAAGCAACGCTTTGTTGTGGTTCATATTTTGCCTTGATTCAAATTGCTTGACTAATCAATAATCAGATTAACGTTCTTCAGGCAAATTGATATTCATTTCTAACATTTCAATATTCGCTTCAGAACGAACCGACATTTGAATATGTTGTTCATCCACACCGCGAACATAACGATTGACCACTTGCATGATTTCTTTTTTCATTTGATCAATTTTGTCTTGGCTTAAGCGTTTGCCCAAGCCATTTTCAGACGCTACGATGACCTTTAAACGATCTTTAGCCGTTTGTGCACTCGTTGGTTTTTCGTCATTGCTGAAAAGTTTGCTCCAAAATCCTGCCATGATTTACGCTCCAAATAGTCGTGCTAACCAACCTTTAGGTTTTACCGTAATATGACGGTAAGGTCGGTCTTCACCCAAGAAACGAGCGACAAGGTCATCATATGCTTGACCTGCTTCTGTCTCTTGATAAAGGATAACAGGTTTACCTTCGTTTGATGCTTGAAGGACAATTTCGCATTCTGGAATCACGCCCAGTGTTGGAACACGCAAAATATCTTTTGAAATGTCATCAATGGTCAGCATTTCTTGTTTATCTGCACGTTCAGGGTTAAAACGTGTGATACACAAGTGTTTACGGATACGACCTTCATTGTTTTCAACTTTCTTGGTTTTGCTGTCGAGCATACCAATAATACGATCTGAATCTCGTACAGAAGAAATTTCAGGATTGGTCACAATGATCGCTTCATCTGCATGATACATGGCAAGAATTGCACCACGTTCGATACCTGCAGGTGAGTCACAGATAATGTAATCAAACTCTAACGACAACTCATCCATAACGCGTGCTACGCCTTCATCGGTCAGCGCATCTTTATCACGGGTTTGTGAAGCAGGTAAAATATAAAGATTTTCAATTTCTTTATCACGAATCAACGCTTGTTGTAAGCGCGCTTCGTTATTTAATACATTGACAAAATCATAAACAACACGGCGTTCACAACCCATGATTAAATCAAGGTTACGTAAGCCTACGTCAAAATCAATAACAACAGTTTTGTGGCCACGTAGGGCTAAACCTGTTGCAAAAGATGCACTCGTAGTTGTTTTACCTACGCCACCTTTACCTGATGTTACGACAACAATTTTCGCCACCGACTCCACTCCTGTTATGGTTGTCCCCTTACTAAATGGGGCTCTTGGTGTTTATTTATACATTAAAATTCTAGCGCTTCAAATACCAACTCTTGTTGGTCATTCAAATAAATATGTACTGGCTTTTTCGTCACATGCTGAGGAATATCATCAGCAACGCAGTAAGTCCCAGCAATAGAGACCAATTCTGCTTCCAAAGAGTGACAGAAAATTCGGGCTGCATAATTACCGCCAGCGCCGGCGATCACTCTACCACGCACACTACCATAAATATGTATATTTCCTGAAGCAATCACTTCAGATCCGCTATTAATACCTGCATTTAAAATGATGTCACCATGGTCTTGCACCAAGCATTGACCTGTTCTTAAGATTTCATTGTGATACGAGGTAATATGCGCAATTTTCTTTACAGGTTTTTCGGTAGTGTTTTCAGCTTGAATTGGATTGCTGACTTCAACTTTAGTTTCAACCACTTGTTCTTGAGTGGCCTTAATTCGTTGTAAGGGTCTGTCCGCAGCCAAAATGGGGAATTGGATTAAACGCGCTTCATCACCGAGTAATCCATCCACAACCGCCATAGGTTGTAAGTCTAAACTCACCAAGAGTTGAATCAGCGCAATCAATTCTTGCTCGACTGTACTGTCCAAAATAACCAAAGCCCCTTGATAAGAGGTCTCATTCATCATGGCACTCAGTTGTTGGCGGATAGCAGTATGATCATTGGTGTCAAAGGTTAATCGGGTGAAATTAACCATTCTGCCGGTAATCCGAATATCAGCCATATTGCTTCCTTAAATGCTTCGTATTTTGAGATCGAAGTTAAATCTGTTGAATGTGGCAAATGCTAGAGCAAATTGATTGATTTCACTAGCAAAGATACAAATAATTTCATTGAATTGACTATTCTTTGGATTGATCATTTTTGTCTAATTCAAGTTGCCATTGTTTTACGGCCACTTGTCGTCTAAGTGAGTCTAAACTTTCATAGACCACAGATTCAACCAATTGTTCTAACGCCCCATTTTCTATATTTAACTGACTGAGCTGATTGGAAATCAGAACAAACTGTGGATTGGGTTGCTGCGGTGTGCCAGCCACAAAAGGATCAATCAAGCCTTGGGTAATATTTTCGCCCAAACGTTGTCCAATAGAGTGAATCTGCTGTTCAATGCGACCCCCGACAATAGGAATAAGTCTTAAAAGTTGGGTAAGCTCTGGTGTATCTTCAATGGCTTTAATCACCACTTGTCCCACACCATCCGAAATGGTTTTTTGTTGGGTTCTGAGCTCTTTGGCGAGTGTTTCTTGCAGAACTTGTGCCAGTGTAGTGGCAAACATCTCACGGTGGTGATTGACCAAATCATGAATAATTTTTTTATGGGTTGAACTGGTGTCTAATTCTTTTTTTACACTGTCAATGACCGTGATCACCACCCGATCTGACAATTCTTCCATCACGACATTGTAATAAAAATAGCCACGCTTTACCCAAGCATATGGAATGACTTTATAGCCCAATTCATGTAATCGATAGGCAATAATGCCAGCGCGAATTAAACGTAAAAAACGCAAATAGGGAATAATCGCAAGCACTTCATACCAGTGAATAAATGGAAAGAAAAACCAACGCTGATGATGCTTATGAATAATCGCAATCAACCAGCGTACTGCCAATTCAACAATTAAAAAAGTAATGAACCAACTTTCGGTTTTAACCACCCAAGGATATAAGTCAGATTTATAAAATGCCAATATTTGTGGCATCTGAACCAGATCAAAAAACCATGCCCCAAAATTACTCAGCAGCAGCGCATTAGCACACAGACAGAACAAGTTTATGATAATAATCGCCATCATAAAAATGTCATAAACTAAAAAAAGCTTCCACGCCAAAGTATCATGGTTAATGGGGCGGAAACTTTTCCGTGATGTTTTGATTTGATCTGTCATAAGCTATACATTCTATTGATTATTTTAATTTACAGAATTGCTTTGCAGTTGTTGTTTTAACTGTGTAATTAATTGGTCTTTTTCAGTCCAAAGGGTATCTACCCAGTGTTGAAAACGACTACGGTACTCTGCATCATCTTCATAATTTCCGCCACGCACCCAGTCGGGTATTTCTACTTTACGCAAATGCACCGCAATTTGAGACACCTCGCCAAGCCAAAACTGACCATAATCAGGTACACCTTCAGGGTACACGATGGTCATGTCGACCAAAGCATCAATTTCATTTTCTAAAATACTTAAAGCCAATGCCAAGCCACCCGCTTTAGGTTTGAGCAAATTTTGATAAGGTGATTGCTGTTTGGCGTGTTTTTCTGGACTAAAACGCGTGCCTTCCAAATAATTTAATAAGGTAAATGGTTGGCTTAACAACTGCTGACAAGACTTACGTGCTTCTTCCAAATCTCGATATTTCAGCTCAGGATTTTTTGCAATTTGTTCCTTGGTGTGGCGCTTCATCATTGGAAAGCCTAAAATTTTAAAGGCTTGACCGACAAATGGAATAAAGATTAGCTCCCATTTGGTAAAAAAACGGGTGAGGGGCATACGCGTCAGACCGAAATATTGAGTCACGGTGGTGTCGACCCAACTTTGATGGTTGCAGGTCATCAGGTAACGACCTTGCATATTTAAATCCAAATGCTCATCAATGCTGATGTGCCATTTTAATTGCGGCAAAATATGATCAATCAGCCAATTGTTCACACTGAGCCAACTGTTGGTGATATGAATATTGGCTTCATCCACTTTAGATGATTTTTTGAAGAGTTTGGTTAATCCCAAGGCCAAAACAGGTGGGCCATGAAAAAATGTGCTGCCTGTGATCACTGATGTGACCGTTAAACCTTTTGATATTTTTTTTAAAATAGGTTGTTTTAATATCGGCATTGCGCAGTCCTAAATCTTTGTCAATTTAAGTGGATGAGGATTAAATTCACTATAATGGCTGAATCGCTTTTTAAAAAGGCGTAAATTGACAGTATGAATAAATTATGTGGAAGAATTTACAAAAGATAAAAACTTAATATTACATAACCTTAATAAAATCTTTATCATTAACAAAATAATAATGGTTATAGTTCATCTGTTAAATCATTATCTTCTTATACAAAAATCACAATTAGGAGGCACATCATGCGTGCACTAGTAATTTCAACTGTTGTAGGGGCTTTGGCACTCACTGGTTGCCAAAACATGGAATATGATAAAGCTGCTATCGGTACTGGTCTAGGTGCTTTGTTGGGTGCTGGTATTGCGTATTCGAATGCCGATAAAGATAAAATGGGTCAGGCTGCTGCAATTGGTGCTGTTGTAGGCGCGGGTGCAGGTGCTTTACTTGATCGTAAAGAAAAACGTCTTCGTGAAGAATTGGCAGGTACTGGTGTTGACGTTAACCGTAATCCAGACGGTTCAATCAACATGGTGATGCCAAGCGTAACGTTTGCAACCAACTCTGCAACAATTCAACCTCGTTTCAAAACAGCGTTAAATGACGTTGCTCGCGTTTTACGTGAAGATGGTACTTCAGCGAAGTTGGCACTTGTGATCCATGGTCATACGGATAACACAGGTACAGCTGCAATCAACAATCCATTGTCTCAAAACCGCGCAAGTTCAGTACTCAGCTACTTATCTTCTCAAGGTATTTCAAGCTCACGTATGACAGCGCGTGGTTATGGTTCAACTTCGCCAATCGCTGACAATGGTTCAGCTGCGGGTCGTGAACAAAACCGCCGTGTAGAAATCACTGTGTATCAAACCAACTAATTTGGGTTGAATGCAAAAAAACCACCTTCGGGTGGTTTTTTTATATCTGGTGGTTTTTGTTGAGCATTGAGAATTTTATTTAAAAGGTTAGTCAAGTTCAGCCCAGATGACTATAATCGAGCGCTGAAAGAAGAGAGGGTACACTATGTCATCTGCAAGTCATTTGAACGACAAGCAACTTGAAGCCATGAAATATACTCAAGGACCCTTGTTAGTACTTGCTGGGGCAGGTTCGGGTAAAACCTCCGTGATTACCCAAAAGATTGCATATTTGGTCAAGCAGTGTGGTATTCCTGCACATCGTATCACTGCGATGACTTTTACCAATAAAGCCGCACGTGAAATGAAAGAACGTGTGAGTAAGCTACTGGGTAAAGAAGATGGTAAAGGCTTGTCGGTTTCGACTTTTCATACTTTTGGACTCAATTTACTGCGTTTAGAGCTTAAACATACGCCGCTTAAAAATAATTTCTCAATTTTAGATGCCGATGACTGTAAGCGCATTTTGATGGACTTGATGCATCGAGACAATTTATCAGGTGCTGAAAGTAAAGAACTCATCGCTAAAGCGATGAAGATGATTTCAGATTGGAAAAACGATTTGATTTTGCCTGAACAGGCACATACCACGTGTGAAACCCAAGAAGATGTCCAGTTTGCGCATTTGTATCAATTGTATGAGCGGAATTTACGTGCTTATAACGCAGTTGATTTCGATGATTTAATCGTGATGCCGACGCGTCTTTTACAAGACAATGCTGAGGTTCGTGATAAATGGCAAAACCGAGTTCGCTATTTATTGGTAGATGAATATCAAGACACCAACACTGCCCAATACACATTGGTGAAGTTATTGGTCGGTGTGATGGGGCAGTTCACCGCTGTAGGCGATGATGACCAATCCATCTATGCATGGCGCGGTGCAAAACCTGAAAATATGGCGCTGCTCAAAGAAGATTTTCATAATCTGAAAGTGATTAAATTAGAACAAAATTATCGTTCGACCAGTCGTATTCTAAAAGCTGCGAACCATGTTATTGAAAATAACCCACATATTTTTGATAAAAAATTGTGGAGTGACAAAGGTCATGGTGAAGTTATTCGCATTATTACCTGTCGTAATGATGACGATGAATCTGAGCGCGTGGTGAAAGACTTACTGACGCATAAGCTCATGAATGGCAAAAGCTGGAAAGATTATGCCGTGCTGTATCGGGGGAATTTCCAAGCACGTGTTTTGGAAACTCAGCTACGTCAAATGCAAATTCCTTACAAGTTATCGGGTGGTCAGTCCTTCTTTGGTCGTGCAGAAATTAAGGATTTAATGAGCTATTTAAGGGTCATTATTAACCCTGAAGATGACAGTGCATTCTTACGCATTATCAACACGCCTAAGCGCGCAATTGGTCCTGTGACTTTAGAAAAACTGGGGCTATTTGCACAGGAAAATAATCTGTCACTCTTAGCTGCGGCCAGTGATCAGCGCCTAACCATGGTGATGCCGAAGAAAGCGACATCACAGTTGGCAGAATTTGCAGAGTTTATAGAAAACTTTACCCGTGAACTGCTCGATGATGATGAGCCTGTACCCAAAATCCGTCAAATGATGTTTGAAGCAGGCTATATCGACTACATCAAAGAGAGTGCGGCAACGCCTGCACAAGAAAAAACCAAGCTCGATAACATTGAGACCTTATACAGCAGTATTCAAAGTCTGATTAACCGTGCTGAAGATGTCGATGACAAAAATATTGAAAGTGTAATTCGAAAAATGGTGCTCCTCGATATGCTAGAGCAGCAACAAGAAGATGAAGATACTGACAAAGTGAACTTGCTGACGCTACATGCATCCAAGGGTTTGGAGTTTCCTTTTGTCTATATTATGGGCTTGGAAGAAGAACTGCTGCCACACAAAAACTCGATTGCAGCCGAAACGGTCGAAGAAGAACGTCGTTTGATGTACGTGGGCATTACTCGTGCGAAGCAAGGGTTAACTTTGACTTTGGCAGAGCAGCGTAAAAACGGTGGTCAAATGAAGCAAATGACCCCAAGTCGCTTTTTAGATGAGTTGCCACAAGATGAAGTCGATTGGCTAGGACGCAAGAAAAAACTTTCTGAGCATGTCGACCCGAAGCAACAAGCACAGCAGTATTTACAAAATTTGAAAGCATTATTGAAACGTTAATTGATTTAAAACATAGGATAGCTGATGAAAGTTCAAGTAAAAGTTTTGGACACGCGTTTGGGTCAAGACTGGCCACTTCCAACATATGCGACCACGGGTTCGGCAGGTTTAGACTTACGTGCATGTGTAGATGAGACGATTCAAATCGAGCCAGGTCAAACGGTTTTGGTCAAAACTGGTATGGCCATTTATATTGAAGATCCACAGTTCGCAGGTTTGATCTTGCCCCGTTCGGGTCTAGGTCATAAACATGGTATTGTACTGGGTAACTTGGTTGGTCTCATTGACTCAGATTACCAAGGTGAGCTGATGGTGTCTGTCTGGAACCGTAGTCAAACCACCTTTAGTTTAGAACCAGGTGAGCGCCTTGCACAGTATGTGTTGGTGCCTGTGATTCAAGCTGAATTTGATTTAGTAGATGAATTTGAAGCAACTGAACGCGGTGCTGGCGGTTTTGGCCACACAGGTAAAAACTAATTGTTAGATACAAAGCCTGAGCAATCAGGCTTTTAAAAATTTTAATAAAAAATAGCAACACAAAATATATGAGTAACTTTGCTATAAGTTCGATATAGTAACTTTTTATTTCTAAAACCTAATGCGAAATCTAATTGCACCTGAGGCTGTGTTACAGCACTTTTTCAGAACAATAAAATAGATCAGTCAGCATGTCGTCGTGTGTATGAATATAAATCATCAATTATTTCCACGCCAAATTTTCCGCGCATACGATATTCGAGGGAAAATTAGCGTATTGGATGCTCAAGTGGTGAGCGCCATTGGGCGCGGTCTCGCTGAGCAGTTTGAACAGTATGGTCAAACGCATGTGGTCATGGGCTACGATGCGCGCTTGACCAGTCCAAGTTATGCCAAAATTTTAACGCAGCAACTAGAGAAAAATAATATTACTGTTGTTGATTTGGGCTGTTGCTCAACCCCACAAATGTATTTCGCTGCGCGCGAAACCCGAGGTAACGGCATTATTGTTACCGCAAGTCACAACCCTAAAGAAGACAATGGGGTGAAATGGATTATTCAATCTGAACCTCCGTGTCCAGACATGATTCAACAGGTTGGTAATATCGCTGAGCAATACTTTTATCATCAGCAAAAAAATACGGAAAACCTGATTCATCCGCATGAGATCAAAGCCGAGTATTGTTTAAAATATCAAAATGCATTGCTCACCGATATTCAGCTAAAACGCCCTTTAAAAATTGTATTAGATGGTTTGCATGGCTCAGCAGGGCGCTGTGCAGATTTGGTTTTACAAAAAATGGGCTGTGAAGTGATTTCAATTCGCTGTCAGGCCAATGGTAATTTTCCAGATCATGCACCTGATCCTTCGCTTGCCATTCATTTAACTCAAGCACAAGCCAAAATTCGGTTACATCAAGCCGATTTGGGCATTGCCTTAGATGGTGACGGTGATCGGGTCGTGTTGTTGGATGAAAACGCCCATATTATTTCTGCAGATCGTTTATTGTCACTGTTTGCCGAACTTTGTCTGGCATCACATCCTGCACATGAAGTGGTTTTTGATGTGAAATGCTCAAGTATGGTGAAAAACACCGTAGAGCGATGCGGCGGTCAACCCAAAATGATTCGCACAGGCAGCAGTTTTATGCGCCGTTATTTGTCTCAAACCCAAGGCAAAGCGGTATTTGGGGGAGAGTATGCAGGGCATTATGTCTTCAATGATGGGCGCGGCTTTGGTTATGATGATGGACTCTACGCTGCCTTGCGTATAATGGAATATTTGAGTCAACATCCAGACACTAGCTTATCTGAACTATTTGCCCAGTATCCTGATCGCTTTGGTACAGAAGATACCTATATTAGTACGGATCGCACTGATCCAATTGAGGTGCTGAAGCTCGTTGAAGCGCGTAGTGTTGGTTTAGGGGCTTGTGTCAGTAAAATAGATGGAATTCGTCTTGATTTTCAGGATGGATTTGGCATTATGCGGGCATCCAATACGGGCGAATACTTTACAGTGCGCTTTGATGCAGAAAGTGCTGCGAGTTTAATGCAGATTCGTGAAAAATTTGCGGCAATGTTAAGTGATCAATACCCAAAAATTGCACAAGATATGTTAAATGCACATTAATCTTTAGCTATATACAAGAGGAGAGGCGAATGCCACAACAACAAACTGGCATCGATAAAGCTCAAATTCTGACTGAAGCTTTACCCTATATTCAACGCTTTACAGGTAAAACTTTGGTGGTGAAGTACGGTGGTAATGCCATGACCGATCCTGCACTGGAAAGCTCATTTGCACGTGACATTGTACTGCTCAAAACAGTCGGTTTAAACCCGATTGTGGTGCATGGTGGTGGACCACAGGTAGATTCGTTTTTAAAGCAGTTAGGACGCGAATCAGAACGTATTGACGGTATGCGTGTGACTGACCCAGCCACTATGGAAGTGGTTGAGATGGTGTTGGGTGGTAGTGTGAACAAATCTATTGTGAACTTGATCAATCAGCATGGTGGTCGTGCGATTGGTTTAACCGGTAAAGATGGTAATTTACTGCGTGCACAAAAACTCTTGATGGAAAAAGTCGGAGCAGATGGCACAGTTCAGAAAATTGATTTGGGTCTCGTGGGCGAAGTCATTGGGGTCAAAACTGATGTACTGGAAATGTTTACTAGTAGTGACTTTATTCCTGTGATTGCACCGCTGGGCGTAGATGATGAAGGTAATACTTATAACATCAATGCAGATTTGGTGGCGGGCAAAGTGGCTGAAGCCTTAGGTGCAGAAAAATTGATTCTATTGACCAATATTTCTGGTGTTTTAGATGAAAATAAAAATTTACTCACTGGTTTAAGTACCCAAGAAGTGGATCGTTTAATTGAAACGGGCGTGATTTACGGCGGAATGATTCCTAAAGTAGGCTGTGCGCTAGACGCGGTTAAAGGTGGTGTAGTCAGTGCCCACATTGTTGATGGGCGGGTACCCCATGCGACTTTGCTTGAAATATTTACTGATCATGGCGTGGGAACTTTAATTACCAACCGTACAAAACCAAGTAAGTCATCTTCATAAACTCAGTTTTATCTCACTTGAGATTCTCATAAAAAAAAGCCACTCAATGTAGTGGCTTTTTTTCGACTAAACATACGAATGATCAAATAAATGGTCAAATGAATGTGATCTTGAGTGGATATTTGCCGCAAATTTTGTTCTGAATGAAGGCTGATGTATAGAAATCGATCAAAACACATTCGATTGCAGATAATCAGATTTGCAAGCATCTACGTGGTGATGCACAATCATCTTTATAATTAAAAACCAATGAAAGACTATGTGCCAACTACTCGGAATGAATTGTGCGACACCCACGGATATCACCTTTTCTTTTCGTGGATTTTCTCAGCGCGCAGGCATCACCTCTGATCATTCAGATGGCTTTGGCATTGCCTTTTTTGAAGACAAAGCCTGTCGACTTTTTGTCGATAACCAGTCGGCTGTCGAATCACCCATTGCGGATCTAGTCAGAAACTATCCGATCAAATCGCGCAACGTCATTGCGCACATTCGTAAAGCCACACAAGGCAAAATCACCTTAGAAAACTCACATCCCTTTATTCGTGAATTGTGGGGCAGGCAATGGATTTTTGCACATAACGGTGACCTACATGGTTTTGCACCGCGTTTGTCTGGAAAATTTACCCCAGTTGGAAATACCGACAGTGAGCTGGCATTTTGCTATCTACTCGATCATTTGGTGTTGAAGTTTGGTTATAACGAACCCAGTCTCTCCGACATTTTTTCTGTCTTGGAGGAGATTTCTCCACATGTCGCTGAACATGGGACGTTCAATTTTTGCTTATCCAATGGTCAAGCGCTTTTTAGCTATGCAACGACCAAATTGCATTGGATTGTACGTGAGTATCCATTTCAACCAGCACGATTGATTGATTTAGATGTGGAAGTTGATTTCAGTGATGTCACGACACCTGAAGATCGTGTTGCCGTTATTACCACCGAACCGTTGACCGACAATGAAGAATGGTTCGCCTATCAACCGGGTGAAATGATTTTATTTAGAGAAGGTAAACCGATACAAAAAGCGTTAACCCATGTTGAACGATTAGTACGAGAAGCAGCGGATCCGAGCTTAAAACGCGTTACCAAAGCAGATCAATATTAAGGTTAGCTAACCCATTTATGTAGCTAAATTAATTGTAATTTAAATATAAGTTATTGATATAAATAAATTTTGGTTAATTAATAATTGAGTCTTTTGGTTGGTTTAATTTAAAATCATGATGCATATCATGCGCTTGTGTTGTTTTTATGTAAATAAGCTTAATCCCGACCAAGTTGGTTCATTTTTATTTAAAAACGATCTGTATAAGATGGCCTTAAAGCTCGTTAATCATTGTTTTAAGGAAATCGTATGAAGATGAAATGGGTGCCAGATTACAATACTGGAATCGATGTAATTGACGATCAACATAAGCGCATTTTAGATTTCATTAATCAAATAGATGATGTGAGTGATCAAAAAGATCGTACTCAGACTCAACAAATTTTAGACAATATTATTGACTATACACAGTCACATTTTACATTTGAAGAAAGCTTACAAGAAGAAGCTGGTTATAAGTATCGCGTTCCTCATAAGCGTGTACATGACCTATTTATTAAGAGAATCGAAGCTTATCGTGATCGTTTTGAACAAGGTCACTCGATTGAAAATGAGCTGCATGAAGTGCTGTCTAAATGGCTTATCAATCATATTCAACATGATGATGCAGATTATGTTGGAGCAGTTAAAACCAATATGATTGGCATTATTAGTGAAAACGAAAAGAAAAAAGGCAAAAACTGGTTTTCACGCTTTTTTTCATAAGGTTTGAATCTGCTTCGGCTTGAGTTTAATGAATAAAAACAACCAAAAAATACGATAACAGACGTGCATAGAAAATCATCTCAGCGGATGGTTTACTTTTTTATGGCTAAACTTTGATTTTAATGAATGACAAGGGCAAAATAGCACAAGACTTTTTCATGGAATACGTCATGCAGGACACAGCTATGTCACGATGGTTATCGCCGCTCATGGCATTTTGTTTATCGTTTATGGTCATTGTAGGTCTTGCACCTAGCCTTGGTGTACAAATCGATCGACAAATTGATTTTTGGTTGTTGTGGATTGGCACAATGATCTTTCTGGCTTTACCGATTATTTATTTAGAAATTGCCTTGGCTAAGCGTTCAAAAACAACAGCATTAAATGCGCTTTCAAGTCTCACCCGTGATGCGGATGCATCACAGCAATGGCGTTTGGTCGGTTGGTTATCTGTGGTCTTTATTGCATTTTTGGCAGGTGGTTTACTCACCAATATTGCAAATCTAACCTCAAACTATACCCAATTGCCTATTCAAGTGAATGTTCTGTTTGTAATTTGCGCCGTGATTGCGCTTGGCTTGTCTTTTATATCACGTCAAATCTTGGTGCTGTTCACCGCTATTGGCGTGATTGCATCTTTGATTTTATCTCATGTATATGGAACGCAAGTTCAAACTTGGCAAGTGACACCGATTGAGTTTAAAGAGTGGGGCAATGCCACCATTTTAGCTTTGGTGGCAAGTGGTTTAGGCTTGGGTCTGTATTGGCAAACTAGCCTCAGTGTAACGTCCCAACAGAATACGGCATCTAAAGTGACGTTGCCTATTTGGATTGCACAGCTCATAGCCATTGTTGCTTTTGGCTACTTTGCCATTTCTGCACAAGTTCCAGCGTATACGATTTTGCTCACTGCCATTTGTGCTGCAGCACTTTTATTGCAATTGGCCAAAGAGCAATTACAACAGCGTCAAGTTGCTGTCCTGCTTCAATTCGCAGTGCTTTTAGCCGCTTTATTGGTTTGGGTGATTCCACAAAGTACCATGATTCTAAATTCTGTATTAATGCTGTGGGGCTTGTTTATTTGTTTGATCTATTCCATTTTTGTGGGTTGGATCATGAAAATCAGTCATTTACGCAAGGCCTTAAATTTCAGCGGTGAAGTATTTTACAACTTGTGGCGTATTGCAGTACGTATCGTGTTGCCACTTTCCATTGTGTTGGCCATCGTGTCGTATCTTGGACAAATGATTTAATGAACGCGAAAGTATGGGTGGCATATGCAGGACTAGATCAGCAATTTCATATTGAAGTGGCGTATGAGTCAGGCATGAGCATTGCTGCTGCAATTGAAAAAAGTGGCATTCAACAGCAAGTTGAACTACCGCAGCCACTCATTTTTGGAATTTTCGGACGCAAGATTCAAGATCTTGAGTATGCAATACAGCCGGGTGATCGTGTTGAAATTTATCGACCGCTCATGATTAACCCCAAAGAGATTCGCCGCAAACGTGCTGCTGCCAATCCGACCAGTCGCTACTGTCGAAGTAATCGCTTTAAACAATTGAATTGATATAAAAAACCCCTCAAAAGAGGGGTTTTCTTTTTATTGAAATTCTTTATAGTGGGGGCGCGTTTAAAATCGCTTCTTTTGATGCAGGTAAGCCAGGTTGAGATTCAGGAATGGTTTCTAATCCTTCGATTTTATTCACGATACCCGTTTCATTGAAATACACCTTCAGGTGTTGACCTTGAGCTGCCGGAATATTGGCTTTCTTCGCATAGGTTCCCGGGATATAGTTGTAGAGGTAATCCCAACGTAATGGATTCATCGGATCAGTAACCGTTGGACTGCCGAGTAAAAAACGCACTTGTTGATAAGTCATCCCGACTTGTATTTTTGAGGCTTGGGCTTGGGTAAGTGGTGTTCCTTGCGGAATATCAACTTTATAGACACCAAAGACAGAACAACCACCCAGTAAAGAAGTGACGAATAACGTCAGCATGATTTTTTGCATTTTGCTACACTATCCCAAATTAATTATGATGCATTTGATCCAAGGATAGATCATACTGCATCTCAACTCTGTTGCATATTCCAACTTAAAATTTGTTGAGAGACCTTTTTACATGCCTATTTCCAATCAAGATTTACGAAAAGCTGGACTTAAAGTCACCCTTCCACGAATCAAGATTTTGGAATTATTGGAAAATTCAAGACAGCACCACTTGAGTGCTGAAGACATTTATAAGACCTTACTTGAACAAGGCGAAGATGTCGGTCTAGCGACTGTATACCGTGTGTTAACGCAGTTCGAAGCGGCTGGCATTATTCAACGCCATCATTTTGAAAACAACCACTCTGTTTTTGAAATTATGCAAGATGATCATCATGATCATTTGGTCTGTCATAACTGTAATAAAGTTGTTGAATTTTCTAACGATACCATTGAGCAAGAACAGCATGATGTTGCTGAAAAGCTCGGCTTTATTTTAACAGGTCATTCCCTTAACCTTTATGGTTACTGTAATGCGCCTGAATGCCAAGAAGCTTATCGCAAAAAATAATCTGCTTTTTTCTATAAAAAAGGAGCTCAATAAGAGCTCCTTTTTTTGTTGAATCATTGATTACAAGATCAAGTAATGCACATTACTCACGGTCAAAAGTGAGCTTTGAACTTGCATTCATCAAGTGCTCAGCGCCTTGTTCAGATAATTTAATTTGTAAACGTAAATCGTTGGCAGAGTCTGCGTGCTTCAATGCATCTTTATAAGAGACGTGGCCAGCTTTATATAAATCAAACAGGGCTTGGTCAAACGTTTGCATACCCAGTTCGCGCGAACGTTTCATCAGTTCTTTAATTTCGTGAATTTCACCTTTACGAATGAGATCTGAAATTAAAGGCGAGTTGATTAAAATTTCAATAGCCGCACGGCGTGATTGACCATCGATAGATGTCACCAGTTGCTGTGCAACAATCGCTTTTAAGTTCAAAGACAAATCCATAAACAGCTGATTATGTCTGTCTACATCAAAGAAATGGATAATCCGATCAATCGCTTGGTTGGCATTGTTGGCATGTAAGGTGGCAAACACCAAATGACCTGTTTCAGCAAATGCCAAAGCATAATCCATCGTTTCACGTGAGCGAATTTCACCAATCAAAATCACATCAGGGGCCTGACGCAAGGTGTTTTTCAGTGCGACTTCAAATGAGTCAGTATCAATCCCGACTTCACGCTGGGTAATAATGCAACCTTCATGTTGATGAATAAACTCAATCGGGTCTTCAATGGTAATAATATGACCCTTGGCATTTTTATTGCGATAACCAATTAAAGATGCCAGTGATGTGGATTTACCTGTACCCGTACCGCCGACTAAAATAATAATGCCGCGTTTGGTCATGGCCAAATCTTTGAGTATGGGTGGCAGTTTTAACTCATCTACTGTGGGAATTTTAGTCTCAATACGTCTGAGTACCATGCCGGGTAGGTCGCGCTGCTGAAATGCGCTCACACGAAAACGCCCTGTTTGCTCTTTGTTACTGATCGCAAAATTGCACTCGTGGGTCTCTGCAAATTCTTGTCGCTGTTTATCACTCATGATGCTATGCAATAACTTTGCAATGATTTCACCATTGAGTTTTGTTTTGCCCACAGCCACAATTTCGCCGTTAATTTTCATTGAAGGTTCCACATCAGCACTGATAAATAAATCAGATGCTTTGTGGGTTGCCATCATGTCGAGCAGATCGTTAAAATCCATATCTGTCCCCAAAAAGTTCATTAAATTTTAATTTTTATAAGAATGACTCAGGTTGTTTTGCTGCTGTACGCGCCACTTGAGCTGTAATTATACCTTTAGACACCAATGTTTTTAGAGTCTGATCCAGTGTGGTCATGCCGTAGTTCGCACCAGTTTGAATAGACGAGTACATCTGCGCGACTTTATTTTCACGGATTAAGTTTCGAATTGCAGGAATACCAATCATAATTTCATGCGCAGCGACACGACCACCGCCCGTTTTCTTCAAAAGCGTTTGCGAAATTACGGCTTGAAGCGATTCAGATAACATCGCACGAACCATGTCTTTTTCTTCAGCAGGAAATACATCAATCACACGGTCAATGGTTTTTGCCGCTGAGGTGGTATGTAGTGTGCCAAACACCAAGTGACCTGTTTCCGCCGCAGTCAGTGCCAAACGAATGGTTTCAAGGTCACGCATCTCACCGACCAAAATAATGTCTGGATCTTCACGCAGTGCTGAACGCAGTGCTTCATTAAAACCATGGGTGTCACGATGAACTTCACGTTGGTTGATCAGGCATTTTTTAGATTGGTGTACAAATTCGATTGGATCTTCAACGGTTAAAATATGGTCATAACGGTTTTCATTAATGTAATCCATCATCGCTGCAAGTGTGGTGGACTTACCCGAACCTGTTGGACCCGTGACCAGCACGATACCACGTGGATATTCACAAATATCTTTAAAAATTTGTCCCATGCCCAAGTCATCCATAGACAAGACTTTGGATGGAATGGTACGAAATACCGCACCTGCACCACGGTTTTGGTTAAAAGCGTTGACACGGAATCGGGCGACCGCAGGCACTTCAAAGGAGAAGTCGGTCTCTAATTTTTCTTCAAAATCACGGCGCTGCTTATCGTTCATGATGTCATAAACCAAACGATGCACATCTTTATGCTCAAGTGCCGGTAAGTTGATTCGACGTACTTCACCATCGACACGAATCATGGGCGGCATGCCTGCTGATAAATGTAGATCCGATGCGCCATTTTTTACCGAGAAAGCCAATAATTCTGTGATGTCCATAAATTCCCCGAGTTCAAATTAATCGTAATTATTTTGTTAGAATGATAAGGCTTTCCGACAGCTTAACCAACAGTTAGCCGAATTGGAAAGAAAAAAAAGATGAATTAAATGAGAATCCTGTCAATGAAAAGTCTTCAACTCGCAAAAGCACATGTATTGCAACAGATTCAAGAGGCTTGTCAGCAGGTACAGAGAGAACCATCTGAAGTGACACTATTGGCCGTGTCTAAGACCCATTCAAGTCAAGCACTGCGGGAGATGTATGCAGCAGACCAGCGTGCTTTTGGTGAAAACTATTTGCAAGAAGCTTTGGAAAAAATTGAAGCCTTACATGACTTAAATATTGAATGGCATTTTATTGGTCATGTGCAGCGCAACAAAACCAAACATTTGGCTGAAAAATTTGCTTGGGTACATGGTGTAGACCGTCTCATTATTGCGCAGCGTTTATCGAGTCAGCGTGAAGGTCATCCAGAACCTTTAAATATTTGTATACAGGTCAATATTGATGCGCAAGAGAGCAAAGATGGTTGTCAGCCGGCAGAGGTGGCTGATTTGGTACACCAGATCAGCCGATTAGCACATTTAAATTTGCGTGGTTTAATGGTGATTCCTGCACCCAACAATCCGCAAGCATTTATCGATGCAAAAAGGCTTTTTGAGGATGTCCGTATAGAGCATGCGCGCCCTGAGCTTTGGGATACTTTGAGTATGGGGATGTCGGCAGACATGGATGATGCGATTGCGGCAGGTTCGACCATGGTGCGAGTCGGTACGGCGTTGTTTGGTGCGCGAGATTATTCAGAATAAGAATTGCATGAAATGTCTAAATCTAAATGGTCAGATCAAAACCCTAACATTATTTAGGGTTTTTTTTAAGATTAAATTTCTGTCGATAATTTATACAAATCATAACAAAATCATGTCAACCAAATCAGGTTTCACATTCTATAATTGTGAATATAATAAGTTAGACCTCCCCAATATCAATAATAATGAGCATGAATTATGAAATTAAATTATTTTTTACATCTACTGCTGTGTCTCATACTTGGTTCATTGTTGTCGGCATGTGCAAAAAAGACTGAAGAAAGTGCAGCAGATGCGGCTGTTGTCGCAGATTCAACTTCAGCAGAAGCCACAGATGCTGCAAATGCAGAAACCGCTGAACATGAAAAGCTCGGCACCAAATGGGGTGATGATGTGACATCAAATGTCACCAGTGTTGAATTAAATCGCTTAAGTATTAATCCGATTGCACAAGCTTCAGTTCGCTACGCGAGTAAACAGTACCGAGGCAAGGCGATTAACAGTCTATCCATGGCATCTGGTGTGATTAGCTTTAGCGTGCTGGATGATCAAGCCAAACTATTGCCTTTAATTCGAGATGGCAAAAACTATTTCTTAAAAGCTAAAGACGGTCAGAGTTACCAATTACAGTATAAAAACCATTCGGATAAAACCTTTGAAATTGTGGCAAGTGTTGATGGTTTAGATGTGTTAACCGGTCAGGAAGCATCTAAATATGCAAGTGGTTATGTGCTTGGTCCACATCGAAGCTTAACGATTGAAGGCTTCCGTAAGAGCGACTCAGCTGTTGCATCATTTACTTTTGGAAAGCCTGATGAATCCTATGCTGCAAACTCATCTCAGGGGTCAATTGACAATACAGGAATCATTGGCTCTGTTGTATATGAAGTGGAACCGATTGAACCAGTAGAGGCGGTGGTCGATGCAGCAGATACTTATGCACCTGCACCGAATGCATTTCCAGGTGACAAGAAAAATTAAACTTTTAGTTCGTTATTTAAAGCCCTCTGATGAGGGCTTTATTTTTATCCAACTATTTCAATGGTACTTGCACCTGCACCTAATGGTCGAACTTGAATTTGTACAGGTATCCGCTCATGCATTTCTTGAATGTGAGAAATGAGCACCACTTTACGACCTTGGCTTTGCAATTGATCTAAAGCATTCATGACCATGTGTAGGGATGATGCATCTAGTGTCCCAAAACCTTCATCAATAAATAATGATTCGATCTTCATTGAGCCCGAAGCCATATTGGCAATCGCTAGTGATAAGGCGAGGGCGGTCAAGAATGATTCACCCCCAGAGAGTGAAGAAACGGAGCGCATTTCACCGTCCATGTCATGATCAATGATGGCAAGACTTAAAGAATTGTCTAAGCGTTTTAAGGTATAACGCTGAGATAAGAGCGTGAGTTGCTGATTGGCATGTTCAATCAGAATATCCAGATTGTACTGCTGGGCATAATCACGGAAGCGCTTGCCGTTAGCATCGCCCATCAGACCCGAAATTTTACCCCAACGATGTTCCTCATGCTGAATCTCTTGAATCTCTTGCGCAAATTGTTTTTGTTTATCAAGATTTGACTGGTGCATATCCAGTTTAGATTTCAAACGATCTCGGCAATCTTGTTGTACTCGAAGTGCTTGAAGGTTGTGTTCAATGCTCGCTTTTAATTCGGTAGCATCTATATCGGGTTTATGTCGTTCATGCTCTGCCAATTGCTCTTGCATGGTCTTTAATGCAGACAAAGCTTCATTTACCAGACGTTCATTATTTTGAATGCTTAAACGAATATGTTGTTCTTGAGCAGGGCTAATTTGACTCAGCGCAATCAATTGATCGAGATTGAAGTTTGGATGCTGTACCAACCACGTTGTAATGTCTTCAATTAAACTTAAAAGCGAGTTTTGGATTTGAAGTTGCTGCGCTTTGAGCTGATCTAAGCTATTTTTTTGCTGTTCATGCTGGAGTCGGGTCTGTTCAAATTGTTGCTTGACTTCAGTGTAATGCTGCTGCGCATGTTGTCGCTTTTGATCGTGTGCAATCAGCCATTCATTTGGTTTGGTCTGTGCTAATCCCGTCATGGTTAAAATAAGCTGATTGGCAGCATCTGTATTTTTTCGACCTCTTTCAGAGGTGTCTGTTAATGCTTGCTCGTGCTCCAAAATCTGTTGATTTAAATGGATCAGATTGGTTTTAAGCAGATCTAAATTTTGCTGATCATGATCTAAGCTTCTATTTAGACTGTCCAGTTGCGTAAGCGTTGCTGCGCGCTTGTCTAACTGAGCGCAAATCGTTTTCGCAACTTGGGTTACTTCTGAGTGCCATTGCTCTAATTCACTTGCTGTTAAACACTTCACAATATGTTGAACGTGCTGCTGAAGTTGCTCCGCGCTTAACAACAAATACTGCGAGTCTTGAAGATGTTGTTTTAATGCCTGTTGATCTTTTGCAACTTGCTCTAGCTGTAAACATTGCTGTTCAGCATTTTTTATATTTAACATCCATTCAGTATGAGTATTTTGAATGTAATTCTTCAATAGGGCTGGATCACGTTCGAAATCTATTTCGATTATCAAATGTTTTGCTCGATCACTCAGCTCTTTTTGGAGCAGGATGGATGCTTCTTGGGACTGTTGAAGATGGGATTGAATTTGTGTCATTTCAGTATTGATTTCGGTCAGCGCTTTTAAACTGATCTGCCACGCATTAAATGCTTCTTGTTCTTTAAGTTCTGCTTGTTGTTCTTGCTGTAGTTGTAATTCAAATAACGCTTTAGAAATGCTTGAGTCATCTTGTCTGTAGGGATGTTCGGTACTGCCACAAACTAGACACGGTTGATCTGCTTGTAACTCAGCACGAAGCTTTTCAATGTTTTCAGCATGCAATAAACGCTGTTGTTGCAACATTTTTTGAAGTTGAATTCGCTCTGCCTTAATGCTTTGAAAATCAGCTTCCGTTTTATGCACAGTGTCGTTGAATTGTTTAGAGCGCGTATTGGCATGATCAAGCGTTTGGGTGAGCTTTACTGATTGCTCCTTGAGTTCACACCATTGTTGAAAGTTTTGCTGAAATGCGTCAAGTTGATTCAGTTGTTGGATCTTTTGCTCGCGGGTGTGTCTTAATGTCTTCACCTGAATTTGGATCTGTTCAACTTCGCCATATTGCGCCAACATTTGCTTAAATTGGTTTTGCTGCGCACTCACTTTGTTTTTGGCTTCAGTTAAGTTACCCAGTTGTTGTTCAATTTTTTGATGCTGTTGAATAAATTGATTAAGCTGCTGAATATGCGCAGCTAAACCTTGATCAAGTTCAGAAAATTGTTGGCTGTCTTCTAAATGCTTCTGAAGTAGGGCTTTTTCATTGTTGGCGTATTGAATCGATGCGTCGAGCTTACGCTGTTGTTCAAGTAGCGGAGGCAGCTTTAAATTTAATTCTGTCGCTTTGTTTTTAATTTTTTTATATTCATCTGCAATCGTATCACGTGCCAATACACATTTACGAACCTCAGCAAGTGGGTTTTGATATTGTTGTTCAAAATTTTGTATATTGCTTAGCGCTTGTTCTGCATGGTGGTAATGCTTTTTTTGCGCATCAAATTGAACTGTAAATGCATCAAAATGACTTTGGCTAATTTGAATTTTTGGCTCAAGCAGCGTTAAATTTTTATCCAGTTGTTGTTTTTGATACACCACAGGGCGAATCTCTGAAAAGATCTCAAGCTGAGTAAGTTGCTGCTTCTCAGTTGCTAATACTTTTTGAGCGTTCAACTGGTCATCATAATACTGTTGTTTAACGATAATATCGCTGTCGAGTTTCTGTTTATACTCAAACCATTGTTGATGTTTTTCTAAACATTTTTTTTCATTTTCGAGTGTTTTGTATTGCGTATTGCATTCATGAAATTCAGTTTTGACTGCATCTAAATCTTCATCGGATAAAATCTCGATATGTCCAAGTATATTTTCAAGCGCTTTACGTTGGTTGGCGATCTGCTTGGTTTTTTCATACGCCAACTGACCAATTTTTCCGAAAATATTCGAATTGGTTAAGTACTCAAGCAGTTCACCACGTTCATTGTCGCGTGCTTTTAAAAAAGCCGTGACTTCAGATTGTGCAAGCAAAACTGCGCGAGTGAATTGCTCAAAACTGAGTTGACTGATTTTTTTTATGCTGTCATCGACCGCTTTGGTTTTGTCTGCAACGACTACACCATCGGTCAGGCATTTTAAATAGCGTTGTACACTTTGGAATTTGCCATCGATTTTTTCACGAGAGCGTTTAATTTCCCAACGTGCCAAATAGCGTTTTTGATCTTGCGCAGTAAAACATAGCTCAGCAAAACCGTGCGCCGTACCGCGGCGTAAAACAGTGAGTGGCGAGTTGGTTAACAGCTCAGAACCATCGACATCGGTCAGTTTGCCATCACTGTCTTTGAGTCTTGGAATTTTATTAAATAACGCCAAACACATGGCATCTAAAATGGTCGATTTACCAGCTCCAGTTTTGCCTACAATTGCAATCAGTCCTGCACTGGCCAAAGGATCACTTTCAAAATCGATAAAATGCTCACCCGCCAGTGATGCCAAATTTTTTATGCGAATAGATAAAATTTTCATGGCAATCCTTAGTGGGTTTTTTCATCTTCAAGCGATTTTTGTGCAGCTTCAACCAAACTCATGAAATCTTGATAGACCGTAGGGTCACTGGTGTAGCCTTGTTTGTCCCAAATTTGCTGAAACAATTTTTCAGGCGTGGGTGGTTCTAAACTGATCTGTATATCTTGAGCATTGGTTTGATCTAATGCTAAATACTGCCGAGAAATTCGCACCAATCGATAACGATTCGGGGGCAATGCGTGTTCAAGCAAATGCCTTAAATTGGGTTGTGGCGGCGTAAGGGTATGATATTCAATATCAACATATTCACGCTGGTCAATATTTTCAATTTCGCCTGCACTTAAGTTTTTTAACTGTGCAAAAACCTCATTGAGTTCACCTTTAATTTTGTGCAGTTGTACAGATCGAGGTGCATGAATGGCTTCAAACTGAAAGCGCGATTCATCTTCTTGCAGGGGATCAATGCTGACTTCAACCACTTGATGTTTGTAGTTGATTTCGCTAAATGAAAGTGGAATAGGTGAACCGCTATAGCGAATATGTTCTTGACCGACTTTTTGTGGTTTATGCAAATGTCCTAAAGCGACATAATCAATCACCTCATCAAACAGTGCTGTTGATAACGCTTCTTCATTGCCAATGATAATTGGACGTTCTGAATCTGATGTTTCACCACCCTGCATATGCGCATGAGACATTAAAATTAAGGCTTGGTGATCAGTTTTGCGTTTTTTTGCTTCTGCAATGAGTTGTTGATGTACATAGGCAATCGCAGTTTGACTGTTTGCCGTTTGCTCATTGATGCCAGTGATTTCAGCGGGACGTAAAAAGGGTAAGGCTAAACACCACGCGACAATGTTTTCATGTTCATCGTAAATAGGCAGCAGTAAACGCTCTAGATCAAGTTGTCCATCTGCATTTTTATGAATGACACCCACTGTTTTGGCATTGTATTTTTCCAGTAAAGGTTCAACTTGCTCAATGCGATAACCAGAGTCATGATTTCCTGCAATCATGAGGGTCTGCATATGTGGAGCAAGCTCATGCGCGTCTGCCAAGAACTGATAAAGTTGTTTTTGTGCAGCAGATGCGGGGTTAATCACATCGAAAATATCACCTGCGATTAGCAAGGCATGCGGTTGTTTCTCTTTAATTTGAGTAAGTAACCATGCTAGAAACTGTTCATGTTCATAGTGGCGTGAGTGGTTATAAAAGAATTGCCCCAAATGCCAATCAGAAGTATGTAAAAAACGAACAGTCATGATAAATCACCCAATTACCCGAAACACATAGTAGCGAATCTTGACTT
>CAZOGM010000023.1:33568-42127 GCA_964579445.1 uncultured Acinetobacter sp.
TGAAAATCGATCGATATGATTTTGAGCCGCCTCTTTAAAATCCCGAATATATGTTCTGCTGTATTTGCTTGGTATAAACGCGAGTAAAAGCATCATATTTTGAAAGAGATAAATGGCAGATGTACCTAGAAAAAAGTACTGGAGGCTGAGTATTATATTTTCAAAAGCAAGTCGCTCTGAACTTAAATCCCCTTGGTTATAAAGCTGAAGAATATTGCTGACACACAAAACAAAGATTACAGTACTGGTGGCGACACTTAAAAGCAGGCGACTGATCGCACGATGTGGAATCTGACTAAAAGCATGAACCCAAGCAAACACGCTATAGACCACCATTAAAGCACTTAATATTTGAGTGAAGATATGATCTATATTGAGTAGATCACGTTCATAAAGCCAGTATACGAAAGCCAGATAAAATAAAAAACTGGTGCCTTCACCGATGCTCGCTGTGGTTTTTTTGCGTTGTTCTACTACAAAAATGAGCAGATAGACAATAAGGTAGAAAAAAATCCAAGCGTGAAAATGTGCATCAAATGAATAAATGGCTTCATTTTTATGAGGCGCAAAAGCGAAAAGGCTAATCACATAGCTAATAAGGCTATAAATCAGGATTTTTTCATAGCTTTTGGTAACGCGATAACTTTCATAGATCAAGCCCCCGATTAAAGCGATCATCGAAAAAGGAATGAATTGCTGATCGCTACGAATGGCGTAATAAATCAGATAAAGGGAGAAAACAAACGGAATGCTAAGTAAGCCTAAAATCCAATAAGATGAAAAAAAAGACCAAAAAGAGGATTTAAATTTGTTTTGACTAGGTTTGGTTTTGGAATTTATGATTTTTTTTGACATAAAGTTTTAAGGGGGATTTTGAGAAAAGTATAAATGGAATGCGAAACAGAATATAGAACATTCAATCTTGGTTTTGACTGATATTTATCATTAATTATAAAATGACTCATTTTTTAAATGATTGTATTAACTTTAAAATAAATTGGATTTAAACGTTTACATTCATCCATAGACAATAAAAAGCCGACGATTCGAGTGATGGAAAATCGTCGGCCAAAATGCTGTCATCAATAAAATTTAGGCTGCTATTCTAAACTTTGAGGCTCCAGCATGATTTATAAGTCTCATTGGAGTTAAAGGCCACTGTGGTTCTTTGCGGATGCCATGGCAAATACTTCGCAGTTGCTACTGACCTTATACTCTCTATAACGACAAAGCTTTTCGATTGGTTGACAAGAAAAACAAATAAAGTTGAATTTTTTTTCTATACTGTGTTCGTGAAGTTAAATTTGAGTAATCTGCATGGCTGTTTTGAGCAAATATTTTTTAAGATTTTTTATCTACTGTGTCATTTTAACCATGATGGTGGGTGTAATCGCTGCTTTGACACCAAGTGTTGTAGGGCAGGTGCTCACTGCATTTCCATTTTTAATCGCAATGATTTTGGTACTGTTTCATTTTATTCGTAAGGAACAACGCGCGCCCACACCCAGTGAGCGTAATAAAATTGCCTTGGGTTATAGCCTCATTTTCTTTAGCTACAATATGTTATTTGCGCTATTAGGACCATTAATTTTCAACTGGAAAGAAGACAATATTGTTCAAGTATGGCTGCAATTTATTACGCATAAACAGTTTTTATTTCAACTGATTGCGCAGCTGATGATGTACATGATTCCACTTTATGTGATTACTTTTTGGTTCTATGGCAAGCAATCTGAACGGATGGCAAATAAAATATTAGCGACTTAAATTGTTTGAATAAAGGCTTGTTTGTGTATATACCATAGAGGCAACTTTAACGATAAGGCGTATAAACGATGAGCAAATTATTGGTTTTAGTTACAGGTGCTTCTGGTTTTATTGGCACGCAATTGATTTCGTATCTACTACAACAAAATTATCGTGTCGTTGGCTTAACTAGACAGAAAAATAAAGTTGCTCAGCATCCCGCTATGCAGTGGATTGAAAATTTGGAAGAACTGACCACTGATCAAATTGATTACGTGATTAATCTTGCAGGTGAAAGTATTGGGCAGGGGCGCTGGACAGCTCATCGTAAACAAAAGCTGATACACAGTCGGGTGGACACCACTGAAAATTTATATCGGTATTTGAGCAGGAGAAATGTTATTCCTAAACGAATCATTTCCGGTTCTGCGGTGGGTTTTTATGGTATTGATCCTTCAGAGCAGTGGTTCGAAAGCTGTGATGAAAATGCTTCGCCTCAAGCCATTTTTATGTCTGAGCTGTGCCAAAAATGGGAAGCCGTTAGTGCACAATATCCAGATCAAAATACCAAAATTATTCGTTTAGGTGTTGTGTTCGGGCGCAATGGCGGCATTTTGCCACAAATGCTCATGCCGATTAAAATGAACATGGTTAAAAAAATTGGGCATGGCCGCCAACCTTGCGTTTGGGTGCATATACATGATGTTATCCATGCCATCGAATTTTTAATGCTCAAGGATACGTCTGAGCAGGTTTTTAATGTGGTTGCATCTGAAAAAGTCAATCAAAAAACCTTTGCGGATACGGCATGCTTAATCTTAAAGAAAAAACCACTTTTTAACCTGCCCAGTGTAGTAATGAAGACTATTTTGGGAGAACAATCTCAATTGATTCTAAATGGGCAGTATGTTCAACCTAAAGCGCTACAACATGCAGGTTTTGAGTTTAAGTTTCCCAACTTAAAACAAGCGCTTGAAGATTTGATCGCGCTATAACTTAAAAATATGCCCTTTAACCATGATCTATTTGCTTAATCGATCAGTTGAATAAGGTTGCGCGTTGGTCAATGTTTCCTGTTTCAGTATGAGTTGGCGTAACAATCGTGCTGATGCAGGTCCCATACATAGCCCATTTCGGAAGTGTCCAAAGTTTGCCCATAGATTCGTTAATTCAGGCATTTTTCCGATATAGGGGACACCTGTGGGTGAGCTGGGACGTAATCCAGCCCAGTGTTTTACGATTGGAAAATTAGTCAATTCGGGCACGAGTGTCGTACAAGATTTATAAATATGTTGTTGCGTTTGGATATTTGGACGATGTTCAAAACCCAATTCAGCCATGCTAGAGCCGCACACCACATGACCATCTTGGCGTGGTATCAAATACATCACTTCATGCATACACATGGTCGGTAGCCAGTTTTTGGGTGTTTTAAATAACAACATTTGTCCCTGAACAGGATGTACTGGAATTTGCACATTGAGCTGCTTTGACCAATGTTCAGACCATGCACCAGTTGCAATCACATAATGATCTGCTTCAATACTTTGTCCATTTTGTAATTGAATGGACTGGATTTTTTGATTTTGAATATTGAAGTGATCGACCCAAGTATTTTCATGAAACTGAACATTCGGATGTTGTTTTAAGTAATGGATCAAGGATTTTAATAATCGCGGATTACGGACATTGGCTAAATGTGGAAAGTGAATTGCTTCATTAAAATCATTTGAAATTCGTGGATTAATCGCTTTCAGCTGAGCACTGGTGAGATGTTCAGAATATTGCATAGGATCTTGATATTGTTTTCTGTAATTTAAGCCTATTTCAAAATCGTCACGGTCAAAAATGAGCATCCCTGTTTCATGAATTTCAAAATCAATTCCCGTAATTGGCTTGAGTTTATCGTTCCATTCTTCATACAGGGATTTGCCCTGTTTCGCTAAAGCATTAACCGCTTCCGGATAACGCCAAGGATACATCGGGGAGAGGATACCACCGCCTGCCCAAGATGCGGCGTTTCCTGCATATTGTTGATCAAAAATACGAACCGAACAACCTTGTTCTATCAACTCTAGTGCAGTCAGTAAGCCACTGATTCCTGCACCAATGATCGCAACACGCATCCTTCACTCGTATCTATCGATTTAAAGTGCAGATATTAGATCACAGATCATTATGTACTCAAATGCAAAATCTCGATTTTATATATCATGATTCGATTTTTGACCTTGATGATTGAAGATTATCCATAAAAAAGGCTGATCTAAGATCAGCCGAATAAGCAATGAATATTTTATGACATTTGTTTCGTACTCCTTATGTCATAAATTTATTTCATGTCTTTGAGCATCTTCGCTGCATCTTCTGCGAAGTAAGTCCAAATGCCATCAGCACCCGCACGGCGGCATGACATCAGCGACTCTATAATGACATTTTCAGACAACCAACCATTTTGAATGGCAGCAGCAAGCATGGCGTATTCACCACTGACTTGATATACAAAAGTCGGAATGCCAAAAGTATCTTTGACTTCACGGACAATATCAAGATAAGGCATGCCGGGTTTGACAATGACCATATCCGCACCTTCTTGAATATCCAGTGCAATTTCGTGCAAAGCTTCAGCGCGGTTACCCACATCCATTTGGTAGTTATATTTGTTACCACCCTTTAAGTTGCTCGCAGAACCGACTGCATCACGAAAAGGGCCATAAAAGCTCGATGCATATTTTGCAGAATACGCCATGATGTTGGTGTAGATATGACCATTGGCTTCAAAGGCTTGGCGAATGGCGGCAATACGACCATCCATCATGTCGCTTGGTGCAAAGACATCCGCACCCGCCTCAGCATGGCTTAAACCTTGTTTAATCAGACACTCAACAGTTTCATCATTTAAAACATAACCTGTTTCATCCAAAATGCCGTCTTGACCATGTGTGGTATAGGGATCAAGTGCGCCGTCTGTAATGAGCACCATTTCAGGGAGTTCTTTTTTCAGTAAACGCAGGGTGCTTTGCACCAAACCATCATCACGCCATGCGGCTTCTGCATTTAAACTTTTGTCTTGTTGTGGTGTTACAGGGAAAAGCGCCAATTTAGAAACACCCAATTCTAAAAGTTTTTCAGCTTTGTTTAACAACAAATCTGCCGAAAGACGTTGAATATTTGGCATACTAGCGATTTCTTGGGTCTGATTTTGACCAGGTAATACAAATACCGGATAAATGAGATGATCAGCAGATAGATGCGTTTCTCTCACCATCGCTCTGAGCTTGTCATTTTTTCGAATACGGCGCATACGTGTAGCGGGAAAAGCAGGACGATTAAACGTATAAGTCATTAAAGTCTCGATATTCGGTATTTAAACTTGTGGTCATTGTAGCCCCCTTCATGCGGTTTTTGGGAAAATGCTGATGGTTTTTTCTCATGATGTTAATTTGAGTTTGTTATGAATGATTCCCCAAAGAAATGGACAGGTAACCTTCATTTAGGCACAAAGCCTGAAATTAGCGTGGTACTTAACCAATTGAGTCAAGTGTTTAATTCATCGCCATATTTTGCCCATAACGAAATGCAAATGCGTGTGGTGAATGATGAAATTGAAGGTTATATCGAAATGAAGCCTAATTTAGTAGGTAATGTTTCATTTCAAATATTACATGGCGGTGTGGCTGCGACATTGCTTGACAGTATTGGTGGTATTGTGGCGATGGGTGAGCTGTATAAACGCGCTGAGCCAGATCAACTTGCCGATACACTTAAAAAAGTATCTCGTATAGCCACTGTAGATATGCGGGTAGATTATCTCGCACCGGGTCGTGGGCAGTATTTTATTGCAACGGCTGAAGTGCTGCGTATGGGACGTAAAGGCTGTACCATGCGTATGAATATGGTGAATGACGAAGGTAAAGCAATTGCTACAGGCATTGCATCATATGCATACTGATCTGGCAGATGACCTGTATATCAAGATTTAAAAGTTACGCCATGCATGTGCCGTGGCTTTTCTTTGTGGTATAGGTATTAAAATACTCTGATGCTGTGAAAATACAAAATAATTTAGAAACGTATACGCAGTAGTAATTTTTTTTACGAAATTGTTTCATTTTTAGCAGTAAAATCGCCAGCAATATATCAAATAATGGCTTTCTCATTCACATCCTCCATTTGTTGAATTTTAATGTGTAGTCGTTTTATTGCCCTTGCCTTAAAATCTTTATGTGGTGTCCTTGATCAAGTCTCGTGCCTATTTTAGGAAGATCTGATGTCAGAAAAATTGAATACAGCGTCATCTCTAGAAGATGATTCGAAATCTCTATCACTTCAAGAAAACGCATCAGAATTAAAAAATGATGCAGCAATGAAAAGTAAACGAAACAAAGCACTCAGTATTGTGGCTATTTTAGTTTTTATTGCCTTGCTTGTTTACCTGATTTGGTCATTTATTTTGAGTCATACAGTCAGTACGGACAACGCCTATGTCGGCGCTGAAAGTGCTGAGATTACCTCGATGGTGAGTGGTCAGGTTGCTGAAGTCTTGGTTTCAGATACTCAAGCAGTCAAGAAAGGAGAGGTACTTGCGCGAATAGATTCGAGTGATGCCAAAATTGCTTTAGCGCAGGCCGAGGCAGAACTGGCGAAAGCAAAGCGTCAATATTCACAAAGCAGTGCCAATAGTAGTTCTTTAAATTCTCAAGTCATGGTCAGTAGTGAAGACATTAGCAGTGCCAAAGCACAAGTTGCTCAAGCACAGGTAGACGTTGAGCGTGCTCAAGATGAGTTGGCTCGCCGTACGCAATTAGGCGCGTCAGGGGCGATCTCTAAAGAGGAATTGGCAACGTCACAACGTGCCTTACAAACAGCTCAAGCACATTTTGAGGTGGTTAAAGCTGGACTTGCTCAAGCTGAATCTAAACGTAAAGCGGCACAAAGTAATTTAGAAGCCAGTGAAGCTTTAATTAAAGGGACAAATCAATCCACTACACCTGATGTATTGGTGGCTCAAGCACGTGTAGACCAAGCACGTTTAGATTTAAAGCGCACTGAAATTACAGCACCTTTAGATGGCGTCGTGGCACGGCGTAGTGTGCAAGTGGGACAGCGTATAGCCTCAGGTGCATCTTTAATGCGCGTTGTGCCACTGAGTCAACTTTATGTCGATGCCAACTTTAAAGAAAGCCAATTGGCAGATGTAAAAGTCGGACAGAAAGTGAGTTTAACTTCAGATTTATACGGCAAGAAAGTTGAATATACTGGCACTGTGATTGGCTTTTCAGGCGGAACAGGTGCTGCATTCGCTTTAATTCCTGCTCAAAATGCCACAGGTAACTGGATTAAAGTGGTTCAACGGTTGCCTGTGCGTATTCAGCTTGATCCAAAGCAATTGGTTGAGCATCCGCTTCGGGTGGGTTTATCCATGGAAGCTACAATCGATACTTCATCGAAGTAATGTCGTATGAATAACACGGCGTTATACGGCGACCTTAAAGGCGCTAAGTTGGCTTTGGCCGCCTTTGTTTTGGCATTGGCAAATTTTATGGTCGTACTGGATATGACCATTGCCAATGTATCTGTTCCTCATATTACAGGCAGTTTGGCTGTTTCAAGTTCGCAAGGAACTTGGGTCATTACATCCTATGCAGTCGCTGAAGCGATTTGTGTGCCACTGACAGGCTGGCTTGCAGGTCGCTTTGGTGCAGTTCGGGTTTTTAGCATCAGCTTACTCGGCTTTACTATATTTTCAATTTTATGTGGTCTGTCGAATAGCTTAGCGATGCTGGTGATTTGTCGTATTGGGCAAGGGATATTCGGTGGTCCGATTATGCCCCTCAGCCAAATGCTATTGATGCGTATTTTTCCTCCTGAGAAGCAATCTCAAGCCATGGGCATGTGGGCAATGACCACAGTGGTTGGCCCAATTCTAGGTCCCATTCTGGGTGGCACGATCAGTGATAATCTGTCATGGCATTGGATTTTCTTTATTAATATTCCAGTCGGATTGCTGTGTGCTTATGGTGCAATGCGTTTGCTCAAATCAGCAGAAACCCCTATTTCAAAATTAAAAATCGATACGATTGGTTTGGCATTACTGATTCTATGGATTGGTGCATTGCAATTGATGCTCGATCTCGGGCATGAGCACGATTGGTTTAATAGTGGTCTGATCACCTCATTGGCTGTGATTACCTTGATTGGTTTTGTGGTATTTATGATTTGGGAGCTGACCGAAAAGCATCCTGTCGTCAATATTAAAATTTTTAGATACCGTGGTTTTAGTATTGCTACATTGGCTTTGGCCCTCGGTTTTGGTGCATTTTTTGGCAGTATTGTATTGATTCCTCAATGGTTGCAAATTAATTTAGGCTATACCGCCTCATGGGCAGGCTATTTAACCGCAACTATGGGCTTTGGCAGTTTAATGATGTCACCGATTGTGGCAAAAATCGCAACCAAATATGATCAGCGTGCTTTGGCCAGTTTTGGCTTACTGCTTTTGGGTGGTGTAACATTGATGCGTTCATTCTGGGTGACAGATGCGGACTTTATGGCATTGGCTTTACCGCAAATTATTCAGGGCTTCGCTGTACCATTTTTCTTTATTCCACTGACCAATATGGCTTTAGCTTCCGTTAAAACAGAAGAACTAGCATCTGCCGCAGGTTTAATGAACTTTTGCAGAACCATGGCAGGGGCGATAGGCGCATCCATAGCAGTCACCATTTGGGATGACCATGCTAAAGTGGCCCGTAGTGAAATGGTCTCCACTTTACATATTGAAGAAACTCAGCGGAATTTGAGCCAAGCAGG
>CAZOGM010000024.1:0-37581 GCA_964579445.1 uncultured Acinetobacter sp.
GAATCATCCAAGTTTGGCATTAACCAACGCTTCGCTTCATCCATTGTCCAACCCTTACGCTCTGCATAAGAATCCAACTGATCCTGCGCAATTTTACCGACGTTAAAGTAATCAGACTGCGGATTCGAATAATAAAAACCGCTGACACTTGACGGTGGCCACATTGCATAGCTTGAGGTCAACTGCGTACCAATGGCTTGGGTCGAATCCAACCAACTAAACAACGTTTCTTTTTCAGAATGTTCAGGGCAAGCAGGGTAACCCGGTGCAGGACGAATACCCACATACTTCTCTTTGATTAAATCATCATTCGAAAGCTGCTCATCCATTTGATACGCCCAGAACTCTTTACGAATCCGTTCATGTAAATGCTCAGCAAAGGCTTCAGCAAAACGATCCGCCAAGGCTTGAACTAAAATAGCAGAGTAATCATCGCCTTTGGCTTTATATTCATGAGACAGCTCTTCCGCACCAAAAATCGACACCGTGAAGCCACCCAAGTAATCTTCCAGATTCGCATCCGCAGGCGCAATATAATCCGCCAAAGACAAATTAGGTTTGCCTGTCACTTTGTCTGACTGCTGACGGATATGTTCAAAAGTATGGGTGACGGTTTGACCCGATTCATCAAGCACTTGAACCGTATCTGCACCTGTTCGTTTAGCAGGGTATAAACCAAAGACTGCACGCGCATCGAAACGCTTATTTTCAATCACGTCTTTCAACATAATTTGCGCTTGTTCGTACAGATCAGTTGCAGCTTCACCTACAATATTATCCGTGAGAATTGCAGGGAACTTACCTGCCAAACTCCAAGAGATGAAGAATGGTGTCCAGTCAAAGTAAGGCACCAAGGTTTCAAGCGGATAATTCTTAAATACCTTTTGACCCAGCATATGCGGCTTAGGCGGAACGTAATTGTTCCAATCAATCTTTAAGGCATTTTCAATAGAATCTTGATAAGACAGTTTTGCCGCTTTTGGCTGTTTGTTGGCTAGACGAATACGAATTTTTTCATAATCAGCTGCATAGTCTGCCAAAAGCTTGGGCTTCATTTCTGGAGAAAGAAGCTGCGTAGCCACACCGACCGCACGTGAAGCATCGGCAGTATAAAGCACACCATCATTATGATATTGCGGATCAATTTTAACGGCAGTATGCGCTTTAGATGTGGTTGCCCCACCAATCATGAGTGGAATGTTAAAACCCTTACGCTGCATTTCTTTGGCAACAAACACCATTTCATCTAAAGATGGTGTAATTAAACCCGACAAACCAATAATATCGACTTTTTCATCAATCGCGGTTTGCAAGATTTTCTCGCAGGGCACCATGACGCCTAAATCAACAATGTCATAGCCATTACAGCCCAAAACGACACCGACAATATTTTTACCAATGTCATGCACATCGCCTTTGACTGTGGCAAGTAGAATCTTACCTTTGGCTTGAGCTTGCGTTTTTTCAGCTTCAATGTACGGGTTCAGCCATGCGACGGCTTGCTTCATTACACGTGCAGATTTCACCACTTGTGGTAAGAACATTTTGCCCGAACCGAATAAGTCACCGACCACATTCATGCCTTGCATGAGTGGACCTTCAATCACATCTAGGGGACGTGTTGACTTTAAACGAGCTTCTTCTGTATCCACATCAATATAAGTGGTAATGCCTTTAACCAATGCATATTCAAGACGTTTTTCAACGCTTTGCTCACGCCATTCGAGGTTTTCGGCTTCACGTTGCGCACCGGCTTTGCCTCGGTATTCTTCTGCCACTTCAAGCAACTTTTCAGTGGCATCTTGCAGTGACTCACCTTGGTTTTGGTTGCGCACCACATCTTCAACTGCATCTTTTAAGTTTTTCGGAATATCATCATAAATCGCAAGCTGACCTGCGTTTACGATGCCCATAGTCAAACCTTGCTGAATGGCATAGTACAAGAACACCGCGTGAATCGCTTCACGTACAGGCTCATTGCCACGGAAAGAGAAAGAGACGTTCGAGATACCACCTGAAATCATAGCATTCGGCAGGTTTTGCTTAATCCAACCTGTCGCTTCAATAAAATCAACGGCATAGTTGTTGTGTTCTTCAATCCCTGTTGCAATTGCAAACACGTTTGGGTCAAAGATAATATCTTCAGAGGGGAAGCCGACTTCATTGACCAATACATCGTATGAGCGCTTACAGATTTCTTTCTTGCGTTTCGCCGTATCTGCCTGACCATCTTCATCAAATGCCATGACAATAACAGCAGCACCGTATTGACGGCAGAGGCGGGCACGTTCTACAAACTCATTATAACCTTCTTTCAAGGAAATCGAGTTCACCACGGCTTTACCTTGAACGCATTTTAAACCTGCTTCAATGATGTCCCATTTTGATGAATCCAGCATAATCGGAACACGTGAAATATCAGGCTCAGACGCAATCAAGTTTAGAAACTTCACCATTGCGCCTTGAGAGTCGAGCATGCCTTCATCCATGTTGATGTCGATAATTTGCGCACCGCCTTCAACTTGGTGACGTGCAACATCTAAGGCTTCAGTAAAGTTTTCTTCTTTAATCAGGCGTAGGAATTTTTTAGAACCTGTTACGTTAGTTCTTTCGCCCACGTTTACAAACAGTGAGTCTTTCGTGATGTTAAACGGCTCTAAACCTGAAAGACGGCATGCAGGCTCTATCTCAGGCACTTGGCGAGGTTGAATGTCTTTTACTGCATTATAAATTGCGCGAATATGATCGGGCGTTGTACCACAACAGCCCCCAGTGATATTGATCAACCCACTTTCAGCAAACTCTTTAATAAATGCCGCAGTTTCTTCTGGTGTTTCGTCATAGCCACCGAACGCATTAGGTAAGCCTGCATTTGGATGCGCTGAAACAAAGGTATCTGCAACATCTGAAATGGTTTTAACATGGGGACGCATTGCATCTGCACCCAAGGCACAGTTAAAACCAATCGACAATACATCACCGTGACGCACCGAGTTCCAAAACGCTTCGGCGGTTTGACCCGTTAAGGTACGACCTGAAGCATCGGTAATGGTGCCTGAGATCATCAAAGGTAATTCGTAACCCAGTTCTTTAAACACCTGTTTAACCGCAAAAATCGCCGCCTTACAGTTCAAGGTATCAAATACAGTTTCAATCAATAAAATGTCTGCACCACCTTCAATCAGGGCATGTGCAGCTTCAATATAATTAACTTTTAGTTCGTCAAAGGTAATGTTACGAAATGCAGGGTCATTGACATTCGGTGAAATCGAACACGTTCTTGACGTTGGCCCAAGTACACCCGCGACGAAGCGAGGTTTGTCTGGTGTTGAATATTTTAAACAAGCTTCTTTGGCAAGACGTGCAGCTTCACGGTTAATTTCTGGAACCAAATCTTCCATGTGATAGTCAGACATGGAAACACGCGTGCCGTTAAAGCTGTTGGTTTCAATAATATCCGCGCCCGCTTCTAAATAGGCTTCATGAATACTTTGAATAATTTGAGGCTGGCTCAGTACCAGTAAGTCATTGTTGCCTTTGAGGTCTGATGCCCAATCTGCAAAGCGCTCCCCACGATAATCAGCTTCTTCTAGTTTGTGGCGTTGAATCATGGTGCCCATTGCACCATCAATGATGAGAATACGTTGAGCAAGAAGTGCTTTTAATGTAGCGAGGGTAGACATCAATGACTCTCTCTAAATATTTAGCTTAATAAAGGTGCGTTATTTTAACAGAAATTGAACATCCTGCAGCGCAAATAAACGCCTGAGCAGGCCCAAGTCTGTCCTTTTAGTATGTTAAAACAGCATTCTGTTAATTTTTAAGCAATTCAATTTAAATTTATGTTTTTATTCATAACTTTGTCATATTTGTTCAGTAAAATAGGCTTATGTGAAATATTGATGAAAGGGTTGAAAAATATTACAACTTTATTTCAGAAATATTGCAGTTTAAATTTTTTGAATAATGAATAGGAAATAAATATTAAGTAATTGAAAATTATTGTTAAAAAATAAATCCGAATGGATTTATTCGGCTAAAAATTAAGATAAAGCCTGTTTTAGATGCTTTATATGACAGCTGTTTGTCATATAATTGTAATAATTAAATTGAACAATAAGGGGATATTCTTATCCTCTTCATCAGACTGCATGAATTCTAATCAAACTCCCGTTTCAGATTCAGCACAACAGTCGGCGCAAGTCTCGTCGACCAATGTTCATGTGCCGACACCGAAGTTTTTTATGCCGGTGTTTCTTACACTGATTATTTCCACACTTGTTTATATTGGCTTCCAATTGGCGGCGGATTTATCTCATGTTCCAGCATTGAGCCTGTATTCAGTTATTCTGCTTGCAACGGCATTATTCATTGCTTTAGGTTTTGAGTTTGTCAACGGTTTCCATGACACAGCCAATGCTGTTGCCACAGTGATTTACACCAATGCTCTTTCTGCACCTGTTGCAGTTATGTGGGCAGGGTTTTGTAATTTTCTGGGTGTAATGGTGGCAAGTGGTGCGGTGGCATACGGTATTATTGCATTACTGCCTGTTGAATTGATTATGAATGTCGGTTCAGGTGCCGGTTTTGCCATGGTTTTTGCCATGCTCATTGCTGCGATTACTTGGAACTTGGGGACTTGGTTTTTTGGTATCCCTGCTTCGAGTTCACATACTTTGATCGGTTCGATCTTAGGTGTGGGTATCATGAACTACATCTTGAACGCTGGAAGTGGCGCGTCTGGTGTAGACATGGAGCAAGTATTAAAAGTAGGTAAGGCACTTTTGTTTTCACCTTTAATTGGTTTTGCATTTGCAGCAGTGCTGTTCTTATTGGTTAAAAAAGTCTTTAAGAAACAAGTTGAATTGTTTCAACCACCTGAAGGTAATAAGCCACCACCACCACTCATTCGTGCAATTTTGATTTTCACGTGTACAGGTGTGAGCTTTGCGCATGGTTCAAATGATGGTCAAAAAGGCATGGGCTTAATTATGCTCATCCTGATTGGTTGCGTGCCCTTGGCTTATTCTTTAAATAAGAATTTAGACCAACAGCATATCCAATCATTTGAACAACTTTCTGCTCAAACGGCTACTTTGGTTTATCCAAACCATACCGACATTGCAGATGAAAAAGCGCGTGATGTTCTCACAACATATATCCAAACCAAAGAATTAACCCCTGAAGTTGTCCCTGCTTTGGCAAGTATGACCGATCACCTTGGTGAGCGTGTGGGTGCTTACGATTCATTAAAGGATATTCCTGAAGTTGAAGTTTCTTCATTGCGTAATGATATGTATTTGAGTGCAACCACATTCAAGCGTTTGGATAAGGCTGAAGCTTTACCAGCAATGAGTGAGGCGCAATTGAAAACTGTCGATGATTACCGTGACAATATGGATTCATTCTTACAATATATTCCAACTTGGGTAAAAGTCGCTGTAGCGCTTGCACTGGGTCTTGGAACAATGGTGGGTTGGAAGCGTATTGTGGTGACTGTAGGTGAGCGTATTGGTAAACAACACATGACTTATGGTCAAGGTATGTCTGCTGAACTGGTTGCAATGACTACGATTGCTGCTGCTGATGGTTTTGGTATGCCAGTGTCTACAACGCATGTATTGAACTCTGCTGTAGCAGGTACAATGGTTGCCAATAAATCTGGTTTGAACTTCCAAATGGTTCGTACAATATTGTCTGCTTGGATCTTCACTTTACCTGCAACCATCTGTTTGTCTGGTGGATTGTTCTGGTTATTCTTAAAAGTATTCTAAGTGTCCAAGTAACTATTTAAGTAAGTGTCCAAGATTTAAAAAAACGCTACCAAATCGGTAGCGTTTTTTTATGGGATATTGACATGCCGACTCGTTTTTAAAAGTTAGTTAAGATATTTCACCATTAAGTCGCTTCAACGTCAGGATCATTTCTTGAACAGGCTCAAGACTTTCTTAAGGGGGAGTTTCTCATTGGCAAAGCCATACAGTGCTGCAAAAGGAAGGGCTGTACGTGCCAAGTAAGCCACACGCCATAAACCGCCATGATTTGCACCTTCCATCATAAGCTCAAGGGGATGATTCATCGCACGTTCAGGGTTGGCTATCGACTCTGGATTACGGAGGTCATGAATCCATAGTGCCGCCATAATCGCATTGGTGGTCTCTGGACTAAAGGCTTCCACACCAAATAGACTTGCGCCGTTAAATGCCGCTTTTAACAGCGGGTTTTTGGTGACCGAATGTGTAGTGGTTGATGGTGCAATATTAATACTGACACGTTGTCCTTGATGACGCGCCAAGGTTGCTCGCCACTGCTGAATACGCTTTGCCAATGCATAGTTTGGTCCTTGTTCAACCACTAAACAGTCTGCGATACCGTAGCTTTGACCTTGAGTTGAAGCCACCTTGTTATGTAGGTTTTTTTGAAAAAAATGCTTTAGGCTCAACGTTTCGATGCCTTTACACAAGATTTTTTCAGATGGTGAACGCGTTTGGAACTTCGTTAAAGCGCCATCAATCACTTCAGCAGGGACTGCATAGACATCCGTTGGGGTACACATATACATGAGGCTGGTATCAGGTTTCTGCTCACTGACATGCTGCATAATGCTGTCCATGGCGATAGATACACGCACATGTTTTTCACCATCGAGATAAGCAATTGCAGCCAAATCTAAAGCCTGCTCTTGCTCGAGCAACCACTGTGCAATTTCAGGTGTTTGCGTAAGTAAATTTGCACCTAGTTTTTCTTTTAAGGTCGCAATAGATACATGCTCATCTAAGGCTTCATTTGACGGTGCGTATAGGGTTGCATTGCCCTGTTGAATGGTTTTAAGAATTTTGTCCCAAACGCGAGAATTTTGCAGATCAATCGCAACAATATTGGCTTTCCATTTAGCAAGCCAAGTCAAGGGGCCGGCTTCGGATGCAGCACCGAACAGCACCATGGTACGATCGGACAGATCAAACCACTCAGGATGTTCAAGCACAGTTTTTAAGGCTTTAGCATGACTGGCTTCAATAATACCCGTGTTTAGCCACAGCTCAATTTGATCAATCAAAGCTTGTCCTTGGAGGTTTTTCCCCTGATAGGGTACATACCATTCAGGTGAGGCTTCACTTTCACCTTTGAGCTTAACCGTGTGTAATTTTTGAAGGGGTAACGCCATCATATCTTTAAGCGTATAACGCTGACCCTCACGATAAAAATCAAAACTATGCTGTGCTTTTGCCAGTCCATTTTGAGCAATTTCGATTGCGTTTTCAGTGCTTGCTAAACCATTTTCAACCAAGGCTTTGAAATGAATTGGATACTGCTTACGCCAATTTTTTTCAGACAATACTTGCATGGAGGCTTGATGATTTACTGTAGACAGGGCTTCAGCCAAGATGACTTGTCCTGTTTTAGACGTACTGGTTTTGTTGTTGGATTGAAGTGGAAATTGAATACCATCTAAAGTGTGAGACATACAAAAACTCTCGTGATTTTTGGTCATTAATATACAGATGTATACATTATCTATGCCAAATTGAATAAAGCGGTGGCATTAACTACCAAAAATGTGAATTCCTGCAACGTAGACAATGAGTTACTCAAACATTTAAAAATGAAGATTCAATCTATGGTGCTAGATTACTTTCTGAGCACGGTTCTAAAGCCGACATGGCTGGTGGCTAAATCGAGCTCTTGAGGATGACGACTGCTATTTCTATAGCGCGCACAGTAATGATCTGCACATAAATAAGAACCACCTTTAATCACAAAAGTCTGACTATGATGCTGTTGTTGTCTGAGGTCTTGATAATTACCCATATGTTGATCATGCGCACCCTGATAAACAGAACTGGTCCATTCCCAAACGTTCCCAATTTGATCATACAAACCAAATGCATTTGCAGCGTAACAACCGACAGGTGCTACACCTGCAAAGTGATCTTGTTTTAAATTGTTAAAGGGGAAATCGCCTTGCCAGTAATTGGCTGTAGGTTGATGTCGATGATCAACTGGAGCTTGATGTAGAGGTGTGTCCAATTTTTCACCTGCTTTGGCAGCATATTCCCATTCTGTTTCAGTCGCTAAATCACGTCCAAGCCAAAGTGCATAATGTTCTGCATCATTTTTAGTCACATAGCGTACAGGCTCATTAGGTTGTGCTGCATGAGATGTTGCACCATTTGGAAAATTCCAGGTATAGCCACTCTTAAGTTGCCACCATTGATCTGGTTGTTGGGGATTTGGAGAAAATACTGCGGCTTGTTTTTGTTTTTCTGCATCAGTTACATAATGTGTTGCTTTAACAAAACTTGCAAACTGAGCCACAGTGACCTCAGTCTGATCAATCAAGAAGCTTTGAACTTCACGTTCTTTAGCACCAAAATTAATTTCGTCAGGGTAGGCGATATTTGATCCTAATTGAAACTTGCCTGCGGGAACTTCAACCATACCTGATGTAGGTATCTTCAACCAATTTTCAGGAAGACCTGAATACTGTTGGCATCGATTGATATTGCCCAGTATAGGCTGTGATTTTTTGACCGAATTTTCTTTTGAGGACGGTCTTTCGCTGTAGTTACAGCCTGCTAGAAGCAGGCTGTAAGTGAGTAAAACCAAGATTAAGTGTTTAGAAATACTCATTTAGGTGAGTATTCCTGTACACCATTTTTAAGCGTGTAGTCTCGATAGATTTGAATTAACTCATTCAATTTTTCAGGGTTCTGCGCTGCTAAATTGGTTGTTTCGCCACGATCTTGTTTTAAATTATACAGCTGCCATGTGCCTGTACCTAAATTGCTACGACTTTCTAATGCAATTTTCCAATCGCCCGAACGTGCATATTTATTACCATGGAGTTCATCGGAAAATTTGAAATTTTCTGGTCGAATATTTTGGGCTTTGTTTTCTAAAACATTACGCCATGAATAACCTGAAGGTGTATTAATGACACGGCCCTTATACTGGCCCTGTGGTACAGCAATATTGGCATAGTCTAAAACGGTAGGGAAAACATCGAGCACAGAAGCGAAACTTTCATGAATGGCTTTCGCTTGTTTTTGATGCGGGTATTTCACAATCGCTGGTGCAGTTGTTGCGCCTTCTCCGGCAGTATCTTTCCATAAATGGAAAGGTGCAGCACTGACTTCAGCCCAACGTGGACCAATATGATGATAAGAGGTTTCTGTCCCAACATTTGCAAGTGAATTGTCAAAACCAGATTCCGCGCCATAAGGGCCTCGATTGAATCCTTCTGCGCCGTTGTCAGATACAAAGAAGATCAATGTATTGTCATATTGTCCCGTTTTTTTCAAATACTGTATGACACGGCCCACGTTATAGTCCAAGTTTTCAATCATGCCTGCATAGACTTCCATCCGTCTCGCTTCCAATGCTTTTTGCTCTGCATTTAACTCATTCCAATGTCCATAATTGTCTGGTGTATTCTGAGTATCAAGTGGTATAGCGGGTGTAAAATTGGCTGGAATAAGACCAAGTTTTTTTTGTTGAGCAATACGATTATTACGGATTACCTCGTAACCTACATCATATACACCTTTATATTTGTCCCGATAAGCAGTAGGTGCTTGGATGGGCCAGTGAGGTGCTGTATAGGCGGCATAGGCAAAGAAAGGTTTACCCGTTTTTTGGTTGCTTTCTAAATAACCCAGTAATTTATCTGTGAAATAATCCGTTGAGAAGAAATCATCGGGAAGTGATGAGATAGCAACAGGTTGACCGTCTTCGGTGTAAGTTGCATTACGCTTAAATGCAGCAGGTGCTTTTTTAAAGTTATGGTCAAGTCCTTGCAATAGGGTAAATGAATGATCAAAACCTTTGGCATGGGCATTGGTTTCATTGGTTAGGCCTAAATGCCATTTTCCACTGATAAAGGTTTGATAACCATTGTCTTTTAAAACTTCAGCAATTGAGAGAGAGCGTTCATTTAAATAGCCTTCATAACCTGGCTGTCCTCTTAAGTGTGCAGGTGTGAGTTCAGCCATAGCACCAATGCCTGCTTGATGGTGGTCTGTTCCTGAAATGAGTTGTGAACGAGTAGGTGAACAGGTTGGTGCGGTATGATAATCACTGAGAATGCGCCCATCTCCAGCTAAAGTATCTAAGTTGGGCGTGTGAATTTCACTACCGAAAGCACCTAAGTCAGAATAGCCTAAATCATCTGCCATGATGAATAAAATATTCGGTTGTGCTTGGGTTTTAATCGGTGTTTTAGACGATTCAGACTCATCTTGATTACAAGCAGTCAAACTTAAACCTAAGAGCAATGAAATACCGAGAGTTAAAGGTTTTTTATTCATAATGAGCAATTTATAGGAAATTTTCCAAAGGTTAGCTGGTGTGAGAATTTTAAGAAAATAAGAAAATAAGCATAAAACATCTCAATAATTGCTGAAGATATTTTTTGAACCAAAAAAAACCTGTATAAAACAGGCTTTTATAAAACATGATGATTAGAACGGTAACTGCGCTAATTTACTCAAAAAATGCGGAACTAAGCGTGGTTCAATGATAATCGTCATAATCACACCATACGCGGCTCCCCAAAGATGAGCACTATGATTGACATTTGAATTATTACGTTTGCCTGACCATATGCTATATGCCACATAGAGCACCGCAAAAATAATGGCTGGAACGGGTATGAAGAATACGAAAATCAATTTCCATGGTTCAAACAAGATATAAGCGAATAAAACCGCAGAAACCGCACCTGATGCACCCAAACTTGCCCAGCGGTGATCATTCTTATGTTTTAAATAACTAGGAATAATCGCAGCGATCAGACCACCCAAATAGAACAGCACAAAGCCCAGTTCATGCAAATACTGACGATAAAAACTTTCAATCACACTGCCGAAGAAAAACAAGGTGATCATGTTAAAAAGTAAATGCGTACCATCAGCATGGATAAAACCATGGCTAATAAATCGGTCATATTGACCTTTTTGAATTGCGGGTGGCCAAAAGATCAAACGATTCATCACATTCTGATTTGAAAGCGCAATCAAGGAAATGATGACCGTAATAATGACAATGGTCACTGTATGATTAATGGGTAAATCTAACATAGAACAAAAATTCATCTACTGGATATTTGATCAACATCATGCCACTTTTTGGGTCTCTAAGTAGTCTTTTCATATTAATTCCGACAATTTTAGTTGTTTTTTTAATATTACCCCCGATCTTCAGTTAAAATAGAGGCTTCAGCTTGAGGAAATAGGGTTATGTCGACTGAGAACACCAGCACTGCAGTTGCTGAAGAAATTCCAAACTTATTGATTACGCCAACTGCGCAAGAGTATTTGTTTGATTTGCTTGAAAAACAAAATACTCCTGGAATCGCAGTGCGTGTTTTTGTGGAACATGCAGGTACGCCACGCGCTGAGTGTTGCATGGCATATAGTGCTCCAGACGAAATCGTGGCAACTGACTACAAGCAAGATTATCCGAATTTCGCGGCGTACATTGACTCACCATCTATCCCTTATTTGTTAGATGCTGTAATTGATTACAATAAAGACCGTTTTGGTGGTCAGTTAACTTTCCGTGCACCGAACTCTAAAGTTCCGCGTGTAGGCCCAGATGCTTCAATTGAAGAGCGCATAACGTATATTCTTCAGGCGGAAATTAATCCAGGTTTGGCAGGGCATGGCGGTAACTGTGCACTTGTTGAAGTGGTTGAAGATGCTGAACATGGTCTGACCGCTGTACTCAAATTTGGTGGCGGTTGCCAAGGCTGTTCAGCAATTGATGTAACCTTAAAGCAAGGAGTTGAAACCACGCTCCAACAGCATATTCCAGAGCTGAAACGTGTTGTAGATCAAACGGATCACACCCAAGCTGAAGGTGCTTACTTCAAATAATTACGCATATAAGTAATGAATTTTAAACCCCTAGATTTAGGGGTTTTTTTAAATAAAAACATTCAATGATAATAATTATCAATAACAATTGCATTATCATTATTATTTGTTACAATTCACACGCAAAATCACACAATCTCTCCTTTATTTGTAATTGGGTATTTAAGCGCATGAATAATACTATCTGGATGAAGTCTGCACTGACTGTTGCGGTACTTGGAGCAATGTCTTCGATTTCTTTTGCAAATGATCATGCAACAAAAAATACTGAAGCACCGACCAAACTAAAAACAATCGTGGTGACTTCGGCAGGTGGCTATGAACAAAATATCGCAGATGCTGCCGCAACGATTTCAGTGATTACAGCTGAAGAGTTATCAAAGAAATCATATAGTGATGTAACAGATGCATTAAAGAATGTTCCAGGTGTTTTTGTGCAGGGCGGTGGAACCAATCAAACGATTTCAATACGCGGCATGGGTTCAGCGTATACGCTTTTTTTAATTGATGGACGGCCGATGAATGATGGAAGTCTATTGACGACCAATGGCGGCGTGCAGGGTGCATCCGTTAATTTCCTACCTCCTATTGAGTCTATTGAGCGTATTGAAGTGATCCGTGGACCTTCTTCATCGCTGTATGGTTCAGATGCGATGGGTGGTGTGATTAACATCATTACAAAAAAACATCAGGATGAGATGACAGGGAGTATTCGTACTGAATATATCAAAGCGGATCAATCGAATCAGGTTAATAATGATGCGACAAATACAAGCTTGTATGTAAATGCGCCATTAATTGCGAATCTTTTATCGTTGCAAGTGAATGCTGGTGTTCAATCGATTGAAGAAAGTTCATACCAAAAGAACAATACAGAATCAGGGGAAAGTGAGCCTGAGTTTGATAAAAAAAATGTGGGTGCAAAACTGGTTTTGACACCAAATGCACAAAATACGCTGACAGCTGAAATAACCCATACGACACAAGAGCGGGTGCATACGCCTGGTTTGAGTATGTTATCGACAGCAAATCGTACTTATTCAGAACTTGAAAAAAATTCGTACAACATTACCCACGAAGGAAAATTCGATAAATTCGTTGTTAACTCTTATCTTCAGTATGACAAAGATAAAAATAATTCGATTACTGGTCGCGTTGTAAATGACGTACAAAACCCAGGTGGTATTCTATTTGAAACAATCACAGCAAATACGCAAGGGACGTACTTCTTCGATAAGCATTCTTTGACAGTCGGTGGTCGTTTCTTAAAAGAAAATCTTGAAGATGGTACGACCAACCAAAACCCAACGATGGTGGGTAAAGTCACTAAAATGGATCGTTATCAATGGTCTTTATTTGCTGAAGATACTTGGAAGGTAACAGATGATCTTGCACTTACATTGAGTGGTCGATTTGATGAAAATGAATTTTTCGGGAATAACTTTAGTCCGAAAGCCTATGCAGTGTATCAAGCAAATGATCAGTTCACCCTAAAAGGCGGTGTAATTTCGGGTTATAAAGCCCCAAGTCTACGTAGCTCATCTCCAGATTATCGACTCGGTTCAATGGGCGGAGCTATTATTGCAAACACAGAGCTGAAACCTGAAACCAGTTGGACGTATGAAACTGGCGTTGCTTATGAAAATTCAGATTTAGGTTTGCTTGCAAGCTTGATGATTTATCAAACTGACTTTGAGGATAAAATTACCAGAACGGGTCGATTGGCAGGCAGTCAAGATGCAACGAGTCAATTCTATATAGACAATCCTGAATTGCCTTTTAGTTCTACAGGTTATACGCGTAACTATAATCTCGATGAAGCGCAAATTAGAGGAATCGAGCTGACGACAGATTATCAAATTACCGATTATTTAAAATATCGTCAGTCTTATACGTATACAGATAGCGAGCAAAAATCAGGTGCCAATAAGGGCAATCCTCTCAATGATATTCCAAAGCATATGTTTAATGCAGGACTGGATTGGGATATCAATGATCAAGTGTATGTATGGTCGCAGTTAAATTACCGAGGTGAAACAGCCGGTAATTCAGACGATGAAAAAACACCATCGTACACCTTTGTAGATTTGGGTGCGGTATATAAACACAATGATCAACTGCAATTTTCAACAGGTGTTTATAACCTCGCCAATAAAAATGTAGTCGAAGACGGGAATGAGTACGTTTTAGATGGACGACGTTATAGTTTCGCTTTGAACTATAAATTCTAATCTAAATATGGGGCGCAAAGCCCCATTTCTTTATTATTCTGTTCAAACCTCGTTATCCTGTTCACTCTTCGTTTTACTTTTCACCTTCATTATTCATCCCATAGGATATTTATGAAAAAAAAAGACGGTTATGTCATTGATACGACTTACCCAGTGTTCTTTTATAAAGAAATGCAGCCACTGTGGTTAAATACAGTGATTCATTTCTTAGGTTTTGAAACACCAGAATTAAATCAGCGTTTTTCTTATCTAGAGCTGGCTTGTGCAAGCGGAATTAATTTATTGGTTTGTGCAATCAATAATCCCCATGCTTCATTTGTTGGGGTGGACTTTAACCTGAAACATATTGAAAAAGCTAAGCAGTTGGCAGCGCAACTTGAGCTTAAAAATATTGAATTTATTCATGCTGATTTTGCTGAGTTTTTAAATTCAAATAATAAGAAATTTGATTTCATTGTCAATCACGGGACTTTTTCTTGGATTTCACCGACACATCAACATTCAATATTAGAGATTGTGAATTTGTTTTTAAAGGAACGTGGCATCTTTTATGTACATTACATGTGCTATCCGGGTTCTGCTTCCTTAAGTCCTATACAAAAACTTTTGAATCTGGTCGATCAGCAAAGTTCTGAGGCAAGTATTGAAAATATAAAAGTTGCCAAAAAGCTATGTAATGAGCTTCATCAAGCCGGCGCATTTTTGAATAGTCCTGAAATCAATGAAGCTTTAAAATCATTTCACCAACAAGACAGCTATCTTGCCCACGAGTTTCTAACAGACCATTGGCAACCGTTGTACAGTGTTGATGTACATAAGCAAGTACATGAATGTGCAGCATTAAGCTACTTAGGTAGTGCCAATCCCTGTGAAAATCTGGATAGCATTAGTATTCCTGAAAACATGCAGGCGATTATTAGAGATGCATCTTCTCCGATCATTAAAGAATATCTGAAAGATTTAGCTCGAAATGCCAAGCAGCGTGTCGATATTTTTCAGAAAAAACCTGAAGTTTTGGATTCTTCAGTGCATATGGCAAAGATGAGTCAGATCCGATTTAAGCTCTTACCCCAAGCACCGCTAAATGGGATTTCGATATTCAATACGCCTATTGGTGCGATTCAGGCACCTCAAAATTTAATCGCAACCATGTTTAAAAATTTAGCCAAGCAGGATCTGACTTTTTCTGCATTTATGGCTGATCCTGTATTTCAAAGCAATCCAGTTTTTTTGATTGAAACTTTATTTTTATTAATGAATGAAGGATATATTCATCCTGTGACCACACTTGATAAAAAGATCGATCAAAATATGATTGAAAAGTTTAATCAGTTGATGGTCAATGAAAGGATCAATTTGAAAATGTTAGAAAATTGCGGTGTCGCAATTTAATGCTGGATTTTTGAAGAAAAAACCGCTCAATGAGCGGTTTTATTTCATCTGTTTAAAATATCTTGAGCAAGCTCAGAATAATAAAACTTCTCTAAATAATGACGCGCTCGCTGCTTTAAATAATCGGATGAAATCATGCTTTGAATTACAGGGGCGAGGAGCTGTTGTAATTCATGTTGAATCAAACTTTCATCAATATTAAGGTCATGTAAAATGGCATCAAAATTACGCGTTTCATTTCGAATATACCAAGCATAAACACCATCATGCACTTGTTGCTTTAAGTAATCTGTTTGACGGATATGATCCCAAATTTCATGACCCATCCCCACGGTTTGGGGCAGATCTGACACTTCAATATATTTGCGCAGACTCGACAAAGGCACTTGTTTAATTTTGTGCCATAAATTTGCTTGGAAGTGATAGAGCTTGTTGTCATCAAATTGCTGATTGATCACTTGCTCACTGAGCTGACTAATCTTAATGATATTTTTCTGCAAGTAATGCTTCACCGTATCATCTAGATTTGAATCTGTCACAGACTCTAAAACGGATTTACCCATTTTCATAAAACGTCCCACACCGGGAACTTTTTTACTCATCACTGAATTATCAATATAGTCTTGAATCGAGTGATGAATCAATTGCGTCAGGGTCGCAGAAAAAGCAGGATTATTGACCACGCGTTTAATCAAAGCTTCACGATGTCCACTTTTGCTTGCGACATATTGTGCAATTTTGTCGATGGTATGTACCGGAATCACATCTTCAATTTTTGTATTTTCATTGACGCTATGCGCCAAAGCCAAGCGAATGTGATCTGCAATTTGTTCAATGAGAAAATCACTGGCAGCTGTCGCTAAAATCTGTTTTTGCAGTAGCGTATTGATCTCTGGAAAGGACCAAATCTGTTTAAGCGGTTGCTTGCGGAACCACTGATAAAAATTCAAAAATTCGGCTTGAATGGTATCATTTTGAGCAAATTCATGATCAAGAAATGCCACATGCGCTTCAATCAATTGTTCAGTACGTGCATCTTTCATCATGAATTTAAATCTCTATAAATCTAAAGCTTAGGGTTGAGTGGGCTGCTGCTGAAGTGTATTTAAAAACTCAAGATAATTTTGAGTTACGCGTTCAGGTGCTTCAATAATGGGTAAATGCCCAACTTGATCTAAAATAACAGGCGTGCGCGCATGTTTAAGTGTTGATTTTAAATCTGTAGCCACTTCAACATTCACAATGGGGTCTTGTTTTCCCCATAATATCAGTGTCGGCGCTTCAATATTTTTTAGCATAGCGGCAAATGTATTGATTGAATATATTTTATTCATATCAAGCAGATGAGTAATGAGCTTGGAGGTATCTTCAGCGCGTGAGATCATCAACTGCTCTTGTTGCTTCTTAATCACAGCAGGGATAAAAGGCGGGTTATACATGATCTTGTTCATGACAAAATTTAAATCACCGGGCTGAGAAATCACCAGTTGCTTTAAATACACAGGATTATTTAAATACGACGTTTGATTGTTTTTAAATAAACCGCCAGCACTGATTAGAAATAAACTTTTGGTGTCAAAGTTATATTTAGATGCATACAGTAAAGCGATCGAACCGCCAACAGAATGCCCTGCAATATGTAAATCATTTTGAATTTGTGCTGTTTCTACAAACCTACGCAATTGCTCAGTCAAATTGGGCAACGTCATTTCAAAATTGGCCATAGTCTGCGTGCTACCACTGCCCGGTAAGTCAGGAATGATCACATGGTAGTGTTTTGATAAATTACGCGCGATCAGATTCCAAGTATCACGACTACTGCCTATACCATGAATCAAAAGCAAAGTCGGTTTATTGCGCTGTCCACCTTCGCTATAGCTCCAGACGACATCACCAACGCGGAGAGTTTTGGAAGTTAATCCTGCCCAAGCGCGTTCTTCTTGTAATAGTTTTTGGTAATCAACAAACTCCACTGGATTTGAGGCTTGTGCGGATTGAATCAACATGAAACCCGATATACTCAGTGCCAATGCTGTTGCAGTTAGAAATTTAACAAAAGTGTGGGATTGGAAAAATAACATTCATGCTGATCCAAAAAAGTTGCTGAGTATTATAGGGAGGATGTATTGATTATTCATGTTGAGAATGGTGACAGCGATGGTCAAATAATCAGTGTTGCATGCTTTTTGGTCTTTTTTTGCTTTAGAATAAATCAGCTCAATGTCGGAACTCTATAAAAGCCTTGATAAAAACAAGCTTTGCTTTGAGCTTAAGCCAAAAAAATCACATAGATGTCATTTTTCGCTATTCACAAAATTTTTAACAGCGTTTAAATTTTATCAGTGACATTCAAAAATCACAGTATTAAAATCTCTTAAAACCTTTATAGACCACGGACAGATCATGCTTACTGCAGTCGAAGCTTTAGAACGTTTAAAAAAAGGTAACCAGCGTTTTGTGAATGGAGAGACCAATCATCAAAAATTGCTGACCCACCATGAACGTGCGCAAATGGCAGAAACTCAAGAACCCTTCGCGATTATATTGGGTTGTTCAGACTCTCGTGTTCCTGCTGAAATGGTGTTTGATCAAGGTTTAGGCGATCTTTTCGTTATTCGTGTGGCGGGTAATATTGTAGCGCCGTCTCAAGTTGGCAGCGTTGAATTTGCTGTAGACAGTTTTAACTGTCCGGTTGTGATTGTCTTGGGTCATACCCACTGCGGCGCGATCGATTCAACCATCGAAGCTTTGCGTAATCCAGATCAACCGCCTTCGGCAAACCTGATGTCTATTGTCAATCGAGTACGACCATCAGTTGAAATTTTAATGCAAACGGAACTGAAAGATGATTTAAAAAAATTGTCTTGTCACGCGGTGCGCTCCAATGTATTTGCATCGGTGAATCAACTTCGTCATGGTTCTGCGGTATTGGAAAGCTTTATTTCTAAAGGAAAACTGAAAGTCGTTGGCGCAGAATATTCTTTGGAAACAGGGGAAGTACTGTTCTTCGATTTCTAATATTTAAAACTCATCTTGATGAACCAAAAGGCGCTTATAAAGCGCCTTTTATATACGGATATGCATTGTCTAATAGAATTTTTTGCGCATTGGTATTCGGATGAATCAAATCTTTTTGCATTAAGTTTTTGTTGCCGGCAACACCTTGCATAAAAAAGGGCAACAACTTCACTTTGTACTGCTGACTCAGCACTTTATAATTATTTTCAAACGCTTTGCTATAGGCTGTGCCGTAATTGGGCGGAATTTTCATGCCAAACAGTAAAACCGTCGCTTTGGTTTTTTGGCTGTTTTGAATGAGCCTTGCAAGGTTTTGCTGAATCATTTGCGGCGGCTGACCGCGTAACGCATCATTACCGCCCAACTCAATCACCACAATATTGGGCTGATGCGTTTGTAATAATTTGGGTAGGCGTGCCAATGCGCCACTGGTGGTTTCACCGCTGACACTGGCATTGATGACTTTATGTTGTTTCGGATACTGCTGATTGAGTCGTTGTTGCAATAGATTAACCCAACCTTGTTGTGTGCTCACGCCATAACCAGCACTCAAGCTATCGCCCAAAATTAAAATAGTTTTTGCAAAAACTGTACTGGGTAAAAGCAAGATTGTGCTACATATAAAATATTGAGCAAATTTCTTTAAAGTTTTGAGATTAAATATTTTTTCAATTTGCATATAGGTTTTCTATGGTTCAAATAGACTCGACTTCGTCCATCATGCCACAGGTGATTATTTCTGCACAGAAACTTACACAAAGCATTCAATTACAGCAAAAAAAATTAACCATTTTTGAAAACTTAAATTTAGATATTTATGCGGGTGAGCAGGTCGCTATTACGGGGCGTTCAGGTTCAGGTAAATCCACACTTTTAGGCATTTTAGCGACACTCGATCAGGCCTCATCTGGTGAGCTATATATACAAGGCGAAGCGGTACACGCCTTGAATGAAGAGCAAAGAGCTTTGGTGCGGTTAAAGCACATTGGCTTTGTGTTTCAATCTTTTCAATTGTTGCCTTCACTGACGGCACTTGAAAATGTGATGTTACCGCTTCGATTACAAACTGATTTTCACTATGCCAAAGCAGAACAAAAGGCGTTGGCCTTACTAAAAAAAGTGGGACTTGAGCGTCAAAGCAGCCAGACACCGAAAGTTTTATCTGGGGGTGAACAACAACGTGTCGCTATTGCGCGTGCTTTAATTCGTGATCCTCAAATTATTTTTGCAGATGAGCCGACAGGTAATTTGGATGGCGATACCGCAGAAGAAATTGAGCAACTGCTGTTTCAGCTCAATCGTGAACTGGGCACGACCTTGATTTTAGTGACTCATGATCCAGAACTTGCTGCGCAGTGCCAACGGCATTATGAACTCAAAGATGGCACGCTGTTTGAACATGTTCACCAAGTCGAGGCGCGATTATGATGGCATTGTTCAGGCCATTACTTCGGCAAAGTTTTGGCTCAACAGGGATTTATTTACTGATTATTGCGCTGAGTTTAGCCATCAGTGCGACCACGGCTTTAAAGTTTAGTAATGAACAAATTCAGCAGGCGGTGTCTTTGCAAGCGGCCAAAATGCAAGCGGCTGATTTGGTATTAACAGATCACTATCCCATAGAAAAACAGTGGCAAGACAAAGCGTCCGAGCTTGAATTAAAACAATCTCAAGTCACTGTTTTTAGTTCAATGGCACATACAGATGATGCTTTTGTCATGGTGAATGTCAAAGCCATTGAGCCGAACTTTCCACTGCGTGGCGAGCTTAAAGTCAAGCCTGCATCTACCCACATTCAGACGGGAGAAGTTTGGCTGAGCGCTAGAGCGATGGAATTGCTTAAGCTCAAACTGGGCGATTCACTTAACATTGCCGATGGTGTATTTAAGGTCAGTGCAATCATTGAGCAAGACTCGAATCAAGAGTTAGGTTTCTCTGCATTTTCACCGACAGTGATTATTTCACAGCAAGACGTTGCTAAGACCAATGCGATACAACCCGGCAGTCGTATTGATTATCGACTACTCATGGCAGGTGAGCCTGATCAGGTACGCGCGTTTGAGCAATATTTTAAACAGCTTAAAAAACCTGAGCAGAACGGTTCGTTAAGTGATCCAAATTCAGATGCAAACCAAAATGCCGAAGCGACAGGATTGGCCGATGAGCAGTCCAGCTTGCGTCTCAGTACCGCCAGTGATGGCAATACACGCTTAATGAAGCCAATCGAAAACCTAGATACCTTTTTACAGCTGGCGAATATTTTGACCATTTTGCTTTGTGGTATAGCCATTGCACTCACCAGTCAGCGTTATGTTCAGCAAAACCAAGACCATATTGCCTTAATGCGTTGTATGGGCGCCAAGAAAAATCAAATTTTCAAAGCTTATATTGCACTTTTATGTGCTGTGATCATTATCGCAATGCTTATCGGGAGCACATTAGGCTTAGGTCTTGGCTATGGCTTATTACAGCTGATGTTGCAGCTGATTCCAAATTTAGAATTACAGTTTACGCTGTGGGATATGTTACTGGGTCCATTGCCGATTGCGATTTTCACCAGTGCTATGGTGCTGTTTGGTTTTGTGCTTCCAAGTTTATGGCAATTGTTAAACACACCGCCAATTCGAGTCATTCGTCAGCAAGAAAAATCTGCACGATCGATGTTGGTAATGTTCGCTACAGGTATTTTGAGCCTTATTGTTTTTAGTTTGGTGCTGACTGAAAATATCATGCTCAGCAGTATTGTGATCGGTGCAGTCATTATTTTAAGTGCCGTGCTGTATAGCGTCGTCTGGTTGTTATTAACATCATTGAAAGCACTTAAAAATAGGCTGTCGAGTTATATTCGTACACCGTCACAGACTGCCTTGCAAATCACGGCGCTCGCATTAGGTTTAAGCTTAATTACGGTATTGGCAGTGTTACGCACGGACCTTCTTGATAGATGGCAACAGCAACTCCCAGAAGGTACGCCGAATCAGTTTATTTATGGGTTACCTCCATTTGAGGTTGAGCAGTTTAGACAGCAAATTCAAGCCAATCATTGGGTCAGTACGCCTTTATATCCAAATATAAAAGGGCGTTTAGTAGCGCACAATGGCAAGCCTTTTTCCGCAGACTTAATCAAGCAAAATAATTCTTTGCGTCGAGAGTTAAATCTAACTCAAGCCAACGAATATCCGAAGGACAATGTCATTGTTCAAGGTTCAGGGTCTTTGATGAAAGCGGGCGAGGTGTCTGTTGAATCAAAATTGGCTTTAGAACTGGGCATTAACATCGGAGATCAGTTGACCTTTAGTTTGCCTGAAGGTGAGCTACAAGCCAAAGTGGTGAATTTAAGATCCGTAGAATGGGAGAGTTTTAGTCCTAATTTCTTCTTTATTTTTGCGCCAAACAGCATGGATGAAAATGCGGGCAGTTACTTGGGGAGCTTTTATGTCCCACCGCAAGAAAAAGGCAAGCTGGTCAGCATCATTCAACAATTTTCAAATACGGTGTTTATTGATGTATCGCTGATTCTGCAAGAAATTAAAAACTTAGTGAACGTGCTGGTACAGATCATTACGGTATTGGCGATCTTGGTGAGTCTGTCTGGCTTTTTGGTACTGATTGCCTGTATCAATTTGCTGATGGACGAGCGTAAACGGGAAGTCGCGCTAATGCGCTCTTTTGGTAGCTCTAAAGCACAACTTAAAAACATGATGACTTTGGAAATTGGTTTTATTGGGCTGATTGCAGGAATGGTGTCCTGCTTATTTGCTGAAGTGATCAGTGCAATAGCCAGTCAGCGCATGGGTTTGACTGTACAGCCTCACTTAGAGATCTGGTTGATTTTACCCATCATGATGATGTTATTGTGTGCTCTCATTGGACGTTATCGTTTGAGTTATCTCAGCGAAATCCCACCCCTTCAAAGTTTAAGAGAAATGAATCAATAACACGCTTAAAGATTGTTTCATCTGACCTAGTTACTGAGACCAATGGGCTTAAAAACCCAATTGGTCTTTGGTTTGATTTAACATTTCCAACCAAAGTGGCTTTATCGGTTGAATTAAATTGAGACAATATTGATAAACCAGATAACTTGCACATGTTCCGAGCGCAATAATAAGGTTGCTCATTGGACTCAGATTAAAACGACGTAGCACATACCAAAGCAAGGCAAGCGCTGCACCCATTAACATACCGCCAATATGTGCTGCATTGTTAATGCCTGAAATCATAAAACCCATACCAATATTTAGCGCCAGAATCATAAGCAATGATTTACGGTCTAAAATAAAGGCTTGCTTTGGCAGTACAGGTAGCAATGACAGTAAGGTGAGTGCGCCACCTAAGCCCATGACGGCACCTGAAGCCCCTGCTGAAACGTTGGGGAGTAGGCTTTGGTCAAAGTGATTGAGCAACGTATAGGTGTTGCGAATATCCAGATAACCGCTAAGCAAACTGCCCATAATGCCTGCAAGCAGATACAGTCCCAAAAAGTAAAGTGAACCGAAGGTTTTTTCTGCAACATTGCCAAAAATATACAGCGCCCACATGTTTAGCATTAAATGCACTAAGCCAAAATGAAAAAAAGTGCTGGTCACGATTCGAATGGGTTCCGCTAGATAAGTAAGCGGTGCATAATCAGCTCCCCAACGAATCGCATCTGCGGTTGCTGGGTTAGATACATTGACACCTGAGAAAATTTGCCAAGCAAATAATCCAACATTGATGATAATCAATATTAAGGTGATTTTGCCGATTGGATCTTTTTGTGCTTGTATAAACTGAGGTGGTTGCATTTCAGACCTGTATTTGTATTCTATTTTCTATTATAAATGATTCAGCATAGCATGACATTCCAAAAGAGCAGGAGTAACACACTGACATGAAAGCCTTTATTGTTCGGACTTTGTTGATTATTGTCAGTATTATCCTTGTAATTCAATTGTGGATTTTTTCAAGTTTGGTCTGGTGGCGTAGCAACTCAGTCGATACGACTATGCTGATGCGCTGGACTTATTGGACTGATTCATCGAAACCCATTCAGCATCAATGGCGGGATTATGACCAAATCAGCGATAACTTAAAACATGCGATTGTTGCAGCTGAAGATGCGAAATTTATTTATCATCAGGGCTTTGATATTGAAGGAATTAAATTTGCTTTAGAGCGAAACCGTGAAAATGAGCAAGTGGTAGCGGGGGGGTCAACCATTTCTCAGCAGTTGTCTAAAAATTTATTTTTATTTAATAAACGCTCTTTTTTACGTAAAGGTCAAGAAGCTATTGCCACGGTCATGATGGAGCGAATGTGGTCAAAACAACGGATTCTTGAGGTCTATATGAACTCTGTTGAATTTGGTGATCATATTTTTGGGGTGGAAGCGGCATCTAAACATTATTTTGGTAAAACTGCTGAAAGCTTGAGTCGAGAGCAAGCCGCTTTTCTGGCAGCTATTTTGCCAAATCCAAAATATTATCAAAATCATCGCAGTGATCGAAAAGTGCTGAATAAGAAACGAATGGTTTTAAGATATATGCGTTCAACGCAAATTCCCTAAATTGCCGGTCGAGTTATGGCCTGATTAAAATACTTTTAATGCTCAAATTTATTTGGGCATTTTTTATGAAATTGTCATAAATATGAAGCATACTTAGAACAGATTATTTGCTTGCAGGTTTGTGGTATGAATACCGCCGTTTCCAATACCCCCACAGAATATACTTATAATGAACGATATATAAATCGTGAACTCTCTATTCTAGATTTTCATATGCGGGTCTTAGAACAAGCAGTTGATCCATTGCATCCTTTACTTGAACGCATGAATTTCTTGCTGATTTTTTCGCGCAATATGGATGAATTTTTTGAAATCCGTGTTGCGGGTGTGATTGAACAATTTGAACTGGGCAATGAAAGCCGCAGTCCAGATGGCTTGACACCCAAGCAAGTGCTCGAGACGATTTCGAAAACCACACATGCGGCTATAGAACGCCAATATCGTATTTTAAATGATGAAATTTTCCCGAAATTACGTGAAGCAGATATTTGTTTTTTACGCCGTGGTGAATTGACACCTGCACAGTCGCAGTGGGTGAAAAAGTACTTCCAAGAACAAGTTGCTCCCGTACTCACGCCAATTAGTCTCGATCCTGCACATCCATTTCCACGCTTGGTCAATAAAAGCCTTAATTTTATCGTGACGTTAGAAGGTAAAGATGCCTTTGGTCGTCAGATTGATTTGGCCGTTGTACCTGCGCCGCGCTCATTGCCGCGTGTGGTACGATTACCTGACGAATTGACCGATGGTAAAGACCATCATGTCATGTTGTCTGCCATCATTCATGAGCATGTATCTGATTTATTTCCCGGTATGACTGCAACAGGCTGTTATCAATTCCGTGTTACGCGTAATGCAGATTTGGCCCTTAATGAAGATGTTGAAGATTTAGCCAAAGCATTGAAAGGTGAATTAAACTCTCGCCGTTTTGGTCGTGCTGTACGTTTAGAAGTGACCCAAAATTGTCCAAAACACATTTATGATTATTTGTTAAATGAATTCGACTTAGAAGAAGATCAGCTCTATAAAGTTGATGGTCCTGTCAATTTAGCACGTTTACTGACCAATTTTAAACGTCCGCATTTACGTTATGATTCACACACACCCGTTATTCCTAAAGTCCTCAAAAAATCTGAAAATGTATTTTCAGCGATGAAAAAGCAAGATATTTTGCTACATCATCCGTTTGAATCCTTTGCGCCAGTTATTAATTTATTGCGTGAGGCTGCGCGAGATCCGAAGGTATTGGCGATTAAGCAAACTTTGTATCGAAGTGGTCCCGATTCTGAAATTGTCCAAGTTTTGGCAGAAGCTGCGCGCAATGGCAAAGAAGTGACCGCGGTCATTGAGCTTCGTGCGCGTTTTGATGAAGAATCGAATATCGCCGTAGCCAATGTGCTACAAGAAGCAGGTGCAGTGGTGGTGTATGGCATTGTGGGTTATAAAACCCATGCCAAAATGATTTTGGTGGTGCGCCGTGAAAACAATAAATTGGTGCGTTATGTGCATTTGGGTACAGGGAACTATCATGCAGCCAACGCGCGTATTTATACAGATTATGGCTTAATGACCACGCAAAAAGAACTGTGCGAAGATGTGCATCGTATTTTTCAAGAGCTTACGGGTATGGGCAAAATGGCGAAGTTAAAGAAACTCCTCCATGCGCCATTTACCTTACATGCTCAGCTGATTGCATTTATTGATGAAGAAATTGCACATGCGAAAGCTGGTAAACGTGCGCAAATTATTGTCAAAGTGAATGCTCTAACTGAAGTTCAATTGATTAATAAGCTTTATGAAGCATCACAAGCAGGTGTTCAAATTGATTTAATTATTCGTTCAATTTGTTGCTTGAGACCGGGCTTACCCAATCTATCTGAAAATATTCGGGTGCGTTCAATTGTAGGTCGTTTCTTAGAACATACCCGTGTTTATTATTTCGAAAATGCAGGCAATTCACGTTTATATTGTTCAAGTGCAGATTGGATGGATCGCAATCTGTTTAATCGTGTAGAAGTATGTTTTCCAGTTGAAGAGCCAACCTTGAAAAAGCATATTCATCAGCATGGTTTGCTCAATTATATGAAAGACAACCAGCAAGCATGGTTACTCAATGGTGACGGGACTTGGGATCGTGTGAAAATGGCCGAGGGCGATACACCGCATAATGCACAGCACAAGCTGCTCGAAATCTTTTAATGTAAATTTTGTGAATAGAATAAAAAGGAGCCATCAGGCTCCTTTTTTTATTTAATTTCTTAACAAAGTTTTTCAGTCACACGTTGTAAAATTTGTAATAAAACATCAAATTCACTTTGTAATGGCGTACTTTTACGTGTGACCAAAGCCAATACACGTGATGGTGCATTTTCAATTGGACGAATCACAAGCTGATCATTGTTTTTGAGCATATGTGTATTCACCGCAATTTGCGGTAATAAGGTAAAGCCTAAGTTTGAACTCACCATTTCAATCAACGTTGGCAAAGAACTCGCTTTTAAACGATGATCATTTTTACGCTCACCAATCGGGCAGACGCTCAAGGTATGATCACGTAAACAATGACCTTCTTCCAGTAGCATCAGATGCGATAAATCAAGATCTTCTAAGCTTTTGGCCTGAGCAGATTTGTGGTCAGCTTTGTGAAATACCAGATATAAACTTTCTTTGGCAACTTCAGCGACTTTTAGACCGCGCGTGTCAAATGGAAGTGCCAACATGATCATGTCCAAATTACCATGTTCAAGTTTTTCAACCAGATGTTCACTTTGTGCTTCGTGCAAGTGTAATTGAATTTTAGGCAATTCTTTATGCACTTCTTCTAATAATTGCGACAGAATAAATGGTGCAATTGTTGGAATGATACCTAAATGCAGATCACCCGTTAAAGGCTCGCTCATTTCACGACTCAGTCGCATTAAATCTTGAGCATCTGCAAGTAGGACACGGGCACGTGCAACTACTTGCTCGCCGAGCGGAGTTAAACGTACATTTTGGCGATCACGTTCAACAAGTACGCCGCCCAATAAACGCTCAAGCTCCATAATGCCACCCGAAAGGGTAGACTGAGTAACGAATGAGCGACGTGCTGCTTCTGTAAAATGCAACGTCTCAGACAGTGTCACCAAATATGACAGCTGTCTTAGGGATGGTAATGCAGCCATAGTGTCCTAGTGTTTATCATTTAAAATGTGTTGCAAATAACCCACTGAGATGTGGAATGAAATGCGCAGGAATATCATGCCCCATTCCTTCGATTAATTCAAATGTCGCACCCGAAATCGCTTTAGATAAGGCTTTCCCATGACTTGCAGGCAAAAGACGGTCTTTAGAACCGTGCACCACCAGCGTGGGTTGTTGAATCTGTTTATTAATCTGAAGTAAAGAGCCTGTACATAATATTGCTAAAAACTGTTGAAGTACACCCGCTGGATGGTAACTGCGACGATATAATTTTCGAGCCGTCTGCATCACTTCAATTTGATTGATGTATCCGGGTGAACCGATGGTGTGAAATACCTTCAAGCTGTGGTTCACAATTCCATCTTCATTATTGGATGCGGGTTTACCAATGAGGCTAAACAATTGCTTAGGAAATGGCGGTGGTAAAAAGGGTTGGTTATTACTGGTAAACAACAGTGCTAATTTTTCAACTTTCTCAGGATGTTGTGCTGCTAAGATTTGGGCAATCATCCCGCCCATAGAAGCACCAATCACATGCACTTTGTCTAAACCTAAGCGATCAATCAATAATGCCACATCATCTGCCATATCATACAGATCATATGCGGAGCCTTGATTGCTTAATCCCAAGACAAAACGGCCCATTAATTTAAATGTATTGAGCCGTGGCCCCTGATGGCGTATTTTAGAGGACAATCCAATATCACGGTTGTCAAAGCGAATTACCCGAAAACCTTGGTCTATCAGTGATTTACAAAAAAAATCTGGCCAAAACAACAATTGTGCTCCTAAACCCATAATCAATAAAATGGTTGGATCTTCAGTTTGACCGCCTATTTCTACATGCAGTTGAATGCCATTGCCCAAATCGACAGTGGTTTCTTGCATATATGGGGTGTATGGAGAGACACGATATTGTAAAGCACTATTCATTATTATTTTCCCAAAGTTGGGTGTTTTTTACGTTCAAAAAACGCCCCGTTCATTTAAACCCTAAATTGCAGCAGGAATCAAGTCCGGCACCAATTTAGTTAAGCTTAGACGCTGTTTAGCTGCGGTTGGCCCAAGCAGTACGAAACCACGCAATGTCGCTGAACTGTCCAATGCTTTTGCAATCATGCCATCGTCCAACTCTTCTGTTTCCCAGTTCACATCAACATCAATGGGCGAAGGTAAAACTGTGAGTGGGGCAGCAGGGGTTTTCACTGCTACAGGCATAGCTGGATAATGTACAGAGGTCGATTGACCACTTAATGTTTTTGCCAGTGCACGTGCTTGTTGCATCAGGGGCATCACATAAGGCAGTAACATACCATTGACCTCTGCACAGTCGCCAAGGGCATAAATATCTGCTTGATTGGTTTGCATGAGCGTATTGGTCACGATACCGCGACTGGTTTCAATGTCTGCATCTTTGGCTAAAGCAATATTAGGTTGTAAGCCAATGGCAGACAATACCACATCTGCGACCAAATTTTGACCGTTGGTAAGGGTCACGATATAACCCTGCTCAGCATGCTTGGATACTTTTTCAACGGTTGTACCGAGAACAAAGTGAATACCTGTTTCTTCTAAATTTTGTTTGAATGCTTCGGCAACATGACTGGGGAGCAGGCGACCTAGAGGTTGTGCTGCTAAATCGATGACAGTGGCTTGATGACCAGTATTTTGTAAATCATTGGCAAACTCACAGCCAATCAGTCCTGCACCTAAAATCACTACGCGTTTATCATGACTTTTAGATAAATTTTCACGAAATGTTCGATAGTCAGTAAGTGAGTTGACCACGTGAATATCATCACTCGCATCCCCTGAAATAGCCAAACGGATCGGGTTCGCGCCTACAGCCAAAATGAGTTTCGAATAAGGCTGAACAGTGGTTGTGTCCTGATTTTCGATATGCAGTTCATGCTTATCAGCATCAATTTTTTTGACCCAAGTGTGTTTTTCAATGCGTAGATTTAACTGAGTTGCCATTTTCTCGGCATCACCCAACGCAATCTGTTCAGGTGCTTTGTTACCTACAAGAGCATTCGATAGCGTGGGTTTTGCATAATTCACGGCATCATCGGCACAAATCATCACAAGCTCTTGCTCGGTATTTAATTTACGAAATTCTCTAGCAAGGGTGTAACCTGCCATGCCAGAACCAATGATTACGATAGGTTGCATACAACGCTCCAATACACAAATAGATAAAATCAGAATTCAACAAATGAATTAAAAACACATAGTGTTCAAAAAAAAGACCATGAAATCATGGTCTTTTCACTCAACTTATACTTCGATCATTTCAAAATCAGCTTTAGAGACGCCACAGTCTGGGCAAGTCCAATCATCTGGAATATCTTCCCATTTGGTTCCCGCAGTGATGCCATCTTGAGGCCAACCTTCTGCTTCGTCATAAATCCATCCACAAACGATGCATTGATATTTTTTCATCTGATTCTCCAAAAAACTGACACATCCGCTTAAAGTTGTCAGTAAAATTCTTTTCCGTACATAGACTCAATGGATATGACGTTTGAAATTGTACATATTCCTGCAAATTTTTACGCAGTTCTATAACCAATGTAAAGTAAATAACCGAGTTTAACCTACTAATCTTGAAGCTGAATGGCTGAGTAGGACAAAACGCGTGCTGTTTGGGCAAATTCAATCAGATAAATTTGCTAAGCCGTGGTTATTTTTCAAGATTGTTTGATTTCATTCGTTATCAAGCTGCACTGCAAGATGTTAAAATTTAATTGTCGAAGTTCAAATGATCACTTTCAAATGAGATCTAAAAACTGAGATCTGAGTAAACATTGCGTTGAGTTGGACTTAGGTCTAACAGGAAAAGATTGAAGTTTAATATATCATTGCCTAACATCCATTGTATTTTAAATATTTATTTAAAATAATTACTATAAATAACAAGTATTTAAACAAATTTAGTGTTTTAAAAAACAACAATTTGCTGTTATTTTTTCGTAAAATTCGTTAAAATTCACGTATTCCTTTATTTGTTCGTTATCTCCTATGATCAACTCGTCTACAGCTTTGTGGTCAAACATCCGTACTGTCCAAGATTTTCCAAAACCGGGTATTTGTTTCTTTGATTTAACGCCATTATTTATGAGCAGCATTGAGCCATTAACGGATGCCCTGATTGCCAGCATTCCTGCTGAACAGTTGGCTGAAGTTGAAAGTTTCGTGGCTGTTGAAGCACGTGGTTTTGTATTGGCGAGTTTATTGGCTCAGCGTACAGGTAAGGGCTTGTTATTGGTACGTAAGGCAGGCAAATTACCGCCTCCTGTGGTGGGTGTCGGATATAGCTTAGAATACGGCATGGATCGTTTGGAAATGTCTGCACACATTGAACCGCAAAAAGTAATTATTGTGGATGATGTTTTGGCGACGGGTGGTACTTTAAAAGCAGTAAAACAGTTAATGGATAAATGCCAACATAGCATTTTGGGTGCAAGCATTTTCCTCGATTTACCTGATCTGCATGGTGATTTAGGTCTACAGGTGTGGTCTGTTTTAGATGATAAAAGCATGCCTGAGCAAAATGTTGCCTAACTAGATCCAGTTCAGTTACATAATAAAGCCATAAATATTTATGGCTTTATTTGTGTCAAAAATATGAATCTGATTGATGCTCGATTTTCTGCAATAAACGATAGTTTTGATCGTTAAGTTGATGCATTTAAATAGTGTTTTTCGATTTTCGCAATGAGCTGGTTGATTTTCTCAGGTTTAGCCAGACGATGATGCCCACCATCCATGCTGTCAACCTGCATAAACGATTCCAATTGATCTGCAGTTTGATGCATGTCTAACAGTTCATCACCCAATTCAATATATGCAAACTGCGGAATATCATGATCTAAATCATCTTCGGTAATCGCGGGATAATCCACGCTGAAGTTTGGCGCTAAGCTCGGATTGGCAATAACAGTTGGAAGACAAAAGTGTTTGGACATTTTCAGCGCCCAATACGCACCTAAGCTATGACCCACCAATATGGCAGGCTGAATTTTTTCAATAATGTCACGATAAAACTGCTCAACCGTGCTGTAATTGAGGTTGCGATAATCGACATTGATACAAAACTTATTTTCTGCATCAATGGCTTGAAACTTAGTAGACTCTTTTGAGGAATCTAATCCGTGTAAAAAGAGTATTTTATGCGTACAACTTTTCATTATTCTAATTCACAGTGAACGTAGCAACAAAGAAACCAAAAAATTAATTGAATAGTATAAATTTCCACTATTCATGTATTGATATTCTAGGGGCTATACATAAAAGAATAACTTAGCTTTTGGTCTAATAATGAACATTAGTCGTAGCCAAATCTTGCCTAGACATATTTAAATCAAATCTTTCAGGGATAGCCTTAAATAGGTGGTGGTCAAAACGACCTTTATAAGCTTAGAGCGAAACCATTCAATTTAATTACATCTTCGGCTCATTCAGTAGTTCAAGCGCTCATATTATTCAATTTGTGGCTGATTTATGATCAGACAGCAAGAGAGCTGACTCTGGATTGAGTTCATTTTTGCAGTAAGCGCTGAATCCTGAATGGAATTATTGAATTGCACTCGGAACACTACTGCGCAACGACTGCTAAATCTGATATGCTATGCAACTTCCGACTTTTTACTACATATACGAGGCAGTGATGACGCAAAATAACGCTCAATCGACTTCTGAACAACCTATTTCCGAAAACGATTTAATTGCACAGCGTCACGCCAAGTTAAAGCACATTGAAGAGCAGGCAAAAGCGGCTGGAAAAAGTCCTTGGCCAAACACCTTCAAACGTGAGCATTATGCTCAAGACTTGCAAGATCAATTTGCAGACAAGTCTAAAGAAGAGATTGAATCAAGCGAAAACGTCTATGTAAAAGTTGCGGGTCGTGTGATGTTGAACCGCGGTTCATTCATTGTGATTCAAGACATGACGGGTCGTATTCAGCTGTATGTCGCACGTAAAGAACTCGCGCCAGAAACTTTAGAGACCATCAAATCACTTGATTTAGGCGATATTATTGCTATTGAAGGTTATATCGGTCGTTCGGGCAAAGGTGATCTTTATGTTCATATTGAACAGTTCGAACTTTTAACCAAATCTTTACGCCCACTTCCAGACAAATTCCATGGTTTGACTGATACAGAAGCAAAATACCGTAAGCGTTATTTAGATTTAATCGTAAACGAAGAAACACGTAAAACTTTTGAAATTCGTGCAAAAGTTGTGTCAGGTATTCGTGCATTTTTGACTGAACAGCGTTTTATGGAAGTTGAAACGCCAATGATGCATATCATTCCAGGCGGTGCATCTGCACGTCCGTTTGAGACACATCATAATGCTTTAGATATGCCACTTTTTTTACGTATTGCACCTGAGCTTTACTTAAAGCGTTTGGTTGTGGGTGGTTTTGAACGCGTTTTTGAAATTAACCGTAACTTCCGTAACGAAGGTGTATCTACGCGTCATAACCCAGAATTCACCATGATTGAATTCTATCAAGCTTATGCAGACTATAAAGACTTGATGGAACTCACTGAAAATATGCTTGAAAAATTGGCCATTGATATTTTGGGTTCTACCGATGTGCCGTATGGCGAAGAAGTGTATAGCTTTAAAGGGCCATACAAAAAGATCTCCATGTTTGATGCGATTTTAGAAAACAATCCTGAATTTACCCCTGAAAACGTTGGCGATCGTGATTTCTTGGCAAACTTTGTGGAAAATGTTTTAAAAGAAAAAGTGAAGCCTGGTTTTGGTTTGGGTAAACTTCAAACCATCGTATTTGAAGAAACGGTAGAGACTAAACTTCGTCAACCGACATTTATTACTGAATATCCTGCAGAAACGTCACCACTTGCACGTCGTAATGATGACAATCCACATATTACAGACCGTTTTGAGTTCTTCATTGGTGGTCGTGAGTTGGCAAATGGTTTCTCAGAACTCAATGATCCAATCGATCAAGCTGAGCGTTTTCAAGCACAAGTTGATGAAAAAGAAGCAGGTGATGACGAAGCAATGCATTACGATGCGGAATTTGTTGAAGCGCTTGAATACGGTTTACCACCTACAGCAGGTCAGGGTATTGGTATTGATCGTTTGGTGATGTTGTTTGCAAATGCAGCCAGTATTCGTGATGTGATTCTGTTCCCACATATGCGCCGCAAAGATTAATTATTTTTGTTTCAGAAAAGCCACTTCATTGAAGTGGCTTTTTTTATGGATGTATATTGAGATCTTGCAACGTTAAACAGTTTTTATGTTGAAAAAGAAGCTGAAAAAACCTATGGTGAAGACGAGAATTAAACTTGAGAATTGAAAACGCATGTTTCTAAAAAAATCATTGTATGCGGCTATATTAAGTACCTTAAGCCTTCCTGTATTTGCACAAGGTTTAGTGCTAAATGATGAGCATTTACGCACCGATTTAAACTGGCTGACTCAACAAGGCGTGATTCAAATCAGCACATCAACATGGCCGATGAGCGGTGATGAAATTCAACGTGCGTTATCTCAAGCAAAAGTCACCAATAGTGCTCAGCAAAAAGTGATTGATTCAATTCAAAATGAATTAAAAGCAGATAATCAAATGGTCAAACTTGGATTATTTGCAGAAACGGATCAAAAAAATATTCCTCAAGCTTTCGCAGATCAAAACAAATCTCAGTATGGGGCTTCACTGGAGCTTAATGCGGGTAGTGAAAACTGGGATGGAAAATTGCGCATTAATGCGGAGAAAGATCCTCAGATTGACCATGATCAAGATGTGAACGTTGAAGGGTCATATCTTGCGGGTAAACTTTGGAATCAGTGGTTAATTGCAGGTCAAATTCCAACCTATTGGGGACCTGGGCATGATGGCAGTTTGATTCGCGGTGATGCCAGTCGTCCTGTTTATGGTTTTACAGCACAACGTGCACAACAAAATGCTTTCGAATCTAGATGGTTGTCTTGGATTGGACCTTGGCAGTATCAAGCGTTTGGCGGGCAACTTGATGATTACCAGGCAATTCCTGATGCGAAGCTATTAGGTTTAAGAGTCACGGTTCAACCTAAACCATATATAGAACTGGGTGCTTCACGTATCTTACAGTGGGGTGGGGAAGGTCGTTCAGAAAGCCTAGACACCCTGTGGAACGCGATTAAAGGCAATGATAACTTTGATGATGGTGATTTAGATAAATCTAATCAAATAGCGGGCTTCGATGCTCGTCTTAATCTTCAACATTTATTGGACGTTCCAGTAAGCTTGTATGGCCAATATGTCGGTGAAGACGAAGCGGGCGGCTTACCTGCTAAAAAAATGTATCTAGCAGGTGTTGATTATTCGTCAAATTATAAAAATTTGCCTTATCAAGTCTATGTAGAATGGGCAGATACCACCACCAATGGCAGTGTAGATGGTGTTTCTTATAATCACTATATTTATACAGATGGTTATTACCAACATGGCTTCCCTTTAGGGCATGCAATGGGGGGTGATGGTGAAATGGTCTCTGTTGGTGGTGATATTCGTTTTGATCGTATGAATCGTTTGTCAGGGCGTATGTTATTCGCCAAAGTCAATCAATCCAATCTCGCTATAAATCGCGCATTTCCTTTAGAGGATGAGATTAAAGCGTTAGATTTAACGTGGACGCACTATATTAAATCCACTATTCCATTAAAAATTAATGGCTGGGTGGTTGATTCAGATCGTCAAGGGAATGATGGTGGTCTGTCATTAGGTATAGAGTTGCCTTTAGACAGTACGCTATTTGGTCGATAAGCCATACGATTTTAAAAGGCCCCATTGATTTGGGGCTTTTTTTGGATTGTATGATCGAATTTGAATCTGTTCGTAAGTATGTCATCTATTTGATATATGGTCATTTTTAAGTATTTAAATTTTTTTAGAAGATCTACTTTAACAGCTTGTTTATGATGTTTTGGTATATGAATATCATAAAACAAGCAAAAGAAAATTGCTCTAAATCACTATAATGAATATAAATTTTTAAAAGTGTAATAAGTACACGTTTTAGTTGAGCTGGTGTTGTCGATGTCAATAAATGAGGAAAGACTTACTCATCTTAAGCAGCTTGAAGCTGAGAGTATTCATATCATCCGTGAAGTAGCTGCCGAGTTTGAAAATCCGGTGATGCTTTATTCCATTGGTAAAGATTCGGCGGTGATGCTGCATTTAGCCTTAAAAGCATTTTATCCTGCAAAGCTTCCATTTCCACTGCTGCATGTTGATACAGGCTGGAAGTTCAAAGACATGATTGCCTTCCGTGACAACATGGCAAAAAAACATGGCTTTGATCTGATCGTGCATCAAAACAAAGAAGGGAAGGATGCAGGCATTAATCCCTTTGATCATGGTAGTTCGAAATATACTGACATCATGAAAACTCAAGGTTTAAAGCAAGCTTTAGACAAATATGGTTTTGATGCTGCATTTGGTGGTGCACGTCGTGATGAAGAAAAATCTCGTGCTAAAGAACGTGTGTATTCATTCCGTGATACGAAACACCGTTGGGATCCTAAAAACCAGCGTCCTGAACTTTGGAATCTTTACAACGGTAAAGTGAATAAAGGCGAAAGTATTCGTGTATTCCCACTGTCAAACTGGACTGAGCTTGATATTTGGCAATATATCTATTTGGAAAGCATTCCATTAGTACCACTTTATTTGGCTGCGGAACGTCCTGTAGTTGAGCGTAGCGGTACGTTGATTATGGTTGATGATGAACGTATGCCTTTATTCGAGGGCGAAGTTCCACAAATGAAATCGGTACGTTTCCGTACGCTAGGCTGCTACCCATTAACAGGTGCAGTTGAGTCTGAAGCAGATACATTACCTGAAATTATTCAGGAGATGCTTTTGGCCACCAGTTCTGAACGTCAAGGTCGTATGATTGACCATGATGAAGCAGGCTCGATGGAAAAGAAAAAGCAAGAAGGTTACTTCTAGAATCTCTCCCAACCTCTCTTTGGGAAAGAGAGGAGTCATCTCCCTTTTTCAAAGGGGGAAAGAGGGGGATTCCAATACACCGATTTCAACGTATTTGTGGAGCTATGAGCCATGTCTCATCAATCAGATTTGATTAGCCAAGATATCTTGGGCTATTTAAAACAACATGAAAATAAAGACTTATTGCGTTTTTTGACTTGCGGTAATGTAGATGATGGTAAATCGACTTTAATTGGTCGACTACTTTACGATTCAAAATTGATTTATGAAGATCAATTGCAAGCCGTAACGCGTGACTCGAAAAAAGTCGGTACAACAGGTGATGCACCTGACTTGGCTTTACTTGTCGATGGTCTACAAGCTGAGCGTGAGCAAGGGATTACCATTGATGTTGCGTATCGTTATTTCTCGACAGAAAAGCGTAAGTTCATCATTGCTGACACTCCAGGGCATGAGCAATACACCCGAAATATGGCAACAGGTGCTTCAACCTGTGACCTTGCGATTATTTTGATTGATGCGCGTTATGGTGTTCAAACGCAGACACGTCGTCATACGTATATTGCAAGTTTGCTTGGCATTAAGAATATTATTGTTGCGATTAATAAAATGGACTTGGTGGAATTCTCTGAAGCGCGCTTCAATGAGATCCAAACCGAATATGCAGGCTTCGTTGCTCAGCTTGGCGACCGTAAACCATCAAACATCATCTTCACGCCTATTTCTGCATTGAATGGCGATAATGTAGTGAATGTCTCTGAAAACACGCCTTGGTATACGGGTCAAACATTAATGGGTTCTTTAGAATCTGTTGAAATTAATCGTGATACTGCGCAGCGTGATTTCCGTTTTCCAGTGCAATATGTCAATCGTCCAAACCTCGATTTCCGTGGTTTCTGCGGTACGATTGCATTAGGCGATATTAACGTCGGCGATACAGTAACGGCTTTACCCTCAGGTAAATCTTCAACTGTTAAAGAAATTGTGACGTTTGATGGCAACCTTGAACGTGCTGTTGCGGGTCAAGCAGTGACCTTAACCTTAAACGATGAAATTGATATTTCGCGTGGTAATGTTTTAATTCGTGCTGATCAAGCTGTTCCAAGTATTTCACGTTCAGTTCAAGCCACCGTAGTATGGATGGCGGATCAACCGCTTGTGATTGGTAAACTATATAACATCAAGATTGGTACGCAAACTGTTCCTGCCAAAGTAACAGCAATTAACTACCGTACCAATGTCAACACACTTGAAAAAGCAAAAGTAGAGAGCTTAGAGCTCAATGCGATTGCCAATGTTACTGTTGAATTTGATGCGCCAGTGGTATTTGACCGCTATCAAGACAGTCGTTATAC
>CAZOGM010000024.1:37681-41505 GCA_964579445.1 uncultured Acinetobacter sp.
TCAACCACCACATTGAGTACAAACTCCTGACACGCTTCACCTGTACCCGGATCATACGCACCATTATTGGTAATGTTGTTTGAAAGAACACGAATGCCAACAAAGGGAACATTAAATTGAGATGCAATTTGGGCAACAGATGCGCCTTCCATTTCCTCAGCAGACGTACCGTAGGTTTGGTGAATAAACGCAATACGGTCTAATTCATTGTTCCATACATCCGCAGAGCCAATCGTACCTTCAACCACTTTACCTTTTGTATAGGTCACTTTGGCTTTATGTGCTGCCAAAATTAAATCTGCATCACCTTCAAACTTACGAATTGCAATGGGTTCAGGGTCTGACTCATCTTCAGGTAAGACATCAAATGCTTCATTCCATTTCAAAGAATCCGATCCACCACCAATGGGCAATTTTGGTGTTCTAAATGCATTGATATTGGTGGTGTATTTAGCCACAACGATGTCATAAACATTTAAGGCAGGATCATGCCCACCAGACGTGCCTTGGTTAATGATCGCTATGGGTTTATAGCGTTCGATGGCAATGGCAGTGGCAGCAGCAGAATTCGACATGCCCATCCGTGTTTTAGAGATGATCACGGGATAACCTTGATAGGTTCCTTTCCAAAATTTCCAACCACCAATGGTTTCAGTCGTTGTGTTATCAAGCTTAGCGGCAAGACTTTCAGTCTCAATCGGCAGTGCCCCTTGAATGACAATCGGTTGTAGTGTTTTTTCTGGAGCAGGTGGTGTCGGCGTTTGAACAGTATCATTGTCACTGTCATTGCAGCCACTTAACACAAGTGAACTACATAAACCAAAAGTGCAAAATAGTTTTTTTAACATTGAATGAAGTCGCTTCGCTGTAGGGTAGTCTAGAGAGCTCGCAAGTATCATGCCAATTGTGATGTTCTGAAATTGCATTATCTTACTGATTTTAAATTTAGTTCAGAATCATGACTAAATCATAACCGAATCATGGGCAACTGACAGAGGTGTAACTGTATCGGCTTAAATTTAGGGATAATTTTTGAAGTTGGCATCACTTGATTTGGTTATTTTAGAGTCTTGCATGAGCATTGAGATGGGTGATGAAAGAGATTAGCTATTCTTCTTAATCACAGCATAATATGTTCAAATATACCCATAAAACATGAAATATCACGGATAGGAAAAGACGTATGTCAAAGACCATGCAACAGATCATCATTACTGAACCGGGTGGCGTTGAAAAGCTTGCCTACGAATCGGTTGCTATACCGACACCTGAAACCAATGAAGTCTTGGTCAAAGTCCATGCTTTTGGTTTAAACCGTCCAGATATTTTACAGCGTCAAGGTTTATACCCCATGCCCAAAGGCGTAACGCCAGTACCGGGACTGGAAGTGGCAGGGATTGTTGAAGCTGTGGGTAGCGATGTGACAGAGTTTAAAGTGGGTGATCAAGTCTGTGGTCTGACCAATGGTGGGGGTTATGCCGAATATTGTGTTGTGCCTGAAACGCAAATATTATCCATTCCAGAAGGTGTGAGCTTTGTAGAAGCAGCAGCAATTCCAGAAACTTTCTATACCGTTTGGGCAAATGTGTTCCAAATGGGCAAAGCCAAAGCAGGGGAGACGGTTCTGATTCATGGTGGCACCAGTGGTATTGGTACGACTGCGCTTTCACTGTGTAAGGCACTGGACATTCAAACCTTTGCGACCGTCGGTTCAGATAAAAAAGTGCAAGCGATTTCACATTTGACCACAGCGATTAATTATAAAACCCAAGACTTTGAGCAAGTGATCAATGATACAACCAATAATGCGGGTGTTGATGTGATTTTGGACATTGTTGGCGCACCGTATTTAGCGCAAAACTTAAATTTACTGCGCCGTGACGGACGTTTGGTGTATATCGCATTCTTAGGTGGCGCAAAAGCTAAAGAAGTGAAACTCGGTCAAATTATGATGAAGCGTTTAACGATTACGGGTTCGACCATGCGCGCACGCACGACCGCTGAAAAAGCCGATATTACTCAAGGCTTAAAACAGGTGGTTGCACCGCTTTGGGCAAAAGGTGAATGCTTGCCGATGATCTATAAAACCTTCAAATTTGACCAAATCCAAGCTGCACATGCAGAAATGGATACAGGTGAACATGTAGGCAAGATTGTGGTAGAAGTCATTTAAACTTCAAAGTTTATAGATCAAATCATCAGAACAGAAAGCATAAATCGATACTCGGATTTGATGCTTTCTGTTCTGTCGCAGGCTAAGTTTAAAAATAATCACAAGATTAAAAAGCATAATAAATGATGCATCGTCAATTTATTATCAATGTGCTCAATATGGTCATTCATGTGATGCTTTTTTGAAATGAAATAATCGGATTTTAATTTTAATAAAAGATGAAAAGTTACGTGAATAAAATAAGCAAGTATTGTTACCAATTTACATTAAATTGAATCTAAACTCTCGTGTAAATCCATCTAATTTCAATATATTTTGCTAATGGCTAAGCTTCGGCATAGCGAATTTTTCATATATATTTTAATAATTTTTGGGTTATTTATGTTTTTTAAACACGGTTTATTTTTGGCAACATTGTTCGCAGCAAATTCATTATGGGCAGGTGCAGATTGGGACTATAAACATCCAGAGCAGTGGTCAACATTGAATCAACACTATCAAGCCTGTTCAGGCTTAAACCAATCTCCAATTAATATTGATCGAACTGTGAAAGCAGATTTAGAACCGCTCCAGTTTAACTATGACACCACTGCAAAATTGGTGCAAAACCACGGTCATACGGTTCAAGTTGAATTTAACCAAGGCGCATACTTAACGCTCGATGGTCAGCAATTTGCTTTAAAGCAGTTCCATTTGCATAGCCCAAGTGAAAATACCATTCAGGGCAAAAGCTACCCAATGGAATTGCATCTAGTGCATGCCTCAGCGCAAGGTGAGCTTGCGGTTGTGGCGCTCATGTTTGAACAAGGAAAAGAGAATGCCAAGCTCAAACATATTTGGGAGGTGCTGCCTAAAAAAATGGGGGAGATACGCACGCTTAATTCTCAAAATAAAGCAGCAAGTTTTTTGCCTGATCATTTAGATTATTATCGTTTTAATGGTTCTTTAACTACACCGCCGTGTTCGGAAGGTGTGCGTTGGTTGGTGATTAAAGAGATTCAGCAAGCATCACAAGCACAGATTAAAGCCTTTGCAGATTTGATGGCTGAACCAAATAATCGACCTATTCAACCGATTGGTGCGCGTGTGATTTTAGAGTAACAATGAGATAGGGCAGTACATGGCAGACCTACGGGTCTGCTTTTTATGGATAGTTTTAGATCAGAAATTGTATTTCTTCATTGTTTCTTAGATTCTCAGACAAAGTGCAACGAATATGAATCTGCATGGCAGTTCAGACAAATTGTGCTACCGTCTGTGTTTGTGATCCACTTATTTTATCGTTATGTCTTTTGATTTAAACCTGAGCACGGTTCAAGAAGCCCAATCGCTTTCGCCACAACAGCAGAAGCTGAAAAGTTTAATTGAGAAAATTGAACAACAAAAAATTGATTTAGAAACGCTCGAACATGCTAAAACGGATATACAACAACATGCCCGTAAAACCTTAATGCCTGCTTATGCGCAGTGGCATACGGTTTTGTTTGAACAGCTTGAAACCTTATGGGAAAGTATACATCGGGATAATTTTTCAAAATCAGATTTGGCACAACTGGATGATAAAATTTACAGTTTGGCACAGCACTTAAAAGACTCACCGTCGCTGACAGAGCAACAGCTTGTGAATGTAGATGAACTGGATACTTTTTAT
>CAZOGM010000025.1:0-14888 GCA_964579445.1 uncultured Acinetobacter sp.
CCATTCATTTCCAAGATGCCGTGAATTACCTAGAAACTATGCAAATCAAGGCAAAAGGAAGCATTCCTATAGATGAAAATCAATCTATAGAAATGCTTTGTGTATATTCAAAATTCTTTCAGTCTTGGCGGGATATCCATAGTCCAGCATTGGCCAAAATCAATCTATCACTGGTGTTTATACGATTGTATGTTTTCAATATTTTTTCAATGACCTATGCTATTTCAGACGTATGCAAGAAGCAAAGCATAGTTTTACCCCAATACGACTATATATGTTCGAACTGAAGACGCTACCTTACCAAAGATACAAACTACTTAAATAATAAAACTAACTACCTTCGGGTGGTTTTTTTATAGTTCATATATTTAGATCTCAATGTGGCTCTGACCTATTGGTAGAATTCATATCATGTCTAACTTGGCTAATACGATCGTAAATCACTTTTCGCATGCGATTGATTGCTCCAAGCGGTTTATGTTCAGGTCGTGTATGCCATGGTGTAAAGGAGATGTTTTCACAAAACTTATTTTGCTCAGGTGTATCGAAAACTTGTTGAGGAATACGGATAGTTGCTACCTTGTAAAAAGGGGCTTGGCTTTCCTTCCATTCCGTCATAGAGTCCTCGACCGACATAGTATTTGATGTTCGAGGTTGTATTAAAAACTCCATACACGCATCGCTATTTTGCAAACTAGTTCGTAGCGTATCTCTTAGAAAATCATAAGTCGGGTTTGCTGGCATAGGGTCTGTTACTGTTGAGCAAGCTCTAGCAGAATACTTTACCGCTTTACGATCAGAACCTAGTCCTAACTGGTAGGGAACCATGGACCAATATCGAGTTTGCAGCGGATTTGAAATTTTATTTCTAGAATGTAAGGCAATCCTAGTTCCTTTAACCCCTAGTGCAAAAGGAATGTGGAGTTTTTTAAGAAATCTATCACTATTTATATCCTGCATAAACGACATATAGCGAGCTGGATCATTAGCAAAAAAGACAGGATGATTAATCATGATAAAATCCTGTGTGGATGCTGCATCATTTAAAAGCTTATTCCCTGGTACTGCTAAAAGTTTTATCGCCATGCCCCGAGCATCTTTTTTAATATCAGCCTGTTTTGCATTACTGGATCCATTAGAAAAACGAATCCAGGCTTGGTATGTCTTGCCAGGAACAAAAATGCCTTGAGCTATGTTTTTGGGGAGCGCTTCATCTATCTTAAACTCTGCGCGTAGACAGCCATGGGCTTTGGGGTGTGCATCACGTAGCGCTAGTCCTGCGGAATAGTCCTTCCGGATTGACATTTCAATTATGTCTGCGATTTTTGTAGCTGTTTTTGCTTCATTAGGATAAAAATTCTCACTTAAACCCCGATCAATATTAGGGTAAACAATGCTTTCTGGAGAATTAAGTGCTATAGCCGAAGTATTAGCATGTGTAGCAACACTACAAATACTAATTAATATCATAGTGTGGAAAAGTAGACTCAAATATATAGGCTTTCTGAAGTTTGGCATTAAGTGTCTCCTTGCTATAAAGCTGCAAGCATTTTTAATTTATAACCTGATAGTTTTAAATACTTTAGGCTTAATTAACACACAAAATAATGCGAATGTCTGTCGGATTTTTATTCTTTCCAGTTGCCAACCCATATATTTATCCAATCTTGCTCAGGATAGTTGATCTTATTTTTTTGTACTAAAGTAAATACAGTTAATAACTATAACTGCAACAGATGCAAAATTTTAAACCTGTAATATGAGAATATAATGCTCTTGCAGATTAACCGACTTAAGAGAGATTTTGAGTCGGTTTGTCATTTCAAAATCTGTGAATAAGTTATTAGCGACACCATAAAAACTCCAATAAAACTTAAGGCACTGATTAATATAGGGAGTATCTATACAATGATTTTAGTGACTGGTGGTTTAGGCTTTATAGGCTCACATGTCGTTTTAAGCTTGTTGGCTCATGGTCAAGAGGTTGTCATTGTGGATAATTTAGCAAATACCAGCTTACATACCTTAGAAAGACTTGAATATATTTCTGGACTGTATGTACCGTTTGTGAAGCTGGATGTCCGAAATACGCCTGCCTTAAACAAAGTATTTGAACAATATTCGATAGATGCTGTCATTCATACTGCAGGCTTTAAATCCCTTGAAGAATCTCGGCTTAAACCCCTTGAATACTACAATGATAATATCAGTTGCATAATGAGTTTAATGCGCGCGATGCAACGTACGGGTGTACGAAACTTGGTTCATTTGTCCAGTTTAGCGGTATATGGAATGTCGAGTTTAGAACTGAATGAAGAAATTCCCTTTAATTTTGCCAATCCAAATCCGTATATTAAATCTCAGCAAATGATTGAAGAAATTATTCGAGATACAGTAAAAACTGATAGTGATTGGAGTGTGGCGATTTTAAGAATAGGCAATGTGGTGGGCGCATTTGAACATGGTGTGTTGGGGGAGTTTATTCCACCTTTACCCAAAAATATCGTCCCGCTTGCGCTACAAGTGGCAGCAATGCAACGTGATGAAATTGAACTGCAACAAAATGCAGACACCTTAGACCAAACCGTAGAGCGTAGTTTTGTGCATGTGTTGGATGTTTGTGAAGCCATATATGCCAGTTTATACTGGTTACAGCAAGATCTGGGTCAATGTGAAAGTTTTGATATTGCAGGAGAGCAGAGTTCAATCTTAAATTTGATTCAACAAGTTGAAAAAGTTACTCAGTCTAAGATCAGCACAACTAAAGCTGTCTATGCTTATGAAGAGTTAGATCAGCTCGGTTCAAGCAGTCAAAAAGCGCACACGCAGTTAAACTGGACAGCCAAACGCAATATTGAACAGATGATTCAAGATGAATGGCGTTTTTATCAAAACACTTTAACTAAAATGCCTTAAATGCGTAATTCAGATACCGTATTTCTGAATTACGATTTGAATAGCCTAAGCAAATCAAATTATTTTAAATAAATTATTGAAAATGAGAATTATTTACATTTTGAGCTCTATTCAGTAATATGAGCTAAAACATTATATGCTTGCTTAAAAATTAAATGGAAGATAGAGGTGCAGAATGCAAACACGTATTGAACATGACACGATGGGCGATGTAGAAGTACCTAGTGAAGCAATGTGGGGCGCTCAAACACAGCGTAGTTTGCAGAATTTTAAAATTGGTGGCGAGCGTTTACCCCGTGCCATGATTCGGGGCATGGGCTTGGTAAAAAAAGCCGCAGCCATAACCAATGCTGAACTGAACCAGATTCCACAAGAGCTATCTCATTATATTGTGGGTGCCGCTGATGAAGTTATTGCAGGACAGTGGGATGATCAATTTCCGCTTGTGGTTTGGCAAACAGGTTCAGGCACGCAAAGCAATATGAACTGTAATGAAGTGATTGCCAATATTGCCAATCAGAAACTCGGAAATCCTTTAGGTGCACAAAAACCAGTTCATCCCAATGACCATGTGAATCGTGCCCAGTCTACCAATGATTCATTTCCAACCGCGATTCATGTCGCTGCTAGCTTACAGATCAATGAATTGTTGATTCCTGCGGTTAAAGCATTACGTGACACCTTAGATGCTAAAGCTCAAGCATTTTCAAGTATTGTCAAAATTGGTCGAACTCATTTACAAGATGCAACGCCGTTGACTTTGGGTCAAGAGTTCAGTGGCTATGTCTCACAGCTAGATCATGGTTTGAAACGCTTGCAGTATGCGCTAGAGGGCTTATATGAGCTACCGCTAGGTGGTACAGCTGTAGGAACAGGTTTAAATGCACATCCTGATTATGCAGTTAGAGCCGCGCAGCAACTGGCAACTTTAACAAATCTTCCATTTGTCACAGCACCAAATAAGTTTGAAGCACTGGCAGGACGTGATGCGGCTGTGTTTGCATCTGGCGCATTGAAAACGCTTGCTGCCAGTTTAAATAAGATAGCCAATGATATTCGCTGGTTGGCCAGTGGTCCACGTTGTGGTTTTGGTGAAATTCGTATTCCTGAAAATGAACCAGGTTCAAGCATTATGCCGGGTAAAGTCAACCCAACTCAAAGTGAAGCCATGACCATGGTGGTTGCACAAGTTCTGGGAAATGACACGACCATTAATGTCGCCGGCGCATCAGGAAACTTCGAGTTAAATGTATTTATGCCCGTCATTGCTTATAATTTATTGCAATCGATTCAACTCTTAGGCGATGCATGCAATAGCTTTAATGAGCACTGCGCCGTAGGTATAGAGCCGAACGTTGAAAAAATAGATTACTTCTTGCATAACTCACTGATGTTAGTGACTGCACTCAATCCTGTGATTGGGTATGAAAATGCAGCCAAGGTAGCTAAAACCGCATATAAAGAAGGAAAAACGCTGAAACAAGTAGCGGTTGAATTAAATCTAGTCACACCCGAACAATTTGATGCCGTGGTGATTCCTAAAAATATGGTATCTGCTAACGCCAAATAAAATGTTATTTCCATTATTGATTGTAAGATCGATGCGTGCTCATTCAAGTTGGCGAAGTATTCATCGATCAATCAGCAGCAGTTTTTATCTCATGCATAAGTGCGTACAATATACATAGAAATTAATTTGCCGATGATTTAGCTATGCTTGATATTTATTTAACAGATGTTCAGAAAAAAGTGCAATTTAAGGATTACCCTGGTGAACATCCAGTTAAATTCATTCTCAATTTCAAAAAGATTTTTCCAAGCGTGATGGAGCTTTTGCTTCCTGTATTACCTTCAGATGAAAATTTGGAAGAAATGACTTGGGAATCGACCAGTAGCGATTTTGAAAAGTTTAAATTGTTACTCAGTGGTTGGGGCGTGATTGAATTACGTTTAAATACGATTGCCAAGTTTAAAACGCGTAATTTTGCAGATCAGTTGGTGAAACAAGCACAGCAGAAGCGTAAGAGCTTTGCCAAAGAGCAACCACGGTTAAGCAGTGTTGAGCTTGATTATCTGTTCAAACACGAAGTGCATGCGCTCATTGATGCCGAATTGGTCGAGTTGGGCGAGAAATTCTATTTACCAACATTACGTGAGCTTTGGAAAGGCCAATTGAAAGCCAATGTATTAGAAGCGAAGTTTTAATTTCGGTTAAAACCCGTCTGTTTAATCCTCCAAATTCGGAGGATTTTTTATAACAGCATAATTTTCAAATATGCGCACACCGTCTTGTTCTGCGCTGAACTGTCTAAAATAAAACCAATTGAATGACGCTTTGTATCAGATGATTTAAATTAAATGGTACTTGGTCTGAATTATGCTTAATGTACCACTGTAATAATCTTGATGTGTTGAATATGTAAGCAGGTGTTTATATATTCTAATCAATCATTTGGCTAGGTGGTGTATTTCCCCGAGGAAATACCAAAGGATTTTAAAGAATGTCGAATCAGTTTTTAGATTTAATTAACAAACGCCGTACAATTTATGCGATTGGCAAGAATGTAACTCAATCTCCTGAACATTTAACCGATTTAATCCAAAATGCGATTAAACAAAGCCCATCATCGTTTAATTCCCAATCTTCTCGTGCGGTTATTTTATTCAATACTGAACATGAAAAGTTCTGGGGCTTTGTTAAAGAGAAATTGAAGTCTTATGCAAAAGACGAAGCGTCTGCCATTAAAACCAGTGCCAAAATGGATAGCTTTGCTGCGGGTGTAGGCACGGTATTATTTTTTGAAGATATGGATGTGGTTACAGGCTTACAAGAAAAGTTTCCATCTTATGCAGAAAATTTCCCAATATGGGCTGAGCATTCAACTGCCATTGCACAGTTTGCTGTTTGGTCTGCACTGCACACAGATGGCGTAGGCGCTTCACTTCAGCACTATAACCCGATTGTGGATGAACAAGTTCATGCAGAATGGGATGTTCCTGCGCATTGGAAATTGCGTGCACAATTAGTATTTGGTTCTGTAGAAGCTGAGGCGGCAGAAAAAGGCTATATGGATGATGCAGCGCGCTTTAAAGTTTTTAAATAAGTTGCTTGATGATCACCCATAATATTTTAAATAAAAAAGCGCTCAGATTGAGCGCTTTTTAAATTTAAGCCATGCTTTGATGAATTTTAAAATGTTCGCTAAACAGCAATAGAACTGACTTTTTTTGTATGGCGACCATGTAATACATAGTACAAACCAATACAGACTAAGCTTCCGATAGCACTATACAAATACAGTTGTTGGTAGCTGATAACGTCAAGCATCATGCCTAAAAAGTAAGGCCCGAAGCCTAAACCTGCATCTAAGAAAATAAAATAGGTCGAAGTCGCAAAACCCATGCGTTCAAGTGAGGTGCTTTTTACTGCAACTGTCTGACAGATAGATTGAATATTGCCATAACCTAAACCGAGCAGACCTGCGCAAATCAACAACATGGCAGGGGTTTGTGCGATGCTGAGTAGAAAGAAAGCGATTGCCATAATAATAAATGCTGGGTACATAATGATATTTTCTCCCTTCCGATCCATAAGAGGACCAGTAATAGGACGAGAAATTAAAATCGCAATCGCATACATCAAGAAGAAAAAAGAAGCAGCTTGAACCAAATCAATTTCTTTGGCGTAGAAATTGATAAACGATAGTACGCCTGAGTAAAAAATAGAGGCAAATAACATAATCAAAGAAATTGGAATCGCATTCTTTTCAATATATTGAGAGATAAAACTTGGTTTAGCCACAGAAACTTGGCTATCCAAGCTTTGAGAGGGCTGTGGAATATTGGGTACGCGAATATACAGTGAAATAATCAGACAGAAGAGCGCAACAGTACTGGATAAAATAAAGATTGCATTGTAGCCAACATTTAGCATCATCCAAATGGCAAGAAAGGGACCAATCGCCGTTCCAAGCGTACTACTCATACTAAAATATCCAATACCTTCACCACGTCGACTCATTGGTAAAATCTGCGCGATAATGGTGCCGAAGACTGTTGCCGCCATACCCATCATAAAGCCATGCATAAAACGGACAAATAAGAGCGCACCGATACTCATGTGAACGAAATAAAGCAATGAAAATAGAAAAAATCCGACTAAACCCACGACCATAGTGGTTCTACGCCCAAAACGTAGCAGAAATTTTCCGACCAGTAAGCGCCCAATCAGTGTGCCAACAATAAATAAACCTGAAATTAAACCGGCTTGAGCAGTACTTGCACTGAGTTCTGCTATGGCATAACCGACAATGACCACCACCAACAAATAAAAGGTCAAAACCAATTGAAAATTAATCAAACTCACCAAAATGAAGTTGCGAGTCCACAGCGGCGCATGAAGTGCATTATCGTTATCTTTCATGCTTTCGCTCCTTCAGATTTGTATTCCAATTGATGCAGAATTTGCCCTAATGTCTCCGAGCTTTGTTTAAGATGGCTAGGGGTGATATGTTGAAGAAGTTGCTGTTCGAACAAATCGATGTCTTCAGAACACTGATGAAAAACGGTCTGACCGTGTTCAGACAATTTTAATTTCTTCTGACGCTTATCTTCAGTTAAGACTGGTTCAAGTAAATCAAGCTGCGATAGCGCATGTACGCGCTTAGCAATTGAGGGCTTTGACACATTTAGATATTTTGCTAAATCAATCGAAGTGGTTTCAGACTGTTCATGAATCACATAAAGTACTTGCCACAATGAGTAATTTAACTGATGTGGCATTAGAATAATATTACACTCGTCGCTGATTAAGCGAGAGCAACGTAATAGTAGCGTACGAAATTTTAAAGGATATGGCATAATAGTTAACATGGGTAACTAAATAAACTCTAATTTACGCCTATCTTGAAACTGAATCAAGCCATAAACTATCAAAAAATAAGTCGATAAATAGCAAAGGCTATAAAAGGTCATTTTCCTCCTTTACGGTACACGCTTGGACGCACAGGTCGACTCGCACGCCATAATCCTTTTTTGCTCTTTTTCGCTTTTTCTTGCAGAGAGAGCAGGTGCTTACGTTTCTTTGAATCTTTAATGAAGTCTTCATAGACCCATGCTGCACCACGTTTAACCAGCTCTTCATTTATATTACGTCTAAAGCGATAGATTTCCCCAACACAGCGGCCATAGCGATCAACATCTGTAATTTTCACGCGAACGAATTTGCGATAAACCATCTTTTTGACTAATCGCTGCGACTCTGCGCCGTAGCTTTGTGATGATTCAGGTGCATCCACATAAGCAAAACGTAATTTGGTTTGAGAGCGCCGTAAATTTAATCGATAGCAGGTAAGGGTATCACCATCGCTAACCGCGATCACTTTGCACCAATAGGTTTTACCCTTTTTATAAGGATTAAAATAAGGAATTAAGATACGTCGGATTTTTCGAATGAATAACAATAAAATAAGACATGAAACCATGCCGATAAAAATCAGCCAACTTGCAGGTAAATTTGACAACATAGGGGAGAGATTAATGCTCAAAGAGCATATAAATTATGAGAAAGTTCAAGCATATTCTACTTGGATTTAGCGACAATACTGTGGAATAAAACAACAAACAGCAATAAATTACTTTGAGGGTGAATCTAGCAAAAGATTATTTAAGTATAAAATAGCCTAAGCATAAAACAAAACTCAAATCTCTATAAATAGCCTAAGCAAAAATTAATTTTATTTGTTGTTTTAAAAATTGATGCCTTAAATTTCCATTTAAACTTTGATGCCAATATATCCCCATATTCATTTCAGATAAAAGAATAGGAAATTCAAAAACATTTAAATTTTTTGAAACCTCTAAATGAGTCAAAATACTGTTCGGAATCGTCAAAATAGCATCTGATTGTTGCTCTAGAATTTGTAATGCTGTGGAATAATGCTGGCATCTCAAAAAAATTTGCCGAGAGAGCTGTCGCTTGTTCAGGTGAATATCTTCAATTAAAACACCCGTTCTACGAGACGATACCCCAATATGGGGTGAAGCCAAATAGCGCTTTAAATCCATATTTTTCTGTTGGGTACACAACATAAATCGATCGCTGACCAAGGTTTGAAACTCTAGCTTTTTACCTAAATCATGTTCAAGGTCTATAGCAAAATCAATTTGTTGGGTAGCTAGATCTGCCTCAACCATTTTTCGATTCAGCTTTATACTTAAAAACTGAATGTCTAAATTCAGTCGTTGAAAATGTTGAAACAATTTTGGAAAAATAATCGGTTCAATTTCATCATGCACCGCTATTTTTAAAGTTCCAACCATAGCTGGTTCAAAAGAATGGTGTTGTGAAAGATTTTGTAGAGACAGCAGAGCTGTTTTAATCACAGGATAAATTTGTTCAGCATAGGGTGTAGGACGCATTTTCTGTCCTGAACGAATAAATAAATCATCATTCATTTGTCTTCTTAAGCGTTGCAGGGCATGACTTGCAGCAGATTGGCTAATACATAAAATATCTGCTGCACGGCTAATACTATGAAGTTCAAAGACCGCAATAAACAAGGGATATAAATTGATATCGATCCTTGGAAAGAGTGCCAAATCTACATATTTATTTTCATGAACTGTATTCATAATATTGTATTTAATTAAATCATTTTATTCATAATAGATTTCAAGCTATTGTGTTGTAAAGCGCTAAAGAGATGAACGAACGACAGTTAGTGTGGACAACATGCTGTTTACTTCCCCGCGCTAGCACCATATTGAAAGGAATAAAAATATGTTTCAACTCTCGGCACGTGCACAAGATTTTGTAGAAAGGACTCAACGTTTTATTCAAAATGAAATCGAACCGATTGAATCTGAATTTTGGAATGATGTCCATAATCTTAACGTCGGTTCAGATTGGACCCTTTGGCAATGGCCAAAAAATCTAGAAATTTTAAAAAATAAAGCGAAAGCTGCTGGGCTTTGGAATATGTTTTTGCCCGATGAGAATTTTGGTCAAGGCTTGTCTGTACAAGAATATGCGCATATTGCTGAACTTACGGGAAGAAGTTTAATTGCACCCACTGTGTTTAATTGCAATGCACCTGACAGCGGCAATATGGAAGTGCTTTGGCGTTATGGTACTGAACAGCAGAAAGCTGAATGGCTCATGCCATTATTAAGTGGAAATATTCGCTCTGTTTTTTGTATGACAGAGCCTGATGTTGCCTCGTCAGATGCTACAAATATGCAGGCAACGGCGATTATTGAGGGCGATGAAATCGTATTAAATGGTCGAAAATGGTGGTCATCAGGCTTAGGCGATCCGAACGCTAAACTGATTATTTTTATGGCTTATACGCCCGATCCAAACAAAGACAGACATCATCAACATTCGATGGTTTTGGTTCCGATTGAAACATCTGGCGTCAAAATAGAAAGAATGTTGCCTGTGTTTGGTGATTATGACGCACCCCACGGACACGGCGAAGTCAGTTTTGACAATGTACGGGTACCTGTGGCCAATTTTATTGGTGGGGCGGGCCAAGGTTTTGAAATAGCTCAAGGGCGCTTAGGACCTGGTCGAATTCATCATTGCATGCGCTGTATTGGTGCTGCTGAAAAATCTTTAGAGCTGATGATTGATCGTGGTATGCAGCGAACGGCTTTTGGTAAAGAAATTTTAAAATTAGGTGGTAACCTAGAACGGGTGGCTGAAGCACGGGTGGCTATAGATCAAGCCAGATTATTAACCTTATATGCTGCTTATAAAATGGATACTTTGGGCAATATGGCGGCATTGTCTGAAATTTCAGCCATTAAAGTCGTTGCTCCAAGTGTGCTGGAAAAGGTAGTCGATATGGCAATTCAAATCCACGGCGGTGCAGGGCTTTCTAGAGATACGCCACTTACAGGGTTTTTTGCTCAGGCTCGTGCGCTACGCTTAGCGGATGGACCTGATGAAGTGCATAAAGGTATGATTGCTAAACTTGAATTGGCTAAACGTGGCTATGCTCGACACAATAAAAAATAAGTGATGGGCTAATTTTTTAAATTTTTGATTGAACAGTGTCAGCCATGTTTAGACGTGGCTTGTATATCTGGCTCATGTTATAACTCAAATGAGTTATTAATTGATTGGATTGAGTCTTTTTTAAACAGGTGTGTAGCTGAAGAAAAATGTTTGATAAAAGATAATGATTTAAAGAAAATTATTTAAAAAGGCTCATGTAGCGAAAATTAAGTCGAGTGAATAGGAAGAAAAATGTCAGTGATTGATGTGGGTGGAACGGTTCGGGCTGGTGAAGAACTTGATATAGAAGCCGTTGCAAAGTGGCTAAAAACACAAGGTATTGAATTAAATGGTCAAGCCGAAGTGACCCAATATTCTGGTGGGGCTTCTAACTGGACCTATCGTTTAAAATATTCAAATGTTGATCTCATTTTAAGACGACCACCTAAAGGCACTAAAGCCAAGTCTGCACATGACATGGTGCGTGAATACAATGTACAGAAAAATTTGATTCCGTTTTTTCCTGTTCTTCCGACAATGGTGGCACTGTGTCAGGATGAGAGCGTAATCGGTTGCGACTTTTATGTGATGCGGCGGATAGAAGGAATAATTCCACGTGCTAAACTACCACCCGAGTTACAGTTTGGTGAGCAGCAAGTCAATCGGCTTTGCCTCAATGTAATTGATAAATTAATCGAGTTGCATCAAGTGCCGTATATAGGAACGGAACTTGAAAAACTGGGCAAAGGCGATGGATATTGTCGTCGTCAAGTTGAGGGTTGGGACGCACGTTTTGAGAAGGCCAAAACCTTAAATGTCCCTTCATTTCGCTATGTCCGAAAATGGTTGCACGAAAATATACCAGACGATACTCAAACCTGCATTATTCACAATGACTGGCGTTTTGATAATATCATTTTAGATCCTAATAATCCGACTGAAGTCATTGGTGTTCTAGACTGGGAAATGGCAACTTTAGGTGATCCGCTCATGGATTTAGGTTCAGCATTGGCCTATTGGGTGGAGGACACAGACAATCAAATTTTCAAAAGTACACGTCGCCAACCGACACATTTAAAAGGGATGTTAACCCGACAACAAGTGGTCGATTATTATTTAGAAAAAACAGGCATACAGACCAAAAATTGGACTTTTTACGAAGTGTTTGGTCTATTTCGCTTAGCAGCCATTGCCCAACAAATTTATTATCGTTACTACCATAAACAGACTCAAAACCCTGCATTTAAAGATTTCTGGATGATCATTCATGCGATTCATATTCGTGCTTTAAAACTCATTGGGCTTCAAAAAATCGAAGCCAATGAAATAGCACAGCGCTACATTTCAAAATTTAAAGAGCGATTAGGCAAATGACCACCATTTATTTAGTCCGTCATGGACAAGCCTCATTTGGTGCAGAAAGTTACGACAAACTCTCACCAAATGGTGAACTGCAAGCGAAAGTTTTGGGTCAATATTTTAAAGAAATTTTAAAAGAGATGCCTTATGTAGTTGCAGGTTCAATGCAACGCCACCAACAAACTGCGAATTTGGCATTAGCTGAAAGTTTTCCTGAATCTACAATTTTAACCAATGCGGATTGGAATGAATTTAATCATCAACAAGTATTTGCGCAATATGAACCTCGTTTTAATCAACCCCATTTACTTAAACAAGACGTAGAAAAAGTGTCAAATCCGAGAGCATACCTTGCTCAAATTTTTGAAGGTGCGATTGGTCGCTGGACGGGTGGAGACTATCATCACGAATATGATGAGTCATGGCCAGAGTTTAAAAATCGTGTTGAACTCGCATTACAAAATTTATGTGATACGTTAGCAAAGACCAAGCCACGTTATGCCGTTGTTTTTACCTCTGGCGGTGTTATTTCTGTCGCAGCAGGAAAAATGTTGCAATTAAATCCGGATAAAACTTTCGCCTTAAATTGGGCTATTGCCAATGCAAGTTTCACCACGCTTCGACTCGTGGGGAGTGAACCTCAACTATTAAGTTTAAATGAGCACCATTTTATAAAGGCACACGATTCACAGCTTCTCACATGGATATAAAACAAAAGCAGGATGAAATATGGCTAAAACAATATTAATTACAGGTGCAAGTTCTGGGATAGGCGCAGGCATGGCACGTGAGTTTGCACAAAAGGGCTATAATCTGGCCATTTGTGCTCGACGTTTAGAGCGTTTAGAGACGTTGAAATCTGAGCTAGAAAACCGTTACGGGATTCAAGTGCTGGTGAAGACACTTGATGTGACCAATTACGACCAAGTTTTTGAGGTCTTTCGTGCATTCAAACAAGAATTAGGAAATATCGATCGTATAATTGTCAATGCTGGTATCGGTGACGGCCGCCGCATTGGTAAAGGTCATTTTGCCATCAATAAAGCCACAGTTGAAACCAATTTTATTTCTGCTTTAGCGCAATGTGAAGCTGCTGTGGAAATATTCCGTGAACAAAATAGTGGTCACTTGGTGATGATTTCATCTATGAGTGCGGTGCGAGGCATGCCCAAACATTTAACTGCATATGGTGCGAGTAAAGCAGGAGTTGCTCATTTGGCAGAAGGTATTCGTGCGGAATTAATAGAGACCTCAATTCAGGTCACGACCATTTTCCCAGGCTATATTCGTACTGAAATTAATGAAGGTGCGCAGAAACTGCCATTTGAAGTAGATGTTGAAACAGGTTCTAGACTATTAGCGACCGTTATAGAAAAAGCACCTGTTAAAGCCTATGTGCCCAAATGGCCTTGGTTACCTTTGGGACTTGCCATGAAAGTATTGCCTTTGAAATGGGTGAATAAACTAGGCTGATGAATTTATTTCCTGCTTTATCAAATGCTTTGAGATCGTTATTTGGCCAATATGCGAAAAAATGAATGCCCCGTTAACTAAATTGGTGGATCAAAACACTCATATGGAATGGGTCGAATATGATATTCAAACTTATCATGCACGGAATTAGGAAATGGCTGAAGATGGTTTTAATCCAAGTAAAGATGTGTATAAACTTTGGGCAGATCAAGTTGCAGAAGAAATCCGTCTGAAATTTTAGTATTTTTGAGTTGAACAAGATCCTAGAAAAAAAAGAGGAGGAACAGGAGTATGACCAAGGTTGAAATAGAAAAACACCCGCTTAAGCCTTTCTTACCCAAACATGCCAAACTCCTTATGCTGGGAAGTTTTCCACCACCCAAAGCTCGCTGGAAAATGGATTTTTATTATCCAAATTATCAAAATGACATGTGGAAAATATTTGGATTATGCTTCTTTAATGATGCAGACTATTTTTTAGATCGTGCCAATAAAAACTTTAAAGAGCAATTGATCCGTGATTTCCTCAATGAAAAGGGCATTGCAATATTTGATACAGCCCTTGAGGTCATTCGACAAAAGGGCAATGCTGCAGATAAATTTCTTGAAATCGTGACACCGACTGAGCTAGATCAGTTACTGGTTCAAATTCCTGAATGTCAGCACATTATGACTACGGGAGACAAAGCCACGGATACATTAATGTTGTCTATGCCTCAAGACACACTAAAGCCCGCGATTGGACAGTCTTCTATTGCTCAATGGTCAGACCGTGAACTAATATTGCATCGAATGCCATCTTCATCTCGGGCCTATCCTTTGGCTTTGGAGAAAAAAGCCGCTGCATATTTAGCGCTGTTTAAACGGGTTGGACTGATTTCTGAAATGAGTTAATTGTCATATTCCACATAATCCCAAAGGTTTAAACGCGTTTTAATCTCATGACGTATGTGTGGAATTAAAGGCAGTAATGTTCCATCAATCCAGAGACATAACGCTTGCGCTGAAAGGGGATTTTGATTTACATCATAAAGCCGAGCACCTTTGACCACAACACCGCCTTGATCAGTCATTTCAGTCTCTATGCCTTTAAATAACACCCATAATTCATGCCCAGTATCTTGAATGACCCATTCGA
>CAZOGM010000025.1:14988-20545 GCA_964579445.1 uncultured Acinetobacter sp.
ATTCGACTTCAACACGACTTGTCCTAACACGGTATCGGACTCATCTACGCAGTCATGTTCCACACGAATTTTGGATAAAAACCAATCGTGCTGTGAAAGTTCGTTGAGGGTATAGGTAGGCGTAATCATTTGTTCAAGATTGAACTGACCGCTTAAATCAAAAAAATGCATGGAAAAATGTCACACTTAGGGGAGAAATTAAAATAAATTTAGCAAGATGCTAAAAAAAAGAATTTTAACGTAATCCACAAGCTGATTAAAACCATTAAAGATCATTTCCAACTAATAGTGATAAAATCTACATCACAAGTAATTCTTTAGAAGCTGTTATGCTGATGCAATTACATCATCCATTCAATAGGTAAATAAGAAACCACTTTCATGGTAAATCTTTGAAATTTAGTGGTCTCTGGATCATATGTGTGTTCAATGACGGATCCATCAGGTCTTTGATCAAGCCAAATCATCTCGCCTTGTGGATTTAATTTAAGTTCATATGCGATTTGTGGAAGATATTGATTTAAGGACGCAGAAATTTGATTTTGTAGTACATCTGACTCAACCACTAAACCGACTTCAGTATTTAAAAATGCCGAACGTGGGTCAAAGTTAAATGAGCCAATAAATACCATGCCATCTATATCAAAAAATTTTGCATGGAGACTGGATGCATTTTTACCTTTGGCCGGAATGACATTACCGGTCATGACTTCGTACCAAGTCCTTTTTTCTCGTTCTAGATAAGGTTTAAACTCGTAGAGTTTGACGCCATTTTTGAGTAAATCATGCCGATATTTTGAATAAAAGGCATGTACCAGAGCCACGTCATTGGCTAAAAAAGAGTTGGTGAGTATGCGAACATCAATATTATTTTGAGCTAAATTGGATAAATATTTTTCACCCTTTAATGTTGGGACAAAATACGCCGACACCAACTCTAAATGGGCTTTGGGTTCACCCATAATACCCATCATTTGATTATAAATATATTGTTGATCTTTGGCTTCACCACGAATTTTATCGGGACTATCTGCAACAAAGTGTGCTTTTGCCCATTGTATTGGGCGCTGTTTTAGATTTTCTTGAATTTTCTTTTCTGCAAATTCAAGCCGATTTTCAATGGCATTTTTTTCTTTTGCATTAATCAAATATTTGTTTCGAATTGCTTTTAAGTTCTGTTCTGAACTCTCCCCAAGTAATTGATGGGTTGAATAACTTAATTCATCATTCCAAAACTCAATAAATACTTTATTGGCATGTTGAACAGATTCTCCAAAAAACAATATATCTAAGTCGGTAAACTGAAAACTTTCACTGGCATCGAAGTACTCACGGCTAATATTGCGACCGCCCGTGACGGCGATGACACCATCGGCAACAATGAGTTTATTGTGCATACGGTGATTGATCTGTTTTAAACGAAAAGCATAATCGATTACACGAAATTTTCGATATTTATAAGGATTAAAAATTTTAATTTCAAAATTTGGATGCGCTGCTAAGGCTTTAAGTGATTCATCCAGCTGGGTACCATTTTGATCATCGATCATTAAACGAACTTTTACACCACGATCTGCGGCATTGAGTAGTTCATGCAACATCATGTGTCCAATGAAGTCATCTTTCCAAATATAATATTGTAGATCAACACTGTGTCTTGCATTGCGTATCAAATGAATACGACTGGCAATACTCATAAAAGCATCATCCAGTGGTAAATAAGCCGTTAGCCCTTGCTGTTGCTGTGAACTTGAAAGTGTGCCTTGTAACCAATGTGCGGCATGTTCAGATGAAATTTGATCTGGAAGGGACTGATTCATTGGCAGGCTACATCCTGTCAGCATGATGATGGTTATATATAAAGCAATAGATTGATGTTTTATCACGGGCATCATTTTGTGCTAAACCGAATTTTTATATATCTCTATAAATAGCATGTTAATGGTTGAATCTGTGAATAAAAAGAGGTTACTGTAATCTATCTTTGAAATTGAACTTGCAAAAGGACGTTCTACACATGAAATCACGTGCGGCGGTAGCATTTGGTCCAGGACAACCATTACAAATTGTCGAATTAGATGTTGCTCCACCAAAAGCGGGTGAAGTGTTGGTGAAAATCACGCACACAGGTGTTTGTCATACAGATGCATTTACCTTATCCGGAGATGATCCTGAAGGTGTTTTCCCAGCGGTACTGGGTCATGAAGGTGCAGGCATTGTTGTGCAAGTGGGTGAAGGTGTCACCAGTGTTGCGGTAGGCGACCATGTTATTCCGCTTTATACAGCAGAATGTGGTGAATGCTTATTCTGTAAGTCGGACAAAACCAATCTTTGTGTGGCTGTGCGTGCAACCCAAGGTAAGGGTGTCATGCCAGATGGCACCACTCGTTTTTCATATAACGGCGAGCCAATTTATCACTACATGGGCTGTTCAACTTTTAGTGAATATACTGTGGTTGCTGAAGTGTCTTTGGCAAAAATTAATCCAGATGCCAACCCAGAACAAGTCTGCTTATTGGGCTGCGGCGTCACTACGGGTATTGGTGCAGTTCACAATACCGCTAAAGTACAAGCTGGAGACAGTGTTGCTGTGTTCGGCTTAGGCGGTATCGGACTGGCGGTGGTTCAAGGGGCTAAACAAGCCAAAGCAGGTCGTATCATTGTCATTGATACCAACCCTGAAAAATTCAAATTGGCTGAAAATTTTGGTGCAACAGATTTCTTAAATCCTAAAGATTATGATCAACCGATTCAGCAAGTGATTGTTGAAATGACGGGTTGGGGTGTGGATCATTCATTTGAATGTATCGGCAATACCAATGTGATGCGTTCAGCTTTAGAGTGCGCACATCGCGGTTGGGGTCAGTCTGTCATTATTGGTGTGGCAGGTGCAGGACAGGAAATCTCAACGCGTCCATTTCAATTGGTCACAGGTCGGTCTTGGAAAGGCACGGCTTTTGGTGGGGTAAAAGGTCGTAGCCAATTGCCTAAAATGGTCGAAGATGCAATGAAAGGTGAGATTCAGCTTGAACCTTTTGTGACCCATACCATGGGCTTGGATCAAATTAATGAAGCATTTGATTTAATGCACGAAGGTAAATCTATTCGTACCGTGATTCATTTTTAATAAATTGAGTTAAAAAAACGGGCTTTAGCCCGTTTTTTTTACTTTTTAAACCTAAGTTGAGGCTTTAATCACTTCTGCAAATGCTTTTGCAACAAAATCAATATTTTTAAGATTAAGTCCCGCAACACACATACGACCACTACGCACCAAGTAAATACCATATTGGTCTTTTAAAATATCGACTTGTTCAGCCGTTAAACCGGTATAACTAAACATTCCTTGTTGTTTCACCAAATAACTAAAATCGCGATCAGGCAATTCAGCAGATAATTTTTGTTCTAGTAATTTACGCATTTTTATAATACGTTCACGCATGTCTTTTAATTCAAGCTGCCATGATGCAGTCAACTCAGCGTCATTCAGGACATTATCTACCAATAAAGCCCCCGTAGTTGCAGGGCTTGAATAAATACGGCGAACAGTGGCTTTTAATTGTCCCAATACTTTTTGAGCCGTGGCTTGATCATCACAGACAAAAGTTAAACCACCAACACGCTCACCATACAGTGAGAAAATTTTAGAAAATGAATTACTGACGATAAAATTCAGACCAGATTGATCTAAAGCACGAATCAAATAGGCATCTTCATCAATACCTTGACCAAAACCTTGGTAAGCAATATCTAAAAATGGAATGAGGTCTTTGGCTTTTAGAACATCAATGACTTGATCCCATTCAGCAGCATTGAGGTCTGCGCCAGTCGGATTGTGACAACACGGATGTAACAGTACAATGCTTTTAGGTTTTAGCGTGTTTAGGCATTGCAACATTGCATCAACATTAACTCCGTTGGTCTCGGAATCAAAATACGGATAAAAATGCGATTCAATCCCTGCACCATTAAAGATGGCAATATGATTGTCCCATGTAGGTTGGCTGACCCAAATATCTGATTCAGGGAAATATTTTTTAAGAAAATCTGCACCGACTTTCAGCGCACCAGATCCGCCTAAAGTTTGTATGGTGACAGCACGACCGGACTGACGTGCTGGACTGTTTTGACCCAAAAGCAGCGCTTGAGTTGCATCGTTATAAGACTTTAGACCATCCATAGGCAAATAAAGCTTAACAGTTTGATTGCCAGCTTCAATATTTTTATACGCTGTTTTTACAGCTTCGAGCTGAGGAACGATATTGTCTTCGTTATAATATAGACCGATACTTAAATTAACTTTTTGAGTGCGTGAATCTTTGCTGAATTCTTCCATTAAAGACAAAATGGGATCGCCGGCATACGCATCTACATGATGAAACATGGTCTACATTCCTAAAATATTCAAAGGGTATAAGTTCGTTTAGATAATATATAGAAAATTAGAGCAGACTCAACAGACCAACTGAGGACTAATTTTTATTAGTCGCCACACTTTTCCTTATAAGGCGTGAAATACAGCCCAATAAACACTCAAATCTCATATAGCGCACTGTTCTTCTAAACTTTCAAATACGAACCTAAACATAAGTTTCTTAAGCAAATACCTAAATATGAATTAATATCGATTGAATTATTAACCCATACATTCTTATCTACACATTTCAATTAGGAACGGATCATGCAACTCCATTCAGAACTCAATTTCGCCATTACACCCAGTCAAAATGAAACTTTGGTGCTGATTCATGGCTTATTTGGAAGTTTAAGTAATTTAGGTATGCTCGCTAGAGCGTTACAACAAAACCATGATGTACTTCAAATTGATTTACGTAATCATGGCAAATCTGCACACAGTGACAGTATGAGCTATGTAGATATGGCGCAAGATGTTTTGGATACCTTAGATGCCTTGAGTATTGATCAATTTTCAGTGATTGGGCATTCAATGGGCGGTAAAGTTGCAATGCGATTGACAGAGATTGCCCCAGAACGGCTACAAAAACTCGTCGTTTTAGATATGGCACCCTTTGCCTATACAGAAAATCATCATGATGTAATCTTTAAATCACTGTTCACTGTGGATCAGGCGCAGGTTTCAACACGTAAACAGGCTACAGAGATCATGAAAAATGATATTGATGCAGAGGGCATAATTTCATTTTTATTAAAATCTTGGCATCAAGGTCAATGGTTATTCAATCTGAAGGGATTATATCAAGCCTATTCTGAGATTATCGCTTGGCAACCCATCACCCCATGGTATAAGCCAACTCTTTTTTTAAGAGGTGAAAACTCAGACTATGTGTCAAAACAAGCACATTTAGACGCGATCTCTGCTCAATTTAGTCATGGGATTATAAAAAATATAGAGCATGCAGGTCATTGGTTACATGCTGAACAAACTGAACAGGTTTTAAGCGAAATTAAAATATTTTTAACAGCCTAGTGTGTAGATGATCTAAAATATAGCAAGAACAGTAATTCAAAACTTACTGTTCTTTTTTATGATTTTATTTTAAATAAGCAAAAAAATTATTAAGAATAATTCATCATT
>CAZOGM010000025.1:20645-37734 GCA_964579445.1 uncultured Acinetobacter sp.
AATAGTATTTCAAATATAAAATGAGGTATGGGTAATCAGATGATGACGATTGAGAGTATTCATTGAATAGAAACTTAATTAAGCCCACTTAGCCTATAAAAAATACATTGATTAGTGTGATAGACAACTGAAATATATCAAAATTTAATCAGAAAATGGCGTTTATCTATTCATTTTATTAAATAGTGCTGTATGATGAAATTTAAATAGACGTATTTATTTTAATAAAATAGTTGTTATAATATTCAAAGTTATTATTTATCGTGATATTTGTCACATTCCATTTCAAAAATAGAAATGCGACAAAACAAGTTGCCACTGATGATGAAATGATCAATTTGATGGGCCATTTAAACTCAATGTTAAAAGCTTATTATTAATGAATTAAACAGGGTGGATTATGAGCATTCTTGATTGGCAGAATGATTCAAAGGTGAATCAAGGGGAGTCTTCAAATAAGAAGATTCGCCAAAAGGCACAGTTAAGCGATGACTTTAAAAAAGCCCTGGACTTGATGCCTCATTTTGTTTGGATATCTAAAGCTGGGATTGGCTATGCTAATCAAGCCCTAAAAAACTATATTGGTGCTGAAAGCGCACACTTGAGTGAACACGAGTGGTTTAAGTTTCTGCACCCCGAAGATGCGGAACATTTTTATACAATCTGGACGCAAGCTCAGAAAAGCGGGCAAAAATTTGAGAAAGAATGTCGCATTAGAACACACAACAAAAGTTCGAGTAAAAGCCAGAAAGGTGAGTACGCTTGGTTTTTAGTGATTGCACAAAGCCATTCAAATCATTCCGATTTTATTGACTGGACTATCACCTGTACCAATATTCATGAACGTGCTTTGAAGCTACGCGAAACCACAGAGATGCTTCGCGTCAATACAGATATGCTCGATGTCAGTGTAGATTGCATTAAAATTATAAGTCCTACTGGACAAGTTTCACATATGAACCGTTCAGGTTGTCTGGCTTTATTGGGTCAAGAGCGCGTACGTCGTTTTGGTATGGAGTGGTTAAGTTTATTACCTCCCGAAGTCCGCGATCAGGGTAAGAAAGCCCTTAAAACCGCTACTAAAGGACAAAATGCACGCTTCGCAGGTAAGAGCGTCTCTGGCAACACTGTAATGTACTGGGACAATATATTAACCCCTGTAATCAATGATGATGGTCAAACCACCAGTATTCTCTGTGTATCTCGGGATATTACGCGTCAGCGTGTCGCGGAGCAAAAACTTAAAATTTCCAGCGAATATGATGAACTGACAGGACTGATGAATCGTCGTGCTTTTAAACGCACTTTGAAACAATCTATTCAAGAAGCCAAGACTCAAAAAACCAGTCTTGCTATGATGTTTATTGATCTTGATCATTTTAAGAATATTAATGACACGCTGGGGCATCCAGCTGGCGATCATTTATTGCGTGTCTTGTCTAAGCGACTATCCAAATGCCTCAATGAAAATGCTTATGTGGCACGTTTGGGCGGTGATGAGTTTGCGGTGATTGTAACGGGTATGAAAAGTCTGAATGAGCTTGAGCGCGCTACACAAAAAATTCTGAAACAAAACGAATTACCCGTCACTTTTTCTGGCAAATTGATTAATGGCGGTATGAGTATTGGATGTGCTGTGTATCCTCAGGATGCAAACGATGTATTGGGCTTAATGAAATGTGCAGATACAGCACTGAATGATCTAAAAGAGCGCGGTCGGGGTGGTGTACGCATGTACAACAACGATATGCTTCAGCTTGCGCAAGAAAAAAGCCAACAATTAGATACGGCGCGTTTTATTCTTCGTGAAAACCGTATTGTGCCATTTTATCAGCCTAAAGTTCGACTCGATGATCGTTCAATTATTGGTTTTGAAGCATTACTGCGTTGGCGTGACGATCAGCAAGATATTCATTTTCCTGCCACTATTGTGGAAGCATTTAATGACTATGAACTGGCAAGTAAAATCAGTGAAGTTATGCATGATAAAATTTTTACAGACATGGCCCATTGGTTAAACACTGGTGTTGACGTAGTACCCATTTCAATCAATGCTTCTCCTGTAGAGTTTATGCGTGACAATTATGCCGAACTGCTGATGAAGCGTTTGGAGCAGCATGCGATTCCCGCACATTTGATTGAAATTGAAATTACGGAACACATTTTGTCAGACCGTGGTTCTGAATTTGTCATTCGTGCGCTCAAAAAACTTAAAGATTTTGGGATTCGAATCTCGCTGGACGACTTTGGTACAGGTCATTCCTCTATGACGCATTTACGTGATTACCCAGTGGATTGTTTAAAAATTGACTATGCTTTCGTCAATCGTATGAATGAAGAAAAGTCGATTAATTCAATTGTGGAAGGGATTACACGCTTGGGTCCAATTTTGTCCTTGGATGTGATTGCCGAAGGGATAGAAACCGTCCAACAACTGAATAGTTTACAATTGGTTGGCTGTGTATATGGACAAGGCTTTTTGTTCAGTCGGGCGATTTGTGCAGATGAAGCAGCAAAAATGCTGATCAACAGAAATATTGATTAGCGCGATAGCATCAATTCATCAAATATGACATCAACATTAATCATATTTGTTTACTTACAATTTACGAGATCAAAAACATATATTTAGCAGCTTTTTTTTATTTTCAAATCATAAAATAAATTGATGAATCGTATAAATATATATTTTGGTTAAAATACTTGTAATACAGTGCAATAGTGCGTATTGTAATTTCATATTGATTTATTTGATTGAATACTTCAGATGCAAGAACAGATTTTGATTTCAAACGCATATTATTATTTTTGGCAATTTACATTCTAGTTGCCTAGACGCGTTCGGGCAGCATATTGGTTGCCCATCAAAGTTTATACCTGATCGGCAACCCCGATCAGGTTTTTTTATGCATTTTTTTAAGTTTTGGAGCACAACATGAATACATTTAATTTTTCTTATTTTAGCGCTTCTTATTGGTTTTATTTTAGTCAGACACACGCCATTAGACCCTTAACGCTCAAATAAAAGATCGGGCTGAACATCAAGTCCAAAGGAAAAATCATGAATGCTTTAAACCTAAGCCTAAAACGTCAACAAGATCAACAAACAATAAAACCAAGCGAAAAAACTTTGGTGTTACCGATTCAGCTCAAATCAGAATTTTCTTTGAGCCAAACGAGATCTGAACAAGTTGCCGCACAGCGTAAGACGATTCAAAAAATATTAGAAGGCACAGATCCTCGGTTAATGGTGATTGTAGGTCCATGTTCAATTCATGATCCGATTGCAGCGCTTGAATATGCTGAAAAATTAATACAACTACAAAGCAAAGTTGCAGATCAAATTTTCTTGGTCATGCGTGCCTATATAGAAAAGCCAAGAACAACGGTAGGCTGGAAGGGACTGTTATATGATCCTCATTTGGACGGGTCATCTGACATGCAGGCAGGTCTCGAGCAATCACGTGATTTATATATCAAAATCATTGAAATGGGATTACCCATTGCTTCAGAAATTTTAAGCCCAATGGCTACAGTATATTTTGACGATTTACTGGCTTGGGGGGCAATTGGCGCAAGAACCAGTGAATCGCAAATTCATCGTGAAATTTCAAGTCATATGCCATACAGCATGGGTTTCAAAAATGGCACAGATGGCTCAATTCAGATTGCGATGGATGCAATTCAGTCAGCTTCGAATCCACATCATTTCTTAGGAATGGGACAATCTGGTTTACCCTGTATATTGGAATCACAGGGTAACCGTTGCGCCCATCTGATTTTACGGGGTTCAAATTCAGGCACTAACTTTGAATACGCTGAAATACAAAAAATCCAAGCGCAATATTCAGGGATGCTTCCAGCGCTTGTCATTGATTGTAGTCATGGCAATAGCAATAAGAATCCACTCAATCAAATATCAGTACTTGAACAGATTATTCGAGAACGTCAGCAGACTCAAGTACGCGGTGTCATGCTAGAAAGCTTCTTAGTCGATGGAAGTCAGAAAATTTCAGATCAGATGCGTTATGGTCAATCCATTACAGATGGTTGTCTGGGTTGGGAGAAAACAGAAAAATTGCTTTTAAATGTTGCCAATTCATTAACATTACAGACGCTCGAGCAAAGTGCCTAAAATTAATCTGTACCTTTAAAAACTTAAAAAGTCATTTTCACATCTAGCTTCGATTAAGCCCCAGCAATTGGGGCTTTTTTATGAATAACATTTTGAGTAGATGATTCGGTCTAATTGGCTGAATTTCAGCCATCAAATCTTTGACGTTGTATACATTATTTTTGAATTATATTAATAACTTAAAACATTGGAATTTGAGCTAAATCGCTAAACTGTGCATTATAACTTTATTCAACATGGAGGCATGGGGTGCTATGCCATCCATTCTATTGCTTATAAAAAACATCAAAACACACTACCAAATATTGAATGGATTGGGTTAATCATGTACAGCACAGAACTTTTGAATGATGCAAAGAACTTTATGTTTCGTTTGCTCAAAAATGTCTTTGACCACGAAGGCTCTGATCTGTTTATTACTGCAGATTTCCCGCCAAGTATGAAACATCAAGGGATGATGAAACCGCTCAGCTCACAGGCATTATCTGCCGAAAAAACCAAACTTTTTGCCTACAGCGTGATGAATGAAAAACAGCGCGCTGAATTTGAACGCGATCTTGAGTGCAATTTTGCGATTAGTATTCCAGAAGTATCGCGTTTTCGTGTCAATGTTTTTCAGCAACAATTAAATGTTGGTATGGTGATTCGCACCATTACTTCGGAAATTCCAAACTTTAGCAAACTCAAATTACCGTCTTCACTCAAAGATGTGATTATGCAAAAACGCGGACTGATCTTGGTGGTTGGTGGGACAGGTTCAGGTAAATCAACATCACTTGCTGCCATGATCGACCATCGAAATGAAAATTCGGCGGGGCATATTATTACGGTTGAAGATCCTGTTGAATATGTGCATAAACATAAAAAATCCATGGTGACACATCGTGAAGTGGGGGTCGATTGTCATTCTTGGCACAATGCGCTAAAAAATACTTTGCGCCAAGCGCCAGATGTGATTTTAATTGGTGAGATTCGAGACACTGAAACCATGGAACATGCCATTGCTTTCGCTGAAACGGGGCATTTGTGTTTAGGAACACTTCACTCCAACAATGCCAACCAAACACTCGATCGAATCATCAACTTCTTTCCCGAAGAACGTCGTAATCAACTCTTAATGGATTTATCTTCCAATATGAAAGCGATTATATCTCAGCGTTTAATTCGTACCGAAGATGGTAAAGGGCGGCGTGCAGCGGTTGAAATTATGCTGAATACGCCATTGGTTTCAGATGTGATTTTAAAAGGTAATTTTCACGAATTAAAAGAGATTATGACCAAGTCACGTGAACTGGGTATGCAAACCTTCGATCAGGCTTTGTTTGACTTGTATGATGAAGGTTCAATTGGCTATGACGAAGCAATTCGAAATGCAGATTCAATGAATGAACTGCGCTTACAAATTAAATTAAAGAGTAAACGAGTTAACCCAGCAGAAGAAAAAGCCAGTCAGGCTTTTAGAATGTTCGATGAAGATATGGAAAACTAGAAATACCATGTCAATCATTGCTTAAGTATCCAGCTTTATGCCTTCTCGAAAGAGAAGGCTTTTTATCAATTTTTTAGCAAGCCTGTTTGGGTTTCATCACCACAAATCGATAAAATAAAAGACTCAGTGCGGTGATACCTGCACATACCAAATAGCTAAATGAATAGCCTTGATGGGCTATTAATAAACCCAACACTATAGAACCTAAAGCAATTCCTAAGTCATAGCAGGTAAAAAAGGTTGAAGCCGCATGACCTATACGTTCCTTAGATGAACCTTGAATAGATAAAGTTTGTAAACAAGGTTGAGCTGATCCAAATCCGATGCCAATAAAAACAGCAGCGACCAACAGACCTGTTAAGCTATTTATTTGACTTAACACCATTAGCCCCACACTAAATAAGGCAACAGCCGGGTAAATCACATAGCTTGGACCATATTTGTCATAAATTTTCCCTGTGAGCGGCCGTAGACACATCATGGATATAGCAAATACTACAAAAAATAAACTCGCATAAGGCAGTAAATTTTTAGATTCAGCATAGGTCGAAATAAAAGACATAATGCTGGCATAGGAAAATGAGATCAGCATCGCCATAAGGGAAATGGGTAATGCTTTTTTTTCTACAAAATCGCTGAGTGCTAATTTGGGTTTAGCCAGACTTTTGATTGGTCTTATAAAATCTGAAATAGGAATCATAAAACAAAAAATGAAACCCAAACAGACAATAGCTGCGAATATACTGGCTACAATGGCATAAGAAAAGGGTTGAATCAACGTCAGACCCAGCAGTGGTCCCAACACAATCCCAAGGTTAATAGACATCACAAAATAACCCATGCCTTCACCTTTACGCTGATCTGGAATAAAATCATTTACAATTGGAATCAGAACGGTGGTCAATATACTGAACCAAATTCCATGTAAAAAACGAATGATCAGAAGTGCTGTAAGATTGTCTGCAAAAATATAAGCAAATGAAAATAAACAAAATAAAGCTTCAGATATATATAACGCTTTTTTTCGACCAATTTTTTCAATGATTAAACCGCTAAAAGGCCGAACAGCAATAGATGATGCCATAAACAGCGTCATAGCTAAACCGGCTTGCGCTAGCGTTCCGCCCAAATCATTTAAAATATAAATGGGCAAGATCGTCGTTTGTGCAAAATAGAAAATAAATAAAAATAAATTGTTGGCCAGACATAGAATAAATGATTTATTCCACAATGTAGGCGCAGTGATTACGTTCATACACTACCTTTATATGGGAGATCTAGACACAGTCAACTTTCATTTAATTGATTTTATTTATTATGTTCTTATCCAGTATAGAGTTTAATTTATTGGATTTAAATGTTGTTGACTTGGTTTTGATCAGGAGAAAATTATGGAGATAAGCATAAACAATAAAACGTGAAAAGTGTAGTTTATTTAGACCAGCGGTTGAGGTTAATTCGCAAAGCATCCTAATTTACAAATCATTTTAATATAAAAATGATCTGAAATATCAGTTAAAAAAAATCAGCTCAAGGGCTGATTTTTAAGCATTTATAAAATTATAAGCCCGCAGTATATGCATCACTTGTTAACAGTTGTTCTAAATCTGCCATATTATTGGGTTTGATTTTGTAGATCCAACCTTTACCGTAAGGGTCATCGTTGACAAAATCTGGGTCATCTTCCAAGTTTGGATTGATTTCAACGACTTCGCCTGAAATCGGTGCGTGGATATCAGATGCTGTCTTTACCGATTCAACTACACCTGCTTGCTCACCAGCAGTCAACTGTCGTCCCAGTTCAGGTGCTTCTACATAAACCAAGTCACCTAAAGCATCTTGTGCATGATCAGAAATACCCGTAACCACAAGATCACCTTCAACTTTTACCCATTCATGTGTACTGGCATACTTCAGCTCTGAAGGATGATTCATAATGACTCCTTGTTACTTAACAAATGACTGATACAAACTTTTCCAGTGTTATACATGTTTTTTTTCAAAAGCGAAAGTTCTTCAATGCTTATAAATAAGGATCTTTGCGCCAACCGCTTGGGCTACGTCCACTCCATCGCTTGAACGCCCGACTGAAATTGGCGACATCTGAATAGCCCAGCTCATCTGCAATTTGTTCAAGCGTATAGTCAGTACGAGACAGTAGCGAAGTTGCATGACGATAACGTACTTCGTCCACCAAAGTCGAAAAAGAAGTGCCTTCAGCGGCCAATTGACGTTTCAGGGTCCGATCTGACATGTGAAGCCGATCAGCCACATGTTCGATGCTTAAATAATGCTGTTCAGAATGGGTTAAAATATCGCGTACCCGCATTGAAATACGGCGACGCTCTCCTAACTCAGACAACTCGGATTCACACTGATTGATGGCAATTTGGCTGGCAATCGGATCAGCATTGACCATTTTGAGCGCCAGATATTTTTTGTCAAAACTGGCCAAAAAGTGCGTTTGATCAAAATGAATGGCATGTTGTGGATGCAAACGATTTAAATATTTGTCAAAACCCTCAGGCTTTGGAAAATCAAAATTGATGTCGCCATGTAAGTCATTTACACCTGTCAGCGCTCGCGCCATCGTCATCACGCCAAAGGTCAATGCCATAACAATTTCAGTTCTTAACGGTTCAATTTCAATATCACATTGAAGCTGTAAAGACACTTGCTCGGTAAAAGTTGAAAAGTGAAATTGTAAAAAGGGCATACGTAACTGAATAAAACGGTTGGCTAAAATCAAGGCATCCATAATTTCATTGGAAGTCATGATTGCGTATCCAATAAAACCATGGATAGAAATGCGCATTTGATTACCCAAATGATAGCCCAATGAATGCTCGCCTGTCATTTTACGAGAAAGAATGATCATTTCATTGGCGATATGAAGCGGTATACGGAATTCAGGGTCTGCAAGTTGTTCATTGGTATAACCAAAAGGTGCGAAAAGCGACTCTGCGCTATAGCCCCAACGAGAAACAACATCCAAGAGTAAGAGTCCATATACACCTGGAATACCAAGATCTGGGCGACCAGAGACTGTTTTCATGTGCGATCCAATGCTGTGTGTCATTATTTTAGTTTTTTCAAATTGATAGTGACATAAAAATGCGTTTAAAACATGATAATTGTCGGACAAAGCTAAGCCTCGTCCGAAGCCGAACCAAAAGGATACGCTGAATGAATCTTAACTTTTTTTAAACACTACAATTTTAGTGGTAGAAATAAGTAATACATCCCCATGCTGATTTTTTGCTTGAGTGATATAGCTGACGATACCGCGGTCAGTTTTGGTTTTAGACGGATTGACTGCCACAATTTCAACCTCGACATGAATTCGATCACCAGGACGTGCTGGACGTGGCCAGCGCAGACTGGATTCTGAGCCAATGAGTCCATGAGCAGTCGGAAAGCATTCTGTCCAAAGGCGCATGGTTACCGCTGAGGTATGCCAACCGCTGGCAGCGATGCCTTGAAAAATAGGGTGATCTTTGGCCGCTTCTTCATTGGTATGGAAAACTTGAGGGTCATATTTATGGGCGAACTCTTTGATCTCTTCTAAAGTCATTTCATATTCACGACTTTTAAACTGATCGCCTATTTTTAAATCTTCGAGATAAAGCATTTTAATCGTCTTCCTTTTCTAACGCTGGACGTACTACTTTTTGTTCTACTAAAAATCCACCGGTTTGTCTTTGCCACAGCTGGGCATAAATGCCATTTTGCGCAATCAGTTCATCATGTGTGCCTTGCTCTACAATATCGCCTTGATCTAACACAATTAAGCGGTCCATTTGTGCAATTGTAGATAAACGATGTGCAATAGCAATCACTGTTTTGCCTTGCATTAAATCATCCAAACTGGATTGAATCGCAGCTTCTACTTCAGAGTCTAAAGCGCTGGTGGCTTCATCTAAAACCAAAATAGGTGCATCTTTTAAGAACACCCGCGCAATGGCAATGCGCTGACGCTGACCACCTGAAAGTTTTACACCACGCTCGCCCACATAGGCGTTATAACCAATTTGACCACGTAAATCGGTCAATTGTGGAATGAACTCTTCTGCTTTGGCTTTACGAACCGCTTCATACATTTCTTCATCGGATGCATCTGGGCGACCATATTTGATGTTTTCTGCCACAGTTCGGTGTAGAAGAGATGTATCTTGAGTTACCAAGGCAATATTTTTTCGTAAACTGTCTTGAGTCACATCTTGAATATCTTGCCCATCAATCAGAATTTTTCCATGATTAAGTCGATAGAAGTTCAATAGTAATTGAATTAAGGTAGATTTACCTGCACCTGAACGACCCACAATCCCGATTTTTTCACCAGGGCGAATGGTCAAGTTTAGTTGGTTAATCACATTCTTATCATTATAAGCAAAGCTTAAATCTTTAAATTGAATTTCACCCTGTGTAAGCGCCAGTGGTTTTGCATCAGGCTTATCTTCAATATGCAGTGGTTTACCCAAAGTCATCATGCCGTCTTGAATGGTGCCAATATTTTCAAATAAAGCCGACGTCTGCCACATCATAAATGCAGCCATGCTGTTGAGTTTCAAAATCATCGCAGTGGTTGCTGCAATTACCCCAATATTGGCTTCACCTTGTAGCCAAAGCCACACAGCGGTTCCCAACACCCCAAAGAATAAAATTGCGGTAAGCAGATTAATGCTGATTTCATAGAGTGTGCCTAAGCGCATTTGCTTAAAGACAGTACGCATAAATTCTTGCATCGACTCTTTGGCATATTGACTTTCACGACCAGCATGCGCAAACAGTTTGACGGTTTGAATGTTGGTATAAGCATCCGTCACACGTCCCGTCATGACTGCACGTGCATCTGCTTGTTCTTTGGATATACGACCTAATCTGGGAATAAAAAAGCACGCCGCGCCAACAAATAAAATTAGCCAGAGCAGGAGTGGGAGCAATAAGATGCTAGAAATATTTCCCAATACAATGCTAATGGTAATGAAGTACACAATGACATAGGTGACCATATCACCCAAAATGACCCAAAACTCACGTACAGCAAGTGAGGTTTGCATCACTTTTGCAGAGAGTCGTCCTGCGAAATCATTATGGAAAAAGTCTAAACCCTGTCTGAGCAGTAAATTATGAAATCTCCAGCGCAGTCGCATGGGAAAACTACTAAACAAAATTTGATGGCGAATGATGGACTGCATACTGGCAAAGAAAATATTGCCCAATAAAATGAAGGTCAGGACAATGAGTTGCTGGCGATGATTGTCTAAAAATGTATCTGGTGTAGATTGGCTCAACCAGTCGACCAAATGTCCAATTTGCGAAAAGAACACGGCTTCAAAACTGGCTGTTGCTGCGGTAAACAAGACTAAAATCAGTAAATAACGTTTGATGCCTGAAGCTGCTTGCCATACAAATGGAAAGAATTTACGCGGCAATGGTTCGTTCAATCCTTGCGTAGGATAGGGGTCGACTAACTTTTCAAACCATTGCAACATAATAAAACTCTAAGCACTTATAAAGTATTGAGTGTACTGTATTCTTAATGCATCTTAAAATCATTCCCTGCAGGAATCTGGAATATTTTTAAACCAAATTCTGGCAAAATCGCCAACAAATGATCGAAAATATCTGACTGAATCGCTTCATATTCTGTCCATACCGTAGTATTGGTAAAAGCATAAATTTCTAAAGGCAGCCCCTCACTGGTGGGCTGTAACTGACGAATAATTAAGGATTGATCAGTCGCAATACCTGGGTGATTGTTCAGATAAAATTCAACGTATGCTCTAAATGTACCTAAATTGGTTAAACGTCTTTGATTATTTTCAGCGTCATTGGCATATTGTTGATTGAATGTTTTTAATTCGTTTTGCTTTTCACTCAAATACTGATTGATCAATAAAAATTCTTTCAGTTTTTTCTGTTCTAAAGCAGAAATAAAGTGAATACTGTTTTGATCAATGATAATTGAACGCTTAATACGGCGCACACCTTGTTCCTGCATTCCACGCCAGTTTTTAAAGGTATCTGTCACCAATCGATTGGTCGGAATAGTGGTAAAAGTCTTATCAAAATTACGCACAGTCACTGTATGTAATGACATATCAATGACATCGCCATCCGCGTTTAAAGTGGGCATTTCAATCCAGTCGCCTATACGCACCATGTCATACGATGAAATTTGGACAGATGCCACCAGCGACAAAATGGTATTTTGAAATACCAGCATCAGTACCGCTGCCATTGCACCAAAACCTGCAAGTAGGGTAAATACGTCTTTTTTCAAGAATGTGCCTAAAATCATTAGGCCACAAACCAGGAAAATAATCAGCTTAACCAATTGTAGATAGCCCTTAATAGGTTTGTTATAGGACTTTGGATTACGCTGATAAATGACATTAAATACGGTGAGAAACTGACTAATTGCTAAAGCTAAAGTGAGGAAAATAAATGCTTGTGAAAGCATTTGCACCAGTATGATCATTTTGTTCGATAAATGTGGAACACTTGGAATACCGTTCATAATCACAATGGCTGGAATGATGTTAGATACCCGCCGAATTACACTATGCTCAACAATGACATCACTGTTTCTAAACTTTAAGCGGGTAATTAAGTTTCGTATTCCACGTACAACCACTTGTTTTGCAATCAAATTGGCGATAATTGCGACCAAGATCAATATACTTAAAGAAGTCAGCATTTCCAACCAAGGAAATTGATCCGCCCAATCGCGTATTTGTTGTATGAACTGAATGTTCTGCAAAAGAATTGACCCACAAAATGATAAAGTTCAGTATTTTATAATGTATTTAAAAGCTTAAACGGGGAAGTAACTTTTTCACAACAGGAACATAACGCAGGATCTGTTTAATTGATTGCGCTTACTCACTTCAAGCTACAAAACAAAAAAGCCAATCAAAAGATTGGCTTTTTAAGCAAAATGACACTCACCACATGAGGTCATCTGGAATCACGTAAGCTGCGTACGGATCTTCTTCATCAGTGACAGCTTGTGTATTTTCTGAATTATTTACAATAATAAAGCCAGTCATTTTTTCATTAATTCGGTCTGCCAAAGCTTTTGGTAAAATGGCATAACTGTTTTGATCTTTCGCAATGACCAAACTACCTGAGACCAATGCATTATAAATTTGCTGATTGATGTAGATTTTTTTGATTTTACTGTCATCGATAAACTGGTAAGTCATCTCACCATCCGTATCTTTGATTTTATGCTGACCAATCATTTGCACGACCGCAGCATGTAACGCTTTTTCATCTAAAAGACGCTTTTTCTCAAGATTTAAAGATTGATCCTTAGCAATTTTTTGCTGCAAATCTTGTTCAATCTTGGCCTTGATTTCGGCATCGTTACTTTGACCTGTGCGCTGTTCGTGAACCGCTTGTTTAGAGAGTTTCTTTGCTTTCTTATTATCCACTAAGCCTGCTTTGAGCAATTGCGCTTGTAATGCATTTTTAACCATTTGAAATACCAACTATGACATTTGAAGTCGTGAATAACGGAAGTAAATAAACCAATATGCCAGTGTAAGCGTTAAGCTTAAACCAGCCAGAATGAGAAATGCATCTAATTGTAAATAAGGATGCGCAAACGCCGCAATAAGGCTTCCTAAAATAAAACCAAATAAGATCAATAAATGCAAAATAACTTTCTTCGGTTCATTCTTTAAACCACGAAATACGTAGCCTAAAGCCAAGCCCAAGTCGGTTAAGACACCTGACAAATGTGTGGTCCGAATAATAATGCCTTAATAATGACTGACCATGGCATTTTGAATATCTATTGCAGCACACGCCCACAGCAGTGCATAGCGAGGATAGTCAGCTATAAACAACCAACACAGTACAATAAAACAGTGACTAAACTTAATGGCAAACCATAACGTCGATCTAACTTAAAAGTACTATTTCCTAGAATATACCCGCTCAAACTTGAACCGAGCAGATAACTGATCAAAATTAAAATAAGAAAGATAGCAATGAAAAAATCCTGTTAGAGTACGCTGACTGCGATCAAAATGGCATCTCCCGTCATATGTGGCAAGGATTGATGTAATAATAAAGAAATCAGTCCTAGAACATTCATCATGCCTGCATCCACTGCAAGCATGAAAGCCCCAAATTGAATCCATTTAGGTAGAATTTGAAATGGCATATTTTTTTATTTACGATAAAAGTATATGCCTTTTAATATATTATTTTGCTGGAGCACGATCAACAGCAGCGGTGAATAAAACATCAGTAGATGAGTTCAATGCGGTTTCAGTTGAATCTTGAAGCACACTAATCACCATACCAATCGCAACCACTTGCATAGCCACGTCAGTAGAAATATTAAATAAACCACATGCAACAGGAATCAGGAGCAACGAGCCACCTGCAACGCCAGATGCACCGCAAGCAGATACTGTAGCGACTACAGATAGAATCAGCATAGTGGTGAAGTCAACAGTCATACCCAAAGTATTCACGGTCGCAAGTGTGAGCACTGTAATGGTCACCGAAGCACCGGCCATATTAATCGCGGCACCTAATGGAATTGCAACACTTGCAGTTGATTCAGGTACGCCTAAACGTTTCGCCAAATCTAAGTTCACTGGAATATTTGCCGCAGAGCTACGTGTAAAGAAAGCGGTAATCCCACTTTCACGTAGACATTGGATCACCAGTGGATAAGGGTTGGAACGTGTTACAAATGCAACCATAATTGGATTAATGACCAATGCAACGAAGAACATTGTACCTAACAGTACCGCAAGCAATTGTGCATAACTACTGAGTGTTTTAAGGCCAGCATCTGCAAAGGTCACCGCAACCAAACCAAAAATACCGAATGGTGCAAAATTGATCACTAAACGAATGACTTTGTTTACGGCATTAGCAGCGTCTGTTAGGAATACTTTACTGGTATCAGTGGCATGACGAAATGCAATACCCAACACCACAGCCCAAGCCAGAATACCAATGAAATTCGCTTCACTTAAAGCCACAATCGGATTTGCCACGAAACTTAAAAGTAAATTCTTTAAAATTTCTGCCAAGCTACCGGGTGGTTGTAAATCAGCTTGAGACGCAACATCAAGTAATAAAGTACTTGGAAACAGCGTACTGACAAAGACCGCAGTTAACGCAGACAAGAACATTCCAATCGCATACATATACATGATTGGCTTGATCTTTGCGCTATGCCCACCGCCCACACTGAAATTTGCAATAGAGGATAAAACCAGTACAAAAACAAGAATAGGTGCGACAGATTTCAGTGCTTTAATGAATAAGTCACCAAGTACGCTTAAGTAAGGTGCAACTTGCGGAAAAAATACAGCAACGGCCACACCTAAAATGATGGCAATAATAATTCTTGTAACTAAACTCATACGTGCTAGAGCAGCGAACATAACTGAACCTAAAATGCCTAGACTGGCTTAAATCGAATAAATAAGTGGGGTATTCTATACTTAAATTTAATGATGGAAATAAAACTATTTCATAATAAAAATTAAGTATTTAAAAAAAAACAATTTTTTTGTGAATTTTGCATCAGAACCGCTCTAAACTATTCATATATAGCAAAAATTAGTGAAAAGTAACGGCATCTAGCTCTTGAACTGCTTGATAATGAGTTAAAAATACGCGTCCACTCAGTTTACCAATCAAATCGGATTGTTTTAAACGATCCATTACCGGACCTTTTACTTCAGTCAAATGCAGTTGAATGCCAAGTTTGATCAACTCACTGTTAATTTCATCTAAAGTCTCAAGCGCAGACAAATCAATATTGCTGATACTCGAACAATTAATAATGACATGACACAGATCGATATGTTGACTTACTTCGGCAATAACAAACTCTTTTAAAGTATTGGCATTTAAGAACGTTAAATTTTCATCTACTCGAATAGAAACAAGGGCAGTGCTGGTCAATACATCATGTCTAGATATATTTCTAAAGTGCTGAGTATTTTCAACCAGCCCAATCACGGCCATGTGGGGACGACTAATTCTCCAAAGTAACAATATAAATGTGGAAATAATCCCAATCATTAGACCCGTTGAAATATCTATGCACAACACACCCAAAAAGGTCAACCACATAGCCAGACCATCGGCTTTAGAATAACGCCAAGCATCAATGAATGGCTTGAAACTGACCAATTTCCAAATAGAAACCATAATGGTCGCTGCCAAAATAGCTAAAGGTAAATCTTTAAATAAACCCGTGAAGTAAAGACTTACCAAAATAATAAACAATGAGGAAATCACACCCGCCATTGGTGTCTTAGCACCAGCATCAGCATTCACCACAGTTCGAGACAAACTTCCTGTCACAGGAAAAGCAGAACTGACACCAGCACTTAAATTTGCTAAGCCCAATGCCATCAGTTCTTGATTGCTATTTAATTCACTTCGTTGTTGAAAAGCTGTGGCTTGTGCAATTGAAATAGACTCGACAAAACTTACCATGGCAATCATAAAAGCACTTGGGAACAAGGTCTTGACCAGCTCCCAAGTCCAAAAAGGCATTTGAATAGGCGGAAAACCATTTGGAATTTCACCCACAGTTTTAATGCCATATTCATTCAAACCTGCAAAATATACCAGTCCAATAGACAATAGCACTAGCAGGAGAGGCAGCGCTTTGTTCAACAGTTGATGAGAGCCGCTTAGAAACTTAAGTTTGGGTTGTCTTAAGAGTTTAGGAGCGTAGACCAAAAAGCCAATCGCAGATAAACCTAAAACTAAGCTAGACAAGTGAGTAAACCGCAGGTATTGCCATACACTTTGTGAAAATTCGATCACGTTGCTGGTTTGAAGCGGAATATTAAGTAGAAACTTCACCTGACCTAAAGCAATCAGCACAGCAGAAGCAACAATGAAGCTTTTAATCACTGGATGGCTAATCAGTCGAATCAGAAAACCAAAGCGACAAAGCCCCAGTAAAAAAGAAATCAGACCAACCAAAATGGCCAATAAACACGCAGCTTGGATATAAACAGGGGATCCGACTTCATATAAAGGCTCTAAAGTGGCAAAAGTCATCATGGAGATGAGTGCTACAGGTCCAATGGAAAGCGTAGGACTTCCTCCGAACCATGCATATACAATCATAGGTAAAATACTGGCATATAACCCTATAATCGGTGGTAAACCTGCAATCATGGCATAAGCCATGCCTTGAGGAACAAGCATAGCCACGACTATGCCAGCAGCTAGAAGATCTTGTTTAAATACCGACTGACGATAGTTTTTCAGCCATGTCCAAGCTGGGAAAAATGAAGAAAGAACAGGCTTTAGAAATGACATACATGAGTCTAAATCATAATTTAATATATATTATGCAAAAAAAGTGCTAACTAAGCACGTAGTATTCGCTAGAGTGTGTTTGAATTAGTCCAAGATAAACCAGAGGTCATAAAATAATGGCAAATAGACCAGAATAT
>CAZOGM010000026.1:0-35976 GCA_964579445.1 uncultured Acinetobacter sp.
CACCTTCTGTATGTTCTTCTACAAAAAGAAATTTTTCGTCTTTTTCAACAACAGTTGCGACAGTGACGTGAGCAGTCCAAGCGGTCATAGAACAGCACCATGGGAAGGGATGCACTATTGTATAAAATTTTGGGGTGTGTGGCTATGCTGGATGCATAAAACTAGTAAGCAAGTTCATAATCTTCCTCTTCACCTTCTGTTAAATAAGTCGAAAGCGTGAAATAGATTTTCATTTCTTTAGGTGAAATGATCTTTTCAACACTTAAAATTTCTTCTTCCAACACAATTGGGTCGAATTGATTAACTTACGAAGAGATTTATTTGATATCCAATCTGGATTCCATAATTGAATATTGTGATCTCATACTTTTTGAGTTAATTGTTCGGAGTAGTCAATTTTAAGATTATATTTTAACCCCAAGCCTACTTAAGGAAATAAGACCATTCATCTTGAGACTGATGCAACAATTGGATCATAAAAAAGTCTGTACTTTGACCTGATGACGCTAAAAATTAATTATAAAATTATATTTATCTTATGAATTTAAAGAAAAGTCCTTATCCTCGATTCGGGTTAATTAAGGTCTGTAATTCCTTGAAACCTTCACATAATTTTTCGCAGAATAAGGCAAAAACGCCAATTCTTTTTCAGTTAACTTACGCACTTGCTTGACTGGACTACCCACATACAAATAGCCACTTTCCAAACGCTTATTGGGGGGAACCAGTGAACCTGCACCAATCATTACATCATCTTCAACTATCACATCATCTAAGATAATCGTACCAATGCCAATCAAAACACGGTTACCAATGGTACAACCATGCAATTTTACATGATGACCGACTGTGACATCTTCACCAATGATCAAAGGCGAACCCTCAGGTTTATCGGCTTTTTTATGACTGACGTGTAACATCGAATGGTCTTGAACATTCGAATTTTTACCAATACGAATATGATTGACATCGCCACGAATCACCGCAAAAGGCCAAACTGAGACATTCTCACCCAAGATAACATCACCAATGACCACAGACATTGGATCAATATAGTTCGAATCATCACTTTGCGGATAAGTATCAAGATAAGGACGAATATTGTGGCTCATGAGAAAAAATCCATACATTTAAATACAGTATAAAATAAAAAAGCATTCATACCGAGATATGAATGCTTAATTCTAATGTCCAAGAAATTAATCTAGAACTTAGAATAAATTGCTAAAAAATTGTTTAATGTGATCAAACATACGAGAGAAGAAACCTGCTTCTTCTACAGCTTGTAAAGCCACTAACGGCTTTTCAGCAATCACTTTACCATCTAAAGTAGCAGTCAGCTTACCTACAACTTGACCTTTTTGAAGCGGTGCATTGACATTCGGTTGAACCGAAATTTGTGTTTGAATCGCATTTGCCTGACCTTTAGGCATAGTCACGTTGAACTTTTCAGCCAAACCTACACTGACTTCATTATCTTTACCAAACCAGACTTTAGATGTGGTGATTTGTTTGTTTGCAGGTTGCACGTTGACCGTTTCAAAGTTTGCATAACCCCACGCCAAAATTTCGCGTGTTTGGGTGGCACGATCTTGCATAGATGGCGCACCAAAAATCACCGAAATTAAACGCATTGGACCGCGTTTAGATGAAGTGGTTAAACAATACCCTGCTTCTTCAGTGTGACCTGTCTTTAATCCATCTACGCTTGGATCTGTATAAAGCAGGGCATTACGGTTACCTTGTTTGATCCCATTGAAGCTAAATTCTTTTTCTGAATAAATCGGGTAATATTTTGAGCTGTCATGAATAATATGTTGCGCAAGCGTTGCCATATCTTTAGCCGTTGAATAATGACCTTCAGCAGGCATACCTGTCGAGTTTACAAAACTGGTATTGGTCATACCCAAACGTTTTGCTTCTTGGTTCATGCTATGTGCAAATGTACCTTCATTACCAGAAATATGTTCTGCCATGGCTTTGGAAGCATCATTACCCGATTGAATGATAATACCGCGCAGCATTTCTAAAACGGTTGCCGTACCATTTAAAGGAACGTACATACATGATTCGGTGCTGCTACCACGACACCAAGCAGACTCGTTCATGCGAACTTTTTCATTTTCAGTCAATTGACCTGACAAAAGCTTTTGTTCAATGATGAAACTGGTCATCATTTTGGTCATCGACGCAGGGGCAAGTTTTTCATTTTCATTCTTACTTGCAAGGATTTGACCTGTTTCATAGTCCATCAGAACATAAGATTTATTATTTAATTCCGGTGGTGCGGAGAGTACAGTTGCTGCATAAGAAAATGAGGGTAATAATAGTACTGCAGCTATGGCGCTTTTTAAGGTCATTCTCGGTCGTTCCAATCTTATATGAGCACAAAACAGTTTTGCATTCTAGGACAAAGCAAAGCCGACTGCTACTGTGAGAGTCGGCTTATTTCACACGAATTGTAACTATTTCATGCATCTTTGCATTTTAAGATTGATAATCTTTCACATCTGAACACACTTTTAGATTTCCTTTGTCGCCCGCAGTTTTGGCATCAGCTCGTGCTTGCTTCAACGCGTCTTTAAAACTGCTTTGTTTGACTAAACTTTTAAGTGCTGTATCTGGTGTTTTTTCTTGGGGTAAATAATCTTTAAGGAGATTGTTATAGCCTTTTTTGAATTGGTCATCTTGCTTAACAAGAGATGGGCAAACTTCAGAGAGAACGTAAATAGCCGCCAATTCATCTTTGGTCACGCTTTGCTGCGTGACTTCAATATTTTCTTTAATATTAGTGCTGTTTGTTTTCTCAGCGAATGCATTTGGAGCAAATATCAAAGAAGCTGAAATCAAACCCGCAGATAAAAAACCTAAGCCTTGCTTTTTCATAATTCACTCTAATTTTATAACTAAATGATTTGCATAGAATAAACATATTGAGTGAGGAAAAAACAGAGAAAATGTATCAATGCTGTAGGCTTTATATGTAAATGCGTCAATTTAACTAACCTATAAATTTTTTAACATCAAAATTTAAGGAGTTTTTACACAGGTCAGATCTGGTCTTTGAAGAATAGCTCAGCTGTGTTTAAGATGAGCTTGATCCTTAGCTTTAGGCTGGGTGATTGAATGTTAAATTCTATCTCTAAACGCTCGTGTGACTTAAGATTCTAAGTATTTAAACTTAAAATTAAAGCGCTAAAACACAGTTCCTATAGCCCTAAAATATCTTCACAACCTTGTTTTTGTTCCGCTTTGTCATATTCTGCACTGGCTTGTTTTGCTTCTGCATATGCTGCTTGATATTCTGCGTCTGCTTTAAGTTGTGCAAGCGTCGTCGCAGGATTGCTTAAACTGTTCAGACTGGTTTGGGTAAACTGATCCACGTGTGAGTTGATTTTTGCATTTTCACCAATTAAAGCTGGACAGGTTTCAATGAGTACTTGAGCAGCTGCAATATCTTCTTTGACCAATAAATCAAGTTCAGCAGGTGTTAAGCTCTCAGCAAAAGCAGGAAGAGTCAATACAGAACTGAGCAGGGCAATGCATGTGAAACGATTCAAGAGAGTATTCATCATGTATAACTCAAAATAAATATTATAAAGTTTGCTAAATATATAGAGTTGTTCAATATTTTCCAATCATATAACCTCGACAGTCATTTTTATATCCTGAGAACCAATATGAATATTTTAATTGCCAATGATGACGGTGTATTTACTCTTGGCATTTAAGCCTTGGCTCGTGCGTTAAAACCTTTAGGTCGGATGATTATCGTGGCACCTGAAAGTGAACGAAGTGGCTATTCAAGTGCGTTAACTTTAGATCGGCCCTTGCGTCCGATTGAAGTTGCTCAAGATGTGTGGGCAGTCAATGGCACGCCAGCAGATTGCGTGTATTTGTCTATGAATGGCATGTTTGATTTCGAGTTTGATCTGGTGGTCAGCGGGATCAACAGTGGGGCAAATTTAGGGGGGTGATGTGCTGTATTCGGGTACAGTAGGCGCTGCATTTGAAGGACGCTTAATGAAACAACCTGCCATTGCGGTGTCGCTTGCCGGCACAAATGTCCGTGCTTAGAACAGCTCAAATGATTACGCACAAGCGGCACATTGGATCTATGAATTTATTGCAAAAGGTTTGCCGAGCTTACCTGAGCGACATATTTTGAATATTAATATTCCAGATGTTAAATATATTCAAGCGGCCCAGGTGAGTTATCAAGGTCGCCATATCTAATCAAAACCGATTACCACTCAAGTGATCCACGGGGTCGGTAGGTGTTTTGGATGGGACTTGCAGGCGAGGCAGTTACAGATCCTGTCAAAGGTGTACTGCAAATTCAGTCTGATTTTTTTGCTGTGGCCAATGGCTTTGTCAGCATTACGCCTATACAAATACCTGCTACTAATTATGAGATTTTGAATAGTCTAAAATCACAATTTATTCAAAAGGACTTTTAACCACGCTCTAAGTGTTATAAGTTTGTGAAAATGTACTGTTAAACGGTCACATTCATATTAATTTTGCTAATCTTAAGTCCATTCAAGTTTTAACATTCAGATTGTAGAGAGGGAATCATGCTTTTGGCCAGACCACAGAAAGCTTCAAAAATGCCTAAGGTATGGATGAATACATTCATGATGTCAGTGACGGTGGTCGCTGCAATCACCCTAGTGGGATGTGCGTCAAAACCACAAGTGAACAATCCAACTCGTTATGCGACTGCACCTGATTTCTATACAGTTCGCTCAGGGGACACACTCAGTAAAATCGCCAATCGTTACGGACTCAGTTATATTAGTGTTGCAGAGATGAATGATATCGCACCGCCTTATCGAATTTATGTGAATCAATCGATACGATTAAAACAGTCGGGCAACCGTAACACTAATCGCTCAAATACACAGCCTCTTGCCGCTACAGAGACCCAAATTCAGCGTCAGGCCATTCAATTGCCTAGTAATAATCAAACGACATATACGCCACCTGTGACTAAAGTGCCAACAACTGTACAGGCGCCTGTAAATGTTGCCCCTACAACAGTTAAAGCGACGTCTTTACGTTGGGTTAAACCGTCGAATGGTCCAGTGCTGGAAAACTTTAATGCAGCGTCAAACGTAAAAGGTTTACGCTATGGGGGGAATGTCGGAGATCCTATTTATGCAGCGGCAGATGGTCAAGTGGTTTATGCAGCAGATGGTTTAAAAGAATATGGTAATTTAGTTCTAATAAAACATATAGATGGTTATATTACAGCGTATGCACATAACAATAAAATTCTGGTAAAAAGCGGTCAAAATGTTACAGCAGGACAAAATATTGCTGAAATGGGCTCAAGCGGTACAAGCAAAACCATGCTCGAGTTTCAAGTTCGCTTAGATGGTAAGCCGATTAACCCTGCAAACATTTTACCGTAGAATTAAATATAGTTGGTGCAAACTAAAAATTCTTCGTATAATACAATGAGTTGCTTTTATCTTAAAAAGGTGAAGCATCTCATGATTTCAGAGGGAAATTTATGTTAGATCAACTTCGATCAATGGGTGTTTTTGCATGTGTTGTTGAGAAAAGCTCATTTAGTGGTGCTGCTCGGGATTTGGGCATTACTACAAGTGCAGTAAGTCAACAAATACGTTCATTAGAACAAGAAATGGAAGTGACCCTTCTCCACCGCTCTACAAGAAAACTAAGTTTAACAGAAGCAGGACAAGCTTTTTTCTATAGCTGTCAGGAAATGCTCGCAGCAGCAGAACGCGGTAAAATTCGAATTAATGAGTTAAGAGATGATTTGGTGGGTGATTTGCGCATTGCGACCACACCAGAATTAGGTGCAACGCATCTGGTACCGGCTTTGTCACATTGGATGAATGCACATAAAGGTCTGAATGTTCATTTTGAAGCTGAAAATCAATTTATTGATTTGATTCAAGAACGCATAGATATTGCAATTCGTATGTGTTCAAAAATTGAAGAATCAAATAATTTAACCTATATGCCTTTGGCACGTGTAGACCAAGTCATGGTGGCTTCACCAAGTTATTTGAATCAAAACTCACCCATTACACGTCCCGAAGATTTACTCAATCATGATTTGATTCCGATTAATATCATGAAAAATTATCAACACTTTAGTTTTGAGCATCTGAGTAGCAGCGAAAAAATTAACATTGAAATGAAGCATCGTTTGCAGACCAACAATGTTTTTGTGGCTAAATCACTGTGCCAAAGCGGCCATGGTATTTTACGTATACTGTATCTTGATGTTCAAAAAGAACTTAAAGAGGGTACTTTGGTTGAGATTTTACCAGAGTGGAAACTGCCTACTTTTACCTTAAATGCAATGATTTTAAAGCGTGAACAACAACCAGTGAAAATTCATCGTTGTCTTGATGCTTTAAAGCAGTATTTTAGCCAATTGCCGGGTGGACGGGTATTTCAAGAAGCATCATAAAGCCAAAGCTAAAATACAACAGTCAAAAAGCCGCTTTTGAGCGGCTTTTTTGTGTCTTATAGCATCATGAATCTTCATCTCAAAAAACCAATGAAGTTCAATATCTAATGAACTGTTTAATTATTTTAAAAAGTTCTGAATAGCAGGAACCAAGCGTTTTAGCAAATCATCCGCTTGTTCATGATTCATATTTAAAGCAGGAAGTAGGCGAACCACGTTACCCGCGGTCACATTGATAATTAAGTTATGTTCGATACGTGCAATATCGACCAGTTCAGCACATGCTTTTGGAAGTTCAATCCCAATCATCATGCCAAAACCACGTACAATTACGTTTTGCTCAGCGAGTTGGGCACGAAGTTGATCAACCAAATATTGTCCAATTTCAGCAGCATTGGCTACTGTATTTTCCTTTTGCATTAAGTCAATAATGGTATAAACAACACGTGAACCCAGTGCTGAACCACTATAGGTTGAACCATGGTTTCCAGCCGTCAAAATGCCCACACCTTTACCTTGAGTCATCACAGCGCCAATTGGAAAACCATTGCCTAAACCTTTGGCGGTGGTCATCACATCTGGCACAATGTTGGTGTGCTGATAAGCAAAGTATTGACCTGTACGACCATTACCCGTTTGGACTTCATCGAGCATCATCAGCCAATTGTGCTGGTTACACAGCTGACGAATTTCTTCTAAATAGCTGAAGCCTTGAGGAGCAGTATTTACACCGCCTTCACCTTGGATGGGTTCAACCAAAATTGCGACGATATCGGGATGATTAATCGCCGCTTCAGTAATCGCTTCAATATCGCCAAACGGTACACGAATAAACCCTTCAACCAGTGGTCCAAAGCCTTCTTGAACTTTTTTATTGCCTGTTGCTGACAGCGTCGCAAGAGTGCGTCCATGAAAAGATTGATCTGCAACAATGATTTTAGGCACAGCAATACCTTGCATATGACCAAATTTACGCGCAATTTTAATGGCGCCCTCATTGGACTCTGCACCACTATTTGAGAAGAAAATTTCTTCCATGCCTGATACTTCAGCTAGCTTTTGCGCAGCAGCGGTTTGCCAAGGCACTTCATAAATATTGCTGGTATGAATTAAGGTTGCCGCTTGTTCAGCAATTGCTTCAGCAATAACAGGATGCGCATGACCCAAGCCACACACAGCAATACCCGTTAACGCATCTAAATATTCAGTTCCTTCAGCGGTATAAAGGTACGATCCTCGTCCGCGAACAAAGCTGATCGGTTGACGGCTAAAGACAGGCATCAAGTGGGAAGGCTGATCAGTTTGTACCGGCGCGAGGGTAATGTTATTCATGACTAACTCTTATTTGTTAGGTGGAAGGTAAAAGTTTATCTAAACAAAAACAGCACAAGATTAATAGACCCAATGTAAATTAAAGTGGAAAAACTTGGCAATCCGTTCTCTTTAATGCGGATTTAGGTATAATGCACGCAGATGAGTTGAGGATTTAATCAATGACTGAACAAGTGCGTGATACAGAAGCGTTAATTCGCGATCAAATTGCTAAACATGCGGTGCTTCTTTATATGAAAGGCACACCACAATTTCCACAATGTGGTTTCTCTGCGCGTGCAGTTGAAGCATTGAGCCAAATTGGTCGTCCATTTGCTTACGTCAATATTTTGGAAAATCAAGATATCCGTGCAATGTTGCCTCAAATTGCAAACTGGCCAACATTTCCACAGCTATGGATCAACGGAGAGTTGATTGGTGGTAGTGATATCATGCTAGAAATGTTCCAAAACGGCGAACTTAAAACGCTAATTGAACAATATAGCCCAGCCGCTGAAGCTTAATTAAGCCGAAGATAAAAAAAGCGCCCTTGAGGGCGCTTTTTTTATCTTGATTTTTAATTTAATTTGAAGTGGTTTCACTTCAAGTGCTGATTAGGCATTTGCCTCCGACTCTAACCCTTCTTTTTTAGCGCTGACGTCTGTTATGACTTTGTCTTTCTTGGCTTTGTCTTTTTTCTTCTTTTTTTTCTTTTTCTTGGTCAAATCTTCAAGTTCAGCACCGTCTTCAATGGCTTGCCAATATTCCAATTGCTCCATGACAGCCGCATAGATTGAACCTTTGGTATAACGACCTTTTTTATTTAGCTCACCCACAGGGCGTGCCATCAAGATTTCCAGTGCTTCATCAATGGTACGAATGGCATGAATATGGAACTGACCAGCGGCTACGGCATCAATCACATCTTGACGAATCATCAAATGATCCATGTTTTGACGTGGAATAATTACGCCTTGCTTTCCAGTTAACCCTTGAAGCTTACACGCATCATAGAAGCCTTCAATTTTGGCATTGACACCACCAATCGGTTGCACCTGACCCAGTTGGTTCATTGAACCTGTAATCGCCCACGATTGATCAATCGGCAGTTGGCTAATTGCGGAAATTAAAGCAGAGAGTTCTGCAACCGTTGCACTGTCACCATCAACTTGACCATAGCTTTGCTCAAACGCAAGTGCTGCTGAGAAATGTAATATTTGCTCACGACCGAAATGTGCTTTGAGGAAAGAGGACATGAGCAGCACGCCTTTGGCATGCAATGAGCCACCGAGTTCTACGCTTCGTTCGATGTCTAGAATATCTCCACCACCTTGATACACAGACGCCGTTAAACGTGAAGGTAAACCAAACTCAACATCTGCATAATGAATCACAGACAAGGCATTAATTTGTCCCAAACGGTGACCACGTGTTTCAATCAACTGCGTTCCACGAGACAAATCTTGCCAATACAGTTCACGCAAATAACCCAAACGATATTGACGATGTTTAAGTGCTGTATTGATGTGTTCCGCAGTCACCATAGTCGCATTGGCTTTGAATGCATGATGGTGTGATTCGTGAATCAAGTCGCCCAGCGTTAAAGCATGTAATGACAAAGAGCTTTGATCTTCGGCTTGGCGGCTAGAGTCAGTCAATAGCGCAGCCAGGGCAGAGCGGTCAAAAGGCAATAATTTGGATGATTGCACATAGTCTGCAATCAAATGCATATAGGCTTGTTCATTTTCGTCATTACGTTGTAATGTATCTGTAAAGTCAGCACGAATTTTAAAGACGCTACCAAGCTCTGGCTCGACTTCTAAAATTTCGTAATACATTTCAGGTTCAGCCAGCAAAACTACTTTCAAATTCAGCGGAATCGACTCAGGTTCGATGGAAATATTACCTGTTAGGGTCAACATATGTTCCAAAGAAGTAAGTTTGATCTGACCTGATTTGATAGCACGTTTCAGACCTTGCCATGCATACGGTTGCTCTAATAATTGCTCTGCTTCAAGCATCAAGAAACCGCCATTGGCACGGTGTAGTGCACCCGGACGGATCAAAGTGAAGTCTGTGCTGATCGTGCCTTGTTGTGTAAGCTGTTCGACATGACCCAGTAAATTATAATGGGTTGGAAAGTCTTCAAAGATCACAGGCGCACCTGTGTTGGCTTTATTGCTAATCACCACATTGGCTTGATAGCGCGCAGGGACACGATTGAAATGTGCAGGTGAGAAATCGATGTCTTCTTGCTCAAGTACGGTTTCAACATTTTCAATAATGTCTTCAGCATACAGTTTCAAATATTGCTCAAGTCCATCTGTTGTATTGAATTTATTCAGAATAAGTTCCATACGTGGAATAATGACTTGCTTGGCAATATCTCGATTAAGCTCTGACACCAAATCCCGCGCTTCATCTTCGAGATCACCAATTTGTAAGCCTAAACGCTCAAGTTTTTTATCCATGTAGCGAATATTGGCATTAATCTCAGCGCGTTCTTTACTGTTTAAAGCATTAATGTCTTCTTGAGACATTTCTTCAATTTTGTCATTTCTAATATGTGTGGGAATAAAACAATGTTCATCATTTCGATTGATAAGTTTTAGGTCGAGCTCTTCACCTTCGCGGGTTAATTCCACCAAAGCATGATGTTGTTCATTGCCAGTAATTATTCGAATTTTTTCAATTCGATTGTGATAGGTCTCTGCGCTAAAACGACGTTCAAGTTGTTTAAAAATGGTTTGCCAAGTCTGATGCAGCATTGCTTGAAATTTGCTGCCTTGACCTGCTGGAAAATGCAGCACAATCGGGGTGCGGGCATTGTTAAAGTTATACACATAGACCCAATCATCAGGGGTCGGCATATTTTTGGCATGTTGCTGCAGTAAACGCTTAATCATTGTGCGTTTACCTAAGCCTGCTGTACCCACCGCAAAAATGTTATAGCCTGAATAGGGCAATGCGATGCCAGCCTCTACAGATGCTTTGGCACGGTCTTGACCCAAGAAGTTATTCAGCGGTTTGATTCTTTTTGTTGACGCTGGAATTTTTGCTGCATTGGGGATGTGGGTCAGTTGTTCTGGTTTTAGTGCTGTTTGAGTCAAAGTGTTTTGAATTTCCGTTTGTTCAAATACTGAAGGAACCGCATTTACAAGTTTTACTAAATCTGTGGATGGTGTGGTGGTTGCTACAGCGTTTGAGTTAATTTGATCGTGTCTTTGGGTCACAGGTGAAATCCAAAACTAATAAGTACAGTTGAAAGTCTAAAGGTATACAGGTTTAAGCAGAAAGATCAAGAGAACGGCTGCTAAATAACTGCAAAATATCCTACATTGGTTGCATAAAAAATATTGAAACCAATGGCATTAAAGGGTTGAATAGCATTAATTCATTTTGCCGACAATAACAACGCAATGACAGCACACTCTTCCGGATGGAAATCTGCCTTTTTAGCCTTTCTTGATCGCCGCGCCCTCATCATGTTGTTTTTGGGGTTTTCTGCCGGTATTCCCATTCTTCTGATTTTTTCTAGTCTCTCACTTTGGTTGGGTGAAGCGGGTATTTCTAAAAGTGCAGTCACTTTTTTTAGTTGGGCAGCATTAGGATATTCATTCAAGTTTGTCTGGGCACCGCTCATCGATGAACTGCCTGTTCCTTTTTTAACTAAAATGCTGGGGCGTCGTCGTGCGTGGCTGTTGATTGCACAGATTCTGATTATTTGTGCCATTTGTCTTATGGCATTGTCAGATCCAGCTTTGGGGCAAAGTTATTTATATCAAATGGCAGCAGGTGCCGTTTTACTGGGCTTCTCTGCGGCAACGCAAGACATTGTCATTGATGCGTATCGAATAGAGCTGGCTGAAACGCAAATGCAGACAGTACTTGCCTCAACTTACAATGCGGGTTATCGCATTGGAATGATTATTGCGGGCGCAGGTGCATTATTTCTCGCTGCCAAATTGGGGACAGCCAAGGGTAATTACATTTATGAGGCTTGGAAATATACCTATTTCGTGATGGCAGCGGTCATGCTGATTGGTATTGTAACGACGCTGTGTATTCGTGAACCTGCCGTTGACCGTGTGCGTAAAGAATATAAACGCACTGATTATTATCGTTTGGTGGCGGTATTCTTTGTGGCAGTCAGCAGTTTTGTGCTGAGTTATCTTGTTTCAGGTGGGTTGGTCGAGTCGATTATTGCGCGATTTACAATTGAAGACTCTTTTGCACTGTTTAGTTTAGAAGCTGTACGCTTTATCGGTTCAGGGGCGGTCGCATTCGGTGTGGGTGCATTGTTAGTCAAGCTCGGCGCAGTCAATCAGCAAATGGCGTATGAAACGTGGGTTAATCCCATTGCCGATTTCTTTACACGCTATGGTGTGAAACTGGCTTTGGTACTGTTGTTACTGATCGGATTTTATCGAATTTCAGACATTATTGCTGGCGTAATCTCGAATGTTTTTTACCAAGATCTAAATTTTAGTAAAGAGCAAATTGCGGAAGCGGTCAAAATTTATGGGGTAATTTTCAGTTTATTGGGCGGTTTCTTAGGTGGTTTACTGGCGCAGCGGTTTAACATTATGAAATTAATGTTTGTGGGTGCGGTCTTAGCCAGTTCTACCAATTTAATTTTTATTGGGCTTGTAAAGTCAGGTCAACAGCTTTCGGATGTCACCATCCAAGTGGGTGAAAACGTATATCGCACTCAAAGCGACGAGGTGGGTTACTTTAAATTAAATGTGCCTGCTGAGGTATTGAATCAAGCAGATAAGTTCACTGTAAAAAGTCAATTTATCCATTCAGATCAAGATACCGTCAGTGTTGATCTTCCGTATTTAAAGCTTAGTGATCAACCTCAAATATTGTTTTTACCACTTTCCCAAGATAATCTGCTCAGCGCATCTGAGCTTAAACAAAGCTTGGTGGTCAAAGCTCAATTGGCAGGAATTGATCTGACTGAAAAGGATATGAATAAATCAGTTTATTTTGTGTTGGATGGAAAAGATTATCCTGCAAAACTCGATGACAACGGTTTATTGACTGGCGCAATTGATGGGCAAGCTTTAGCGACAGCTAAACAAAAGAGCATTTCCCTTCGCAGTGATGATGTATCGCTCAACGTGAGTCCTAAAGCAACCTTGGCTTATCAATTAGATACAACATCTTATCAAGTTCCACTTTCTATTGATGTTGAACCGATAGCCATGGTGGATGCAAAGTCTCAGAAAACAATTGAACTCACAGGCAAAGTCATAAAGGAATACAGTTCAAACTGGCTGTATTTTGCGATTATTGTCGATAATTTAGCTTCAGGTTTGGCAGGCGCTGCTTTTATTGCGTTCTTATCCAGTTTAACCAGTGTCTCATTTACTGCTGTTCAATATGCAATTTTCAGTTCACTGATGACCCTAACTCCTAAGATTTTGGGTGGATATTCAGGTACTATAGTCTCCAATATTGGTTATCCAAACTTCTTTTTCATGACCACCTTAATTGGGATTCCAATTCTGATTTTAGTGGTGTGGGTGGGAATGTTGCTCAGTGATCACCAAAAGCAAATTGTGAATAAGGATGAATAAGATGCGAATGCTGCATACTATGTTACGTGTAGGTAATTTAGACAAATCTCTTCAATTTTATACTGAAGTGCTCGGCATGACTTTACTGCGTAAACGTGATTATGAAGAAGGTCGTTTTACCTTGGCTTTTGTCGGTTATGGTGATGAAGAAAACCATACTGTACTTGAGCTGACACATAACTGGGACACTTCTAGCTATGAGCTGGGTAATGCCTATGGTCATATTGCCATTGGTGTTGCAGATGCATATCAAGCCTGTGAAGAGATTAAATCACGTGGGGGTAATGTCGTGCGCGAAGCCGGCCCAATGAAAGGCGGTGTGACTGTAATCGCTTTTGTTGAAGATCCAGATGGCTATAAGATTGAGCTGATTCAACAAGATGCTGATGCACGTAATAACTAAGCACAACTAATCAAGGAATAATATGACAGATGAAATACATTCATGTCGAGATGAAAATATTCCCTTGACCTGAATACAGCACATCGCCCAGCATCTGTTAAGATGACTGGGCATTTTTATGACAATTAAAAATTAAGGAAGAGGAATATGCTGAAGTTTTTGGCACTGGATCGTTTTACCATTTTATTATTTGTAATGGTGATCTTGGCGAGCATATTACCCATAGCAGGGCAAGCAGCTGAAATTTTTAGTGTGATTACAACGATTGCGATAGCCATTTTATTTTTTTTGCATGGTGCAAAACTGTCTCGTCAAGCCGTGATTGATGGCATTTTACATTGGAAGTTACACGCGTTAGTTTTTGCGTTTACCTTTGCGCTTTTTCCCATTTTGGGGTTGATGGCAAAGCCAATCCTGTTGCCAATGTTAGGTAAAGAATTGTATTGGGGCTTCTTATTTATGTGCTTTTTGCCTTCGACGGTTCAATCCTCAATTGCATTTACCTCGGTTGCCAAGGGTAATGTCGCCGCTGCTGTCTGTAGTGCTTCATTTTCGAATCTAATTGGGATGTTTATTACCCCAATTTTAGTGGCATTTTTTATACTGGGTCACTCTGAGAATGATTTCAATCCGACTTCGGCTATTCTAAAAATCACGCTATTACTTTTGGTCCCCTTTATTTTGGGGCAAGTATTAAGACCTTATGTATTTCCTTATATGCAAAAATTTCCCAGCCTCGTGAAGAGTTTTGATCAAGGTTCAATCCTCATGGTGGTTTACGGTGCATTTAGTGGGGCAGTGGTTGCAGGTTTGTGGCATCAGGTAAGTGGAATCACGTTGTTTTATCTGACCTTAGCTTGTTCAGTACTGCTGACTGTGATCATGGTATTGGCATTTTATATTCCGAAATGGTTGGGCTTTAGCCTGCCAGATCAGCGCTCTATTTTTTTCTGTGGCTCTAAGAAAACATTGGCCAGTGGTGTTCCCATGGCACAAATCTTATTTATTGGTCAGCCACTGGGTATGATCGTATTGCCAATTATGATTTTCCATCAGATTCAGCTCATGATCTGCGGTATTCTTGCCAATTATTGGTCGAAACAGCCGATGAAAAGTGAAAATGAATAACTCGCTATTTTTATTCAATCGCAGTATAATTACCCCCACTTGTTGTGCTTAGCCCTGACGGAAGCCGTCTCGGTGGGCCAAAAGAATGGTCTGTTGTGGTGTTGATCTGCTAATTTAGATTGCTTAAGCAATAAAAATAAGCCCTTTCCTCAAGTTTGAGAGTGATCAATTGCGATGACAGCTAAACCTTCTTAATTTATATGGAGCATCGACCATGCGCGCCGATATTCACCCAAAATACGAAACTTTAGTTGCTACTTGTTCATGTGGTAACGTGATCGAAACTCGTTCAGCTCTTGGTAAAGAAACAATGTACCTAGACGTATGTTCAGCTTGTCACCCATTCTACACGGGCAAGCAAAAGAACGTGGACACTGGCGGTCGTATCGACAAGTTCAAACAACGTTTTTCTGGTATGTCACGTTCTATCAAACGTTAATATCGAAAAACAAAAAAACAGGCTTTATGCCTGTTTTTTTTCATCTTAAATTTGAATCAGTAAGCGGTGTACAAGACCTTATTGGTCTTGTACATCGGTAAGATGGTCGAGTTTTTTCTGGAAGTAATCGCCTTGTAAGAAGCGCGCATCGATATTCCATGCATTGGCAAAAGCACTCATATCATTTAAACCTTTTAAAATCATTTCAATGGGTTTGACTGCATTGAAAACTTCAATTTGCTGTTGCAGCTTTTTCAGCTCTTTATCGCTATTGAGCATTTTGGCAAGCTTTTCATCTAAAGTGAAGTAAGCAATATCGGTCTGCTTTAAAATAGCATCGCTTGAAATGCTGGCACCAAAATTACGAATTGAAATCTCTGCACCGTAATCACGTAACAGATTGACCGCTTTAGTAGATTCAATCAAATTCTTGGCAAAGTCATCTTCATCAAATTGTAGAATCAGTGGCTGGCTAGCACGACTTCCCACAATAGTAATCAGCTTAGATACTAATTCAGGCAATTGCTTGTCACGAAGCAAAATATGACGATTCAGGTTCACGACCAATTTGGCTTCAGGATACTGGGTCACGAAATTATGCAATTGCTTGCAGGCTTCAACCAGAATCCAGCGATCTACCTTAATGGAAAGTTCAGGTTCTTGATCAAGTTCGACCAAATCACTGATGTTGTACCACTGATTGTCATGAATAAATCCGCTACACACTTCATATGTATTTAAGTTAATGTCTTGTTTGTCATAAAGCTGCTGATACTTTAGTTGAATTTCATTGCTGTCTAATACAGTTTGAATTTGCTCAATCAGCGGTGATGTAGCTAACGATCTCGGCTCAATATCAAAGTTTGGTTCAGGGGTATTTACGATTTTCGCTTCAAGAGACAGCGGGGCTGACTGAGCTTTTAGATTCGGCGACTCGACTGCTGGTATAGACAAATCAAAGTCGGCGTCTACACTACTTTTAGGTAAACGTGTGTTATACGCTTGAGCCACCCATTGATCAAAATCACTTTGATTAAAATCATGTCGATCTAAAGTTGTACGCTCTAAAATATGATAGCCAATTCGAACCGTTTGTTGAAGCGTTCGCTCACCCACTTGAACCAATTGGGGTTTCTCTAAAGCAGTTAAACCATTCAGACGTGAATTTAGAATATCAGTTGATTCTGCTTGTAAAATGGTGGCGTACAGTCCAGTTTTTACTTTAAACACAGTCCCGTTGGTTTGTGCCTTGATAAATTCAGAAAGCTTAGCGAAATAACCTGAGAATGTTGACCAATCTGTGTTTAAAACGGTATCTGGACAACAGATCAAACTAAATAAAATGAGCGCATTTTCTTTGGCAGGTTGATGCTTTAAGAAACGCTGAACACTATGAACTATAGGTTCTTTTTCACTGTTTGAAGTCACTAAAGGATCTGGCTGAGCTAAATGAGCTGTAGTCGTAGCAGATAGATTTGCTGTTTCAATCGTAATTTGGACAGCATCTTCTTCTGAGCTAGGTAGAAATTCAATTTTTAAAGGATTTTGATTGTTTGCTGCAGTATTTAAAGTGTCAATTTCAAAACGACCCAATTCAAACTGACCTTGTGTCACTTTTTTAAACCGATTTTTAAAATCAGTGAGTTTTTTAGGTTGAATAATATCAAGGAGGGGAAGTCCAATAATATCATCGACACTCTGCAAACCAAATAAACTTACATATTCGGGATTGGCATGAATGTGAATTCCTTCTTGAAGGATAGCAGTCGCCTTTTTTTGTTCTTGTACTAACACTTGTTTTAGCTGTTGAGCATTTTCGAGATCACTGATGAGGTTTTGTTGTAATTGAACGTATCGGCTATAGGACAACGCTCGAACTACGGCAATATAAAAGCGATCAGGAGAATCTAAATTCAAGACATCATAAATGCCCTTATGAATATATGCTTGATATTGATCATTTGAATAGCCTTCAGGTTTTAACAATAAGACCGGAATATCTGCTTGAGAGGTGGCTTGAATTAAAGCAATTGATTGTTCAACTTTAAGATCATAGGCTTGACCGAAAATAACCAAATCCCACGCAAGATTTAACTGTTTTTCAAATGTTTTTAAATCATCCAACAAAAATGCATGAACCAAATGATTTTGGTTTTGGAAAATAGTGAGAATGTCATTATATCGAATTTGATTATCATCAATAATCAAAATTCGGGTTTCTGAGCGTTTTAACTTTTTTGACAGTAAATTTCTCACTTTAAGGCTTCCCATACATCTTGATGATTATTGGCTTCGTTTGATTGCAAATGAATAAATTGATCGATCATTATTTGTTGTTCATCATTTAACAACTCAAATTCAAATTGAATAAAGCTTTGAGTCATCAGCACTATTTTAGTTAAATATACTTTAAGCTCTTGTTCACTCAAGCGCAAATAAATCGCTTGTTGTTCCTTGAAAAAAGCCAAGTGCGGCAAAATTAAAGTTGAACTGGTCGACTCTAAATGCTGAGTTTGAATAAATAAACACGGATGATAATTGAAGGTCGAACGATCAGTATGAACTTTCACTGCGCAAGGATACATGTCTTGTGCAATGACCTCTAAACCGATTTCATAGCTTTTATCGACCGACTGTTTAATCCAGCGGACCAGACCACCTTTCCATTTGTTTTGCAAATTTTCATTCATGAGAATGAATTCACCGGTTCTTAAGTGTTGTGGTGCTTCATCATTCGACCAGCGCACACGATATCCATTGATACTGATGTCCAATACCTGTACCTGATAAGCTTGCTTGGCTTGACGATCGAGTAATTTTAATTGTTTTTGTACTGAAGAGTCATGCGTATTGGCGCGCTCAGCAAGCAAATGAGATTCCGACTGAAAACCGAAATGATCACTTAAACCTAAGGTTTCATGGAAATTTTTGGCTTTAGATAAATAAAAATGCGCTGTGAGTAAACTAAAACAAATTTGTAATTGTGCTGAATAAATATATCGCTCATGACGGCGTTCGGAGGTTGATCCTAAAACATTTTGCACATGAAATTTTAATGACGCAGAAAAATAAACTTTTTCATTTTTAGATAAATACTCACTGTCTTTTTGAATGGTTAAATTGATGTGTTGTAACAAATCTTGGGTAGCAACAAAAATATTGGGTTTAAAACTTTCATGTTGTTTGCGGTTATATACCGGCGGATGATCTTTCGAGCTGTCAATAATATAACGTGCGAGTGTGGTTTCTCGCGGTAAAATTTGCACCATCTGCGCCCAATCGAAACTACATTGATATAAAGCATAGATTTCTGAAGGACGAATTTGATGTGTATTAAAAATCTCTAACAATAAAACTTGTGCATAGGCTTGCTGAATATTGCGAATCACATGATTGGTGCCTTGTAGCTGATTAATATTAATCAAATGTTCTTGATTTTTCAGCGCCAAGTCATATAGAAAATGCGTCATTAGCCATTGGTTGGACAGGGCTGTGCTGTAAAGCATTTGCTGTTGTACCAGCAGTAAACCCAACTGCTGCAAAGCATAATAAGTTGATAGTGTACGTGCTGTTTTTAAATTACGTTTTTGGGAAAAATTAAAAAATGAAATCTTTTGCTGCTTAAGCTCAAGCTCACTGCGCTGCGCAATATCAATATAAATGTCTGCAAAAAAAGTACGTACACGTGTGGTGAGTTCAATAATGTGTTTATTGCGATCGGAATGATATAAACCCTGATTCTGAAAGTTTTTTTCTAGACACAGCAATACATTTTCTATGGTGGGATGTAATGCCTGAATCAGGTCAAAGCGCAAAGTTTCGGAACATTTTAATTCGGCAATCTCATACAGTGCTTGTAATACGGATTCGGTAGTATCACCCAATTGCATAATCGAAAGTGAAGACACCCATTCAGTGATTGCTGCGACACTCGCATTTGAGAAGCTTAGTTTTTCTCGGTTCAATACGGTAGGAAAATGAAAAATTTCCGAAATTTGCGCTTGAATCATTGGTTACGATCTCTAAAAAGTGGCAACTCCAAACAGCGGTGTTTTGTTTTGTTGTCCCGCAATTTCACGTACGAGTTTGGGTACTAAATATCCAGGTAAACTGGCCAGTACTTCTTTATAAATTAGGTCTATTTTTGTTGCATCAAGGTCAAAGTGATGCGCGCCTTTTACTTTGTCTAATACATGCAAATAGTAAGGCAAAACATTGGCATCGAATAAACGATGGCTTAAATCGACCAAAGTTTGGGCAGAATCATTCACGCCTTTTAACAGAACAGCTTGATTCATGACCAAAATATTTTGCTGAGCAACATGAGATAATTTTAAGCAAGTAAAGTCATCTAGCTCCGCAGCATGATTTGAGTGTACCACTAGAATAATACGTAGCCTACTGTTTTTTAATAAGGAAAGCAGCTCATCATCGAGGCGATTTGGAAGCACAATTGGCACACGAGAATGAATTCTTAATATTTTTATATGTTGAATTGATTCAAGTCTTTCGATCCAAATCGCTAATTTCCGATTTGAAAGGGTGAGCGGGTCTCCACCACTTAAAATGACTTCATTGATTTGAGTTTGCGCTGACAAGTATTTTTGGATGTTCAGCCAATCTTCATGCTTGGGTAGGTTTTCTTGATATGGAAAATGCCTGCGAAAGCAGTAGCGGCAGTGTACTGCACAAGCACCAGTCAAGGTCAGTAAAAAACGTGACTGATACTTATGTAATACTCCCGGAATATGATTGGCAGATTCTTCATCTAAAGGATCAGTCACATAACCCGCATGTTCTTCAAGTTCGAGGTGATGGGGAAGCACTTGCAGCAGCAAAGGATCGAGTGGATCACCGACTTTCATTTTTCCGACGAATGCACGAGGAACACGTAATTTGAATTGTTGGGATGCGAGAATTGCACCAGATAATAGTTGTTCTGGGGAGAGTTTAAGAATTTCAAGCAATTCTAAAGGGTCAGTAATTAAGTCACTGAGTTGAGATTGCCAGTTTTGCTCTTGATACAAATAGTTTATCATGCCGCATGTAAAAAATGATGCTAGTCTAGCATTAATAGATTTAAGTTAGTAAGTTTGGAGCGAGCCTTACATGGCCAATTATTCTACAAATGACTTTAAGCAAGGTCTTAAAGTAATGCACGACGGCAACCCATGTTCAATCATGGAAAATGAATATGTAAAACCTGGTAAGGGTCAAGCATTCAGCCGTGTAAAATTACGTAATCTTCGTAGCGGTAAAGTTTTGGAAAAAACGTTTAAATCGAACGAAACCTTGGAAGCAGCAGATATTCTAGAAGTTGAAATGGAATATCTTTATAACGATGGCGAACTTTGGAACTTTATGGATCCAGTAAGCTTCGAACAAATTGCAGCGGACAAAGTTGCGATGGGTGATGCTGCAAAATGGTTGAAAGACGATTCAAATGAAAAATGCACAATCATGTTATTTAATGGTGTTCCATTAAACGTGAGCGCGCCAAACTTTGTCACGTTAAAAATCGTTGAAACTGATCCAGGCGTACGTGGGGACACTTCAGGTGGCGGTGGTAAACCTGCGAAACTTGAGACTGGAGCTGTGGTTCGTGTACCGTTATTTGTACAGCAAGAAGAAAGCGTTCGTGTAGATACTCGTACGGGTGAATATTTAGAACGTGCATAATGGTTTAAAAATAGACTATTATCGATGGGGATGATGAAAATCATCCCTTTTTTTATGCCAAAGTCTTAGATGAATAACAAATGTTAAGGAGTAAATTTGCAAGGGAGAAAACAGCGTGTCATCCAACAATAAAAATTGAAGCTGATTTAATGCAATAGAGAATGAGGAAATGGATATGGAACAGATACAGGCGAAGCCGAGTATGGCTTCAAAATTGATTTGGATTATAGTGGCCATTGTGGGGGCGGTATCTTTTGGGATACTGGCGATAAGTCGTGGTGAACACGTCAATGCCGTCTGGATGGTTTTGGCTGCGGTCTGTGTTTATAGCATCGCATATAGGTTTTATAGTTTATTTATTGCAACCAAAGTTTTTGAGCTTAATTCACGTCGCTTAACCCCTGCACATCGTTTAGCCGATGGTTTAGATTATGTACCCACCAATAAAAGCGTACTGTTTGGACATCACTTTGCAGCCATTGCTGGTGCTGGGCCTTTAGTCGGACCCATTTTGGCTGCCCAAATGGGTTATTTGCCGGGAACCATTTGGTTATTGGTCGGGGTTGTACTTGCAGGTGCGGTTCAAGATTTCTTGGTCTTGTTTATCTCTACACGTCGTGATGGTCGTTCTTTAGGTGAAATGGCAAAACAAGAACTGGGCTCTTTTGCCGGCGTGATTGTGATGCTTGGTGCACTTGGGGTAATGATCATTATTCTTGCTGTATTGGCGCTTGTTGTAGTGAAAGCACTAGCCAACAGTCCATGGGGTGTCTTTAGTATTGCAGCGACCATTCCTATTGCGTTGTTCATGGGCGTATATATGCGTTATATCCGTCCAGGTAAAATCGCAGAAGTATCTATTATTGGTTTTATCTTGATGATGCTGGGCATTATCTATGGTGAAAATATTGCCCAACACCCGTATTGGGGACAGTTATTTACTTTATCAGGTACACAACTGACTTGGGCGCTCATTGGTTATGGATTTGTGGCTTCAGTTCTTCCGGTATGGTTACTGCTTGCACCACGTGATTATTTATCGACTTTCTTAAAAATTGGTGTCATTGCAGGTTTAGCGATTGGTATTTTATTTGCTATGCCAGAATTGAAAATGCCAGCAGTGACGCATTTTATTGATGGTACAGGTCCTGTTTTCTCAGGTTCAATGTTCCCATTCTTATTTATTACCATTGCCTGTGGTGCAATTTCTGGTTTCCACGCTTTGGTGTCATCAGGAACGACACCAAAACTGGTCAACAACGAAAAAGACATTCGTGTGATTGGTTATGGCGGTATGCTCATGGAGTCCTTCGTTGCCATTATGGCGATGATCTGTGCGACCATATTAGATCCCGGTGTATATTTCGCAATTAACTCGCCAGCGGCTGTCATTGGTACAACCGTTGAAAGTGCGGCGGAAGCTGTACGTACGCTGGGTTTCGTTGTGACCCCTGAGGCGTTAACGCTTCTTGCGCAAGAAGTTGGGGAAAGTACGATTTTATCGCGTACGGGTGGTGCACCGACATTTGCCATTGGTATGGCGCATATTATTACGGAAATTTTCAATAACCGTTCAATGATGTCATTTTGGTACCACTTTGCAATTCTTTTCGAAGCATTGTTTATCTTAACAGCAGTAGATGCGGGTACGCGTGCTTGTCGTTTCATGGTGCAAGATACCGTAGGTATTGTGGTTCCTGCGGTGAAAAATTCGAAATCGTTTGTGGGTAACCTCATTGGTACAGCTGTAGCAGTGTCAGGCTGGGGCTTCTTTGTTTATCAAGGCGTAGTCGATCCACTGGGCGGGATTAATAGTTTATGGCCATTATTTGGTATTGGTAACCAAATTTTAGCGGCTATGGCGCTTATACTGGGTACTGTCATTTTGTTTAAAATGAAGAAGGAAAAATATGTTTGGGTCACCATTATCCCAACAGTGTTCTTATTCATTACCGCAATGACCGCAGGCTGGCAAAAAATCTTCCATGAAAATCCCAAAATTGGTTTCTTGGCTCAAGCCAATCGTTTCTCTGATGCGATCGCACGCGGTGAAATTTTAAAACCTGCTAAATCAATTGCTGAGATGCAAACGATTGTAATATCGAATCAAATCAATGCAGCCTTGTGTGCATTCTTTATAATTGTCGCATTTGTAATGTTATTCGCTGCAATTAAAGTGATTCGCCGTGCATTGGCAAGTCCAACGCCAACGGTAAATGAATCTGAAGCGATTTATGTGGATGAAGTGCCAGTAGGAGGGTCAAAATGAGTTTGAAAGATCAAATCCGTCAGAAATTGGTGATTGGGAAAATGATTAAATTCACAGTGTTGGCTCAGCCTAAAAAGTTCTTGATGCTACAAGGTTTAAAAACCATTCAAGTGATTTGGCAGCGCTTACAACAAAGCTTCCGTTTGATGGTTGGCGTGCCAGATTATCAAACCTATCTTGACCATATGGCAAAGAATCATCCAGATTTAACCGCGATGGATGAAAAAACATTTCACCGTTACTGTGTAGATGCACGTTATCCATCTGCGGGCGGTGGTATGAAAAAATGCCCATGTTAAAATGAGATTAACTTTAAAAAACGGAGCTTAGGCTCCGTTTTTTATTGTCTATTTATATTTGAGCGAGTTTTGACATCATTAAAAAATTTAAATATTCAGTCGCTTATGTTGTCTTTTTATTTAAGTCGATGGGATGAATGTCAATCTTATTGATCGAACTTAAAATTATTAAGAACTTGGACTTATTTAGAAGTGCGCTAGAGTTAAACGAAAGCACAGCCTTTGCGTGGGTTTAAAAACCGTGTATGTTGAGTAGATATCGTTTTTTATTGGGGAATAGGACGTGATTTGGGGTATGAGTAAAATTCAAAAACAACAGACAAGTGCTGAGCAGAATGACCTTGCTGACCAAGTCATGTTTTATCAAGATAAAATTCAAGCGTTCTTACATCATATTGATCAAATCATCTTAGATAAAGACCAACAAACCAAGCTTGCACTGTGCTCACTTTTGGCGGGTGGACATGTACTTTTTGAGGATTTACCAGGTTTAGGCAAGACCACACTTTCTAGTGCTTTAGCGCATTTGGCAGGGCTTAAATTTCAACGCATTCAATTTACCAACGACATGTTAGCCAGTGATGTGATTGGAATAAATATGTTCAATCAAAAAGAGCATCAATTTGAATTTAAACATGGACCAATTTTCACCCAAATTTTGCTAGCCGATGAAATTAATCGCTGTAGCCCGAAAACTCAAAGTGCTTTGCTTGAAGCGATGGAAGAGGGTATGACCACGGTGGATGGCGTGCGTTATGTATTGCCCCAACCTTTTTGGGTGATTGCCACGCAAAATCCATTATTTCAAAGTGGCACTTATGCATTGCCTGAATCACAACTGGATCGGTTCTTAATGCGCTTATCTTTGGGCTATCCTTCACGTTCAGCGGAAAAAATATTGCTCCAGCAAAACTCAAGGCAGGCATTGATCGCAAGCCTAGCACATGTATTCACTGAGCAAGATATTTTAGCCCTACAAGACTTAAGCAGACAGATTAGCATGAATGATTTGGTGCTTGAATATCTGCTTGATTTAGCCAGTGAAACCCGTAAAGGCCGTCATGGTCTCTCCACTCGTGGCGTGTTGGCACTCAAGAAAGCAGCTCAAGCATATGCGCTGATTGAGCAGCGTCACTATGTGACTGTGGACGATGTACAAGCGGTTTTTGTGGCCGTCAGTTCACACCGAATAGGACTTTCAGAGGCAGAAACTAAACAATTAATGCAACGTGTTCTGGTACAGGGTTAGCAGCTGATGGCACGCTCAACACTACAGAAATGGTTAAGTACGCGCTTTCAAATTGATGGAAAAAAGCAACTTAAACAGCGCGATATTTTGGTGTTTATTTACAAGCAAGGTTATTTGTATTTGGTGCTCATCCTTATCACCTTTATTGCTGGAATCAATTATGCCAACAATTTGATTTTAGGATTTTGTTTTTTAATTAGCGCCATCTTATGTATGAGTTTTTATCTCACCTTTAAACAACTCCATGCATTACAAATTGAGATAGTATTACCTCAATTGGGACAGGTCGGTAAACCATTACCGATTCAATTGAATATTCGCCAAGACAGATTAAAAACCAAATATCTTTTTATTAAAGTGGATGAGCAGATATATCCATTCCTATTGAATCAGCTGGAACAGCAATTGACCGTTGAGTTACTGGCAGAGCATAGAGGCTTATTTACATTACCGAGTATTCAAATTTATTCTACTTATCCGTTTGGTCTGGTGCGCGCTTGGAGTTACTTCTACCTAAAACATGAGCTATGGATTGCACCCAAAGCGGCTTATTTTCAAAACGAATACCAATCTGCTTCGGATAAGGGGTTGGCTGATATGGACGAATATCGCGAGCTTAGAGACTTTAGAACAGGGGATGCACTGCAGTGGATTTCATGGAAGCAAGCAGCACGCGGTCAAGGCTTATATGTTAAGCAGTTTGAAGAGCAACATGATCTGAATGTCATTCATATCGAATATGAAAAAATGCCCAGTACGGAACACGAAGAAAAACTCAGTTTGATGATGGGTTTGGTTGAGCGATGTGAGCAACAGCAGGCAAAATATACGCTCAGTCTGAAAAATTTAAATATTGAACAAGGCAATGGACCTGATCAGATGCTTCAAGCTCAATTGTTGTTGGCGCAGGCATAAAGATGAACGCATCTCTTCAAGTGCCTATTTTACTGAGTTTAAGTTTAATTGGTCTGGCACAAATCAGCGTCTTTCCTGTGTATGTCAGTCTTGTTTTTGTACTGATGTTGATGGGTTTGTTTTGGCATTTAAATGCGTTAAAAAACAGACCTACACATCTATTTCCTAAAATATTGACGGCTTTACTGGTTTTGAGTGCCTTGGCAGCAACATATTTTTCATATCAAAGTTTCTTAGGCGTTGAAGCGGGCACGGCTTTTTTAACCACCTTTTTATATGCCAAAGCTTTAGAAAGTAAGAATAAACGCGATGTCATTATTTTATTTAATTTTGCGCTGTTTGTGAGTGCCAGTTTATTTTTACATAGCCAATCCATTTGGATGGCTCTGCTGGTGATTTGCTGTCTGATCAGCTGTTTTTTGGGTTTATATCGGGTACAACGTTTAGAGTTTAATGTCACTCGTACCACTCAAATACAGTCGATCAAAGCGGACCTGAAGGATGTGGCTAAGACGGTTGCGCTCGCCGTGCCATTTTTTATTGTGCTTTTCATGTTTTTTCCACGTTTCCCACCGCTGTGGCAGATCCCCATTTCCAGTCAAAAAGGCGTGACGGGTATCAGTGATCAGATGTCACCCGGAGATATTGCAGAATTGTCACAGTCCTCTGAACTTGCATTTCGCATCATGGGGGATTTAAAAAAATTACCACCTCAGCAGGAGTTGTATTGGCGGGCAATGGTGCTGGATCAATATGATGGAACAACATGGACACGGCATCATCTGCATGAAAACATTCAGCCTAATCTTTCACAGCACAACTCTTTAAATGCCCAAAATCAGCCTGTTGAATATCAATACTTAGCGGCAGATGCACGGCAGAAATGGATTACAGCACTAGAATACTCTATTCCCAATGAGCGCCGTTTTTCAGTTCATCAAGATTATGCAATTACTGCCAATCGTTTAGTGCAACGTCAGCAACCGATTTCGCTACTGTGGGTGGGACGCGATGTTGAAAACGAGTCTGAAAATGATTCTGAAAATGAGCCTGCGACATTATCCATGCTTCAAAAAAGAATATCGTTAAACTATCCAACTCAGACAGATAATCAGGCTCAGCAATTGGCCCAGCAATTATTTAAAGACAGTCGTTCGAAGCCTGAAGTGTATATACGCCATGTTTTAGCTTGGTATCAACAACAAAATTTTAGTTATAGCTTAAAGCCTGGTTTGTTAGGCGAGCATCGTATTGACGAGTTTTTGTTTAAAACACGACGAGGTTTCTGTGAACATTATGCATCAAGTTTTGTGATGTTGATGCGCTATGCGGGTATACCTGCACGCGTGGTTGTGGGGTATCAAGGGGGGCAGGTAGCACCCGATGGAAAAAGTTGGGAAGTGCGCCAGCTTGATGCACATGCATGGTCTGAGGTCTTTATAAACGGTCATTGGCAACGCGTCGATCCGACAGCGATGATCGCGCCACAGCGCTTAGATATGGGTATGCAAAATTACATGGCCAATGAGCGTAGTGTATTTGGAGATGAACAATTTTCTGCACTGCGGTATCAGCAGTTTTCAATGCTCAAACAACTCCGTGTTTGGAGCGATTATGCGAGTTTTCAGTGGCAAAACAAAGTTGTGGGTTATGATACTGACCAACAAAAAAAATGGATAAGCTTATTGGGTTTAGGCTCAAATTATGCATTGGGCTTAATACTCATTGTTTCTGTCATGGCACTTGGATTAATCTATTACATCATTTCAAAAATCAAAAAAATCTCTGGTCAGTCTAAACAGCAGCGTTTAATTGATGGCTTTAATAAAGGCTTAGCAAAAGATCAGCAGAGGTACGCATACGAAAGTTTTCAAGCATGGATTGAGCGATTGGGACAGAGCGCAGATTGTAAAACGTGTTTTTCAGATTTGATTGGTCTGCATCATCAAATAGTATATTTAAATCAAACCGATAAATTGGTTATCGATCAATTTAAAAATTTGCTCAAAGAATGTTCGACTGAATTGAAAGCTCAGAAAAGGACTTGTCAAGATTCTGAAAAATGAATATGATCGCTGTCATTCTAGGTGTATAGCTCAGTTGGTTAGAGCGCTACGTTGACATCGTAGAGGTCAGCAGTTCGAGTCTGCTTATACCTACCAAAATTCAGAAGTATATGTTATAAGGGTTTTAAGCAAAATCAGTAGCTTAAAGCCCTTTTTTTATGCCTATAATAAAATGTGCTAAAATCAGGCTATGCGGTTTAAATGGCGAAATAAGCCTAGTTAGCCGTAAAATTTGTCCCAAGATTGTCCCAAGAATTTTGAGTTTTATTACATAAAACTAGCAAACCCGATTAAGCGTGGTGAAAGTTATCAAATTAAAATAATGATCAACGGTAAACGCTCATTCGCATCTCTTTAAACAGCGACTCATATAGAACATACTTAATAAAGCGAGCGATAATCAATTGCTTAAAAAAGGTGCAATACTAAGATAATAGCACTGGTAAAATTAAACTATAGTACAGATGTTCAAGCTATTTAAATCAGCCTGTTCGTATCGCAATAGATGGAATTACACAATGAACGGGCTGAAACTTCGTTTGAAGCGTCATATCCAAACGGTTTTCAGCCATCCCATCCAAGTTAAACTTTTAAACTTACTTCAACTTATAGAACAATCTTTTAAATCATAAACGATTTACCATTTATAAGTGACACGCATATCTACAGAACGAGATGCACCATAATAACAGTAGAACGAACATGAACTGACGTAGTTCTCGTCGGTTAAATTGGTGGCGTTAAATTGCAGATCGAGCTGTTCATTCAGTGGATAACTCGCCATAGCATCAACTAACGTATAGGAATCTACTTTATAGCCTGGATAATATTGTTGGTCATCACTGCTTCCAACATAACGAACGCCAGTTCCAATTTTTAGACCATTTAAAGGGTGATCACCTAAGAACAAATACTGTAATTTTGCAGCGAATTGATCATTTGGGATTGCGGGTGTACGAATGGTTTTTGCCGTAGATAGCTCTTGCTCAGAATCATTGTGAGTATATGCCAACTGAGTAGATAAGCTCTCTGTGAGATTTAAATTTGCTTGTAATTCAATGCCTTTATTGGTGCGCTTTCCTGCTTGTACAGAAATATTAGAGCTGTCCGAAACAAGCGCATTTTTTTCAGTTAAATCAAAATACGCAAGTGTGATTTCACCATCCACCCAGTTTGGCGCATATTTTACGCCTATTTCATATTGCTCACCTTCATAAGGTTGATAGCCACGGCCATAACCATCAATACCAATTGCAGGTTGAAATGAGGTTGAATAACTCATATAAGGGGACAGCCCATAAGGCGCGTGGTAAGAAATTCCAGCACTATATGAGGTGTTATCTTCATCGTAACGATATTGTGTAGAACCTTGGCGTGATTGACCTTCAGCTTTATCTTGACGAATACCGAGGTTGAGCTCGATCAAATCATTCCAATTTAATTGATTTGAGATATACAGCCCCAGTTGCTCTGTATCTTGTGTATAGATATCAGCAGTTTTTGGGTAATAAGGGCTATGAATTGGATTAAATAAATCAATCGAAGGCGCTAAACCAAATCCATTGTTCATACCATCCGTTTTGTTTTTTTGATAGTCGATCCCGAACATCATTTTGTTTTGTGTATTGCCTAAAGTGAATGCTTTAATTAAGCGGTTATCAATACTGTAGGTATCAGAAGTTCCATCGGTATGACTATAGCCACGATAACCAGTGCGATCATTATCTGAGCTAAATACAAAAGCGCCGGTTAAATAGTTGTCCATACGACCATAACGAAAGTTTTGTGCAAAAGTTAAATCATTTGCAAACTGATGAGAGAACTCATAGCCAACTGAGACTTGTTCTAATTTTAAACGATCTGTTTCTGGCTCTGCGACATTGGTTTTACGGTTTATTTTGCCATAAGGGGTATCCATCACAGTGCCCCAGAGTGGCAAGAAACCTGCTGTAGGCACACCATCTTTTTTTAAATAACTACTTAACAGGGTTAAGTTGGTCTGATCTGAAATATCCCAAGTTAAGCTAGGCGCAAAGTAATAGTGCTTCATATAAGCACCTTCAATCATACTGTCAGCTTGACGGTATAGACCGACTAAACGGTATCGTAAAGAGTCGTCTTCATTTAATATCCCGCTATAGTCTGCGCTCACTTCACGCTGATCCAAATTACCCGCACTCAGATTCAACTCACCCTTGGGTGTTTTTGTTGGGCGTTTGGATACCAGGTTGACGTTACCGCCAGACTTAGTTGCGCCATAGTTAAAAGAGTTTGAACCTTTAATAATTTCTAAACGTTCTAAGCCGTAAATTTCAGGCTCCCAAACGAAAAAGCCATTGGGTGCTAGGGCAGTTCCGTCAAGGGTTTGGCTGGCATCAAAACCTCGGACTTTAAACCACTGTGATTTATTGTCCAGACCCTGTGGCTGAGATAAAATACCTGCTTCATAAAACAACGCAGAATCCAGTTTTTTGGCAGCATCATCTTTAATGTGCTGTTCAGTAATTATGCTGGCTGAAAGTGGCTGTTTTAATAAATCACCTCCTGCTTTCTGCGAGGCGCCTACGACAATTGTCGACAACACAGGAACAGGGTGGGTATCTGTAGTCATCCCATTGTCGTCTAAAGACGTATGATCGATTGTCTCTGCATGCATCATTTCTGTGGCTGAGACGCATGCCATCATTAAAATTAAAGGTTTTAGCTTTGAACTCATTTATTATTCTCCATACTGAGATGCGATAATAAATGATAACTATTCTCTTTTGTATTGTTTTGGCAATATTTTATTATTAATATTATAAATTTATTGGGTTATAACCACGTAATCAAATTACCTTAGACAATAAATACCCATTAAATGAAATGTACTTATAATTATTCTAACTTTCAAAAAAATGGCTCAAGCTAAGAAGCACGTTTTTGATTGACGCTTAAAATAAAAATGAACAATGTTGGTGTGATTAAAACCCATAATCCAATCAAGCTAATACTGTTGCTCAATGTTGATCGCAGTAGCCATATGACCGCCAACAGTAGCCCCACAGAAATAAGCCGAACGCTCTTCGTAAATTTTGCTAAATACGCATATCGTGTCTGCTGTGTATGTGCAATTTGCTTACTGCTCACGCTATAGAAGCCAAAACACGCCAACCAAATCAAAACGATGGAAATTATCCAAATCATTAGGGTGCATCCTGCTGAGCAGCTTTAAGTTTTGTATGTATTTTCTGTACAGCCTTTTGTTGAATGGGCGAAATTTTTTGATGTAAGAAATACCCCAATACTGCAAGTATCCACAACATTAAATCAACCCGTAAAAATAGCCAATACTCTTGGAAAGAAGAAATATATTGCTGCGAAATTAAATAATAAAGATCAATGAGTGGCAGTATCAATGCCGCAGCGATCAGTATTTTCAGAAAGGTTTTCCACAAATAAGGCTGTGGAATAATACAGGCAATGACAAAACTGGCGAGCCAAATGCTGAAAAACGTATAGATCTCATAATTAGTTGAGCCAGCAGGCATCGGTATTAAACGATTTGCATACAGATAAGCAAGCATGGCAATAGGCAAACCGATTATGACCGCAATATTTAAACGATTAACTAAGAAATGACCAAAATGAAAATGTTGGGTTTTGTTCAGTTGTATTTTCTTCTGCATCTGCCGTTTGAGGCTCCACAGGAGCAAACCAGATCCAATCATGGCACAGCCAAGAATACCAGAGAAAAACAAACATAACCTCAAGACAGGATCGGCGAAACGTGCCATATGTAAGCCGTACATGCCTGCATTTAAAGTGGCAATGCCGCTTTGATTTCGGCTGCTACTCAGAAGCTGACCTGTTGCAGCATTCAGGGTCATCTGCGCCTGATGACGAGTAATAGAATTATCCTTAAGCTCCGTTATCGTCATTTCTGCGCGCTGGGTGTTGGGGTTTTTGACCGTAATATTGTCAAATGCAGTTTTGCCCCACTGTGATTCAGCTACGCCTATAAAATATTGCATAGGTCGCATTTCAGTCTTAACTGGCTCAGGGGACTCTGTCTTCGTTACCACCATGCGGATTTCTTCAAAATATTGAAACGGATTCTCTGGATATAGCTTTTTCATGCCCGAAGGTAAAAGAAGATAAAAGAAAATTGCTAAGCCTGTAAAGGTGACTGTTAGGAAGAAAGGCAGGGCAATTACCGAGCTGACATTATGAAAATCGAGGTATGAACGTTGCCCTTTAAACGCTCTGAGGGTGAAAAAATCAGTTAAAATTTTCTTGTGTGTAATGATTCCTGAAATGAGGGTAATAAACATCATTAACGCTGCGATCGTCACAATTGTACGACCAATCAGATAAGGCATTCCATACAGCTGAAAATGAAAATTATAGAAAAAATCACCCCCTTGGGTGGCAGAAAGGCTAAGTTCTTTGCCTGTAGTCGCATCTAAGGTTTTACTGTCAAAGCCACCATCGGCTTTTTGCCAGTAGATTTTATTGACAGGTAAATTGGGGGTTGCCGCCCCGATATACCAGCTTTGAGCATCTGGTGCATGTTGCTGTAAATAGGCGTATGCAGCAATTAAAGAACTGTCCTGATCGACTTTTATCGTGGCAAATTGTGGTTGCATCCATAGGCTCACTTCCTGCCGATAATAGGTCGCAGCACCAGTTAAAAATATGGCAAACAGTAACCAGCCAAAGCTTAAACCCAACCAAGAGTGTAACCATGCCATAGATTGACGAACAGATTTATGCATGGATCAACCTATATATTGAGCAAAAGTAAATAACAAGATGAGCGGAACTAGGCTGTACAGCGTGAGTTTTTTTAAATTTTGAATACAAAATATCGTAATGATAAAAACCACGTAGCTAATCAGCGCAATCAAGGCAGCTAAATAGACTGATTCAGCCTTAGGTAATACAGACTGTAATAAAAAAGCCAAATCAACTGCGATGAAATAGCAGCACAAATAGCCCACCCCAAAGGTTAACAATAACCGATAAAGAACTGTGATGGGCTGTATTAAAGCGTTCATGTTGAACCTTGAATCCTAAGCAAATCTGATCATCCTTAAAAATTCCTTCAAGTCATACTTGAAGGAACGTTAAATCATAAGTGTTTAAAACTTAAAGTGGTAACCAAGTACTGTTTTTTGTACGGCTTTTGCTGAAACGTACCCGATTTATCTGATTCGTGACTGACTTCAATCACGTATTGACCTTTCCATGGGGTTTCGATTTTTACGATGCCTTGGGCATCCGAAGTGTAGTGTTTTTGCCAGTATTCTGGTGAAAATACAACCACTTTCACATCTGCTGTAGGCTTTCCTTGATAAAAGACTTGAAACGTATTGCTATTGGCTTGTATAGGCACAATATCCAGTTCAGATTCAGCCTTGGTGTTCATTCGCCCCACTTTGGCATGATAACGCAGTAATGATTCGCCATACATCATGTCATTGCTGAGCTGAACATCTGTGTTGCCTTGAGTGGTATACAACAGATGATCATGTTGAACTGAAGCTTTGAGTTTCTGTTTGTTCTGAATGGCCATCGCTGCGTTAAAAGACTTTAAAGAACTCTCTTGAGTGTCTTTTAACTGATCGCTGTATTCACCAAAATATGCTTTGGTTTGAGTATCGGAATCCCGTTCTAACCAAAGCATATGTGCTTGTGTAAACACTGATATAGACAACCCAAGAGTAAGGGCAATTATTTTTTTCATTGATATAGATCCTATATTTTGAACATCATACTATTTTCATGCAGATTTAAACTGAAGAATTTAATTCAAATGATGCAGTTAGAATTTATAACGTACTGTCATATTGACATTACGAGGTTCATTAAAATGAATCTGATCACTTGAAATGTTATAGCTATTTTTGTCCGTTAAATTGCGAACATTCAGCTGTAGTGACAATTCAGGGTTAATGTCATAGCGACCCATCAAATCTACAATGGCATAACTCTCTTGTTTAATCTCGCCTCCAGTCACGTCAAAGTGAGTGGCATTTTGCCAGCGTAACCCTGCACCCAACGTAAGCGGTGCAAACTGTTGACCAAAGTCATAGCTTGTGAACAGATTTGCAGTTTTGTTTGGTCGATCTCGATCAATTTTTTGACCATTTGCATCTTCTAAACTGAACTGTGCATAGCCTGCGCTAACATTCCACTGCGGTAATAGACGACCACTAACTTCAACTTCAAATCCTTCACTGGTTGAACCATCAATCGCCTTATAAACATCTTCATTGCCTCGACCGAAGTTAACCTTTTCGCCAGTTTTTACCCCGTAGTTCTCTTGTTCAATTTTAAAAATAGCTGCACTGGCATTTAAACGCTCATCCATAAAACTGCCTTTAATACCCAGTTCATAGTTATTGCCTTCAACCGGATCTAAATATTGACCATTTCTATCTTTTTTAGCTTGAGGCTGGAAAATACTGGTATAGCTGGCATACGTAGAAAGCTGAGGTGTGATTTCATAAACCAGACCAGCATAAGGAATGAACTCATGATCAAACTGTTGGGTATATTTTTGAGTGTAGAGCCCATAACCACTTTTTTCATAATCTGTCAGTCTTGCACCCAAAATCAATTTGAGCGGTTCAGCAATACTCCAGCGCGTCACGCCATAAACTGAGTTTTGTTTGATATTGTGGCGTTCATATAAAGTTTTATCACCCCAATTTGGTGGTGCACCATCCGTATAATCCCAGTTGAATAAATTTGCAACCTTAACATCACACCAAGGGTTGGTTACTTTGTCGGCACACTGTGTAGGGGTGTAGTCAGAACTAAAGTCCTGATTTGAGTACTGATAGCCCAGAGCGAAGTCATGTTTGCTATTCAGTAAATTAAAGTCACCAGAAAGCTGTAAGGACGCTGTATCTTGAACAGTATTGTTGAAGTATTGTCCGAAGCCTGCACTCACGCCCGAACCATTAACTGGATCGGGTGAGCCGTATAAATACATGAGTTGAGAATCCCCATTACGTTCACCATATTCATAGCTGGCTTTTAACTCCCAATCATTTTCAAAGGTGTGTCGAAGACTGGTGAAAATATTGGTGTAATCTGTTTCCCAGCGTGCCCAGTCAGGTGCAATCGTGCTAGAACGTGACCAAGGAATTAAAGCACCATTACTAAAAATTGCGGGTAATCCACCCCACGTAGGTGCATGAGTATCATCTTGTTGATAGCTGATGCCAGCTGTCAATAAGGTGCGATCTGAAATGTCGTATTCAGTTGCAAGTAAACCTGTAAAATTGTCCTTATATAATTTATCTCTATAACTGTCACCCTCGTTATAGCTTATTACCGCACGTCCACGAAAGGACCCATCCTGATTGAGCGCATTCGCTACATCGCCCATCACATGATATTGATTCCATGAACCGCCTGATACTTCTAGATTTGCTGTAGGTACAGTGCTATTGGCTGTTTTACGAATCATATTAATGGCAGCAGATGGATTACCCGGACCAGATAGCAATCCAGTCGCTCCGCGAACCACCTCAACACGATCGATAATGGCAGTTGAGTTGAATACTTCACCCGAACTTAATTGGTTGTTATATGTTGTTGGAATTCCATCTATTTGATAATTATCGACTTGAAAGCCGCGAGAGTAGATAGATCCTCGGTTACTTTCACTTTTCTGAACAACGATACCCGTGGTGTTTTCAGCAACTTCGGTCACATTTTTGAGTTGTTGGTCTTCAATGCGCTGTTGAGTGACTACAGATATAGACTGCGGTGTCTCTTTCACACTGATATTTAAGGGAAGGGCAGTCTTCGCTATTTTTCGGGTATAACCCGTATCAATATTTTCCGTTTTTAAAACAATGGTGGGGAGCTGTTGAGTTTCTTGTTCACTGACTTCATTTGCATGAATGGATGGGGACATTAAAGTCGCCAAGACCGAACAGCTCAACAGATTAAGTTTGAACGTGATACTAAAATTTTGCATAAGAGAGTAGATGGTGGAATAATAAAAATCATACTAATGATAATCATTATTATTATCAATTTATTTCTATAATTTTATAATTTATCCTTGTTGTTTTATAAGGATTTAATATTTAAGAATTGATTTTAATGATCACAAGCACGCTGTTATAATAATTTTCTTGTTTTTTATTTAATTTGATTATGTTTTTTCATCTGATTTAAG
>CAZOGM010000027.1:0-5463 GCA_964579445.1 uncultured Acinetobacter sp.
TATATTCAGCTGCAAGTTTGATGCTTTGTATTCTTTGGTTTTTAAGTATTTGGATATTGCCTATAGCTTTAAGGTACAGACAGATCGATATATAGCATTCGCACAATTCCTGATCTTTAGAATTATTTTTCCAATAGCAACCACAACCATGTTTTGCATGCTTGTATATGTATTATTTGAATACTATTTTCTAAATGATCCCAAAAGACTCCCCCTATGGGCAGTTGCGATATGTATGCTCTTTAGCATTAGCCTAATACCTGGGCTGATCCATTTAATGAAATGCAAGCAAGATACAGACAAATAAAATATATGGCTTTTGAACATACGATCAATCGATGTGAAGCCCTTTAAATGCTTTAAAACAGATGCACATAATCACTCATTAAAATTTTAAATCTTGAAATTGACGAATTTCCAATTCATTCCGCTGACCACGCCAAATCCATTTGAGTTTCGAATCTAAAAACTCATCCCCCTCGAACCATACAAATAAGCCTTCCATCATTTCTGGCCAATCGGTTTGATGAATTTGGGTCTGACCAGAGATTACCGCAATAATCGCCGCTAAAATCGTGTCATGACTAACAGCAAGACTTAAGCCATTTTTATGTTGTGGATGAGTATTGTAGATCAGCTCAAGCACATCAATCACCCCATTAATTGGGTGTTTCATGCCTGGCAGTGCATTATTAACAAAGCTATTGATAAACCCCAAAGCACCTTGTTCACGAAAGAAAGGACCTGCTTTTTGAATGTCCAACACAAAGCTCCCCGGTTCAACCAGCAAACCCTGCTCCACAATCTCAATATGATGGGTATTTTCGTATTTCGATACTTGATCCGCCCCTTGAATCATCAGTACCGCCGTGTCGACACAGCGCTGAATAGGGCTTGAAATACAATGCTGAATTATTCGGTCTGTGTTGCCTATCAGGTAAGAACCCCACGCCTGTGCGAGATCACGCCCAGCGTCAGTTAACTGCAAGTCATAGCCTGCAAGCCCCTGACCAGGAACAATTTCACGCACAGAGTGACGAGTAAATAACGTCACTGGAATAGCCGTGTCAGGGAGTAAATCAATCGCCCGCAACATACTGTCAGGCAATAACAAGAGACTCATAACTAGATTTCAAACCGCGAAAGATCATCTGCACTATACCATGTCATAAACACACCACCATGCGATTAAGGTATATTTGACAACGCCTCCAAGGCAATACGCTCAAGACTCTTATCTCGAAAAGCAATAAAACCTTCATTCAATACAGTTTCTCGCTGATTATAGCTAAAAGGCACAGCGTCTAGACTCACCAAACCACCGCCGATACTTTCAAGTAAACCCTGACCTGAGCTTGTATCCCACTCCGAGGTTGGATGAAAGCGTGGGTAAATATCAATTTCACCCTCAAGCATCATACAAAACTTATACGCACTACCGGCTTCGCGTTTAATGACTGGATTTTCTTGTTCAATATAATCAATATAACGCTGATATTTTGGGTTTTTACTACTGTGACTCAAGCCCACTTGTATCGCATCGGCTTCGACCCCTTTAAACTTACAATACCGTTCCCATGTTTTTTCCGTGAATGAATATTTGTAAGGTAGTTCGGTTAAATATCCGATATACATCACCTGCTCAGTCGGAACAGCAATCACAGAAAAAATGGTTTGATGATTTTCAATCAAACTCAAATTAATGGTGAATTCATCGCGCTGATGAATAAATTCTTTAGTTCCATCAAGCGGATCCAGCATCCAACAGCTTGACCATGCATGCCGTGCTGAATAATCACTTTCCTCAGACACCACCGGTATATCGGGTGTTAAACGCTTTAACTCAGACATTAAATAGTCATTCACTTTTAAGTCAGCTTGTGTGACAGGTGAATGATCAGCTTTTTCATTGATTTTAAACTCACGCCCAGCACAATAATTTTGGTATTCTTCTAACAGAATTTTACTCGCCGCAGCCAAGACTGGCACTAAACTCAATATTTGTTGATCTTGTGGTGCTTGAGTTGTAATAAACATGGATAAAAACCTATTTTATGTCTGATTTAGAGAACAAGCCTATCGTCATGTTCGACATGGACGGCACCCTACTTGATTTAGCTTATGATGATTTAATTTGGAATCATAAACTCCCTGAACGTCATGCAGCGACGCATGCGTGTACACTTGAACAAAGTCACGACACTTTGCATCGCTTTTACGAAAATCATAAGCACACGCTTTCTTGGTATTCATCAAGCTTCTGGACATCCAAAGTGGGTGTAGACACTTTAGCGCTACAGTATGACTATAAAAAGAATATTCAGCCACGTCTAGGTTGTTTCGAGTTGTTAGAAATACTCAAACAAGGTGGTTATAGATGCTGGATTGTTACTAATGCAGACTGTGCAGGACTTAAGTTAAAGCTTGAAAATGTCAATTTAAGCCCTTATTTTGAAGTTATAGTGAGCAGTGAAGAGATTGGTCATGCCAAAGAATTTATCGAATTTTGGCAAATTTTACAAAAAATGCATCCTTTTGATCCGAAAAATGTCGTACTCATTGACGACACCGCAAAAGTTCTCAAAGGCGCAGCTTTATTTGGGATTGAGTCGCTGATTACTGTCAGCCAACCCTCTAGTAAAAAAGCAGCTAAAAATGCATTAGAGCTTGAATACCCTGCGATAAACGATCTGACTGAATTGGTCGAAATTTTAGAGCAATATTCTCAAATGAGGCAGCAATCAAAAAAGGAAATAAATGTCAAAACAGCCTGAACAACAACCCGCTGAGTCAATGCGTGTCGACAAATGGCTATGGGCCGCACGATTTTTTAAAACCCGCTCAATTGCTAAAGCAGCCATTGAGGGAGGTAAAGTCCATGTGAACAATGAACGTGTCAAAGTCTCACGTGAAATACGGGTTGGCATGGAACTTACCATACAACAAGGTTTTGATAAAAAAACTGTATTGGTAAAAGCACTTTCTAGTGTACGCGGTGGCGCACCAGCTGCACAGTTATTGTATGAAGAAACAGAAGTCAGTATTGCACGACGTGAGTTGCTTTCTTCTCAAAGAAAATTGCATAATCTTGCACGACCTGAACATCGCCCAAGTAAAAAAGATCGTCGCGATATCAGCAAGTTTAGACAAGAAAATGGACAGCAATTTGACCAGCAATGGTCCTATAATGATGATTAGAATCAGGCGACAAAATATGTCGCACTAGAGCTTTAAAAGATAGAATACCGCATTTTTTTCTGTCACTATACTGGCGTGGACATGAGATTTAATTCAAGACATCCACTTAAGTTATAAGTGATATTACATCGTTTTTGAGGTTACGAGATGGATGAGAACAAAAGTAAAGCGCTCACGGCTGCTTTAGGTCAAATTGAGAAACAATTTGGTAAAAACACGATTATGCGCTTAGGCGATAATAATGTTCAGGCAGTTGAAGCCGTATCTACAGGTTCATTAACCCTAGATATCGCACTCGGCATTGGCGGTTTACCTAAAGGTCGTATTGTTGAAATTTATGGTCCTGAATCTTCAGGTAAAACTACGATGACCTTGCAAGCGATTGCGCAATGTCAAAAAGCGGGTGGTACTTGTGCATTCATTGATGCTGAACATGCATTAGACCCTCAATACGCACGTAAGCTTGGTGTGGATATTGACAACCTTTTGGTGTCGCAACCCGACCATGGTGAACAAGCCCTTGAAATTGCAGACATGCTGGTACGCTCAGGTGCTGTAGACATGATCGTAGTCGATTCTGTCGCTGCCCTCACCCCAAAAGCCGAAATTGAAGGCGAAATGGGTGACTCTCACATGGGTCTACAAGCGCGTTTGATGAGCCAAGCCTTACGTAAAATTACAGGTAATGCCAAACGCTCAAACTGCATGGTGATCTTCATTAACCAGATTCGTATGAAGATTGGTGTCATGTTTGGTAGCCCTGAAACCACAACCGGTGGTAACGCACTTAAATTCTACGCATCTATTCGCCTTGATATTCGCCGTATTGGTCAAGTCAAAGAAGGTGATGAAATTGTCGGTTCAGAAACCCGCGTAAAAGTCGTCAAAAATAAAATGGCACCGCCATTTCGTGAAGCGATTTTCCAAATTTTATATGGCAAAGGTGTCAATCATTTAGGTGAATTGGTTGATTTAGCCGTTGCACAAGAACTGGTTCAAAAAGCTGGCGCTTGGTATTCATATCAAGGTAACAAGATTGGTCAGGGTAAAAACAATGTGATTCGTCATCTTGAAGAAAATCCCGCAATTGCAATTGAACTTGATCGTATGATCCGTGAACGACTTCTTGTAACAGCAACGCCGGCTACTGAAGAAAAACAAGATGAGCCAGACCTTTTAGATGTGTAATGACTCAATCAACGTTAAACTATAAAACGCCCTACGGGGCGTTTTTTCTTACAAAGTGATGTTGCAACATGAATGATCCAAAGTTTCCCAAAGTCATTGACTATGAAGCGCTTAAACGCGAATACGGTGAGGATGAGACTCCCCTGAAGGAAAAGAGAGAATCTAAGTATCAGCGCTATAGCAAACGAACCCCTCCCAGCAAATATACATCTTTAAACGAGGATGACAATCCACAGCCGAAGCAACCCGGCATGACAGGCACACGCTTACGCTCTTATGCTTTTGCAGTACTTACTCGCAAAGAATATTCTAAAAAAGATTTAATTGAAAAGCTGTGTTTATATGCTGAAGATCGCGAAGAAGTGATGACGTTAGTGGATGAACTATCTAAAGAAAATTATCAAAGTGATCAACGTGTTGCTGAAATGACCGTCAGAAGTCAGATTCGTAAAGGCAAAGGTCCTAATCGGATCAAACTTGCGCTCAATGCAAAAAGTATTGATAAAGCACTGGCAAAAAATGATATGGATGAAATTGATTGGTACGAGCAAGCGTATGCGCTTAAAGTTAAAAAATACGGTACTGACGTTGCAACGGATGCAAAAATGAAAGCAAAACAGATTCGGTTTTTACAATATCGAGGTTTCGAAATGGATGCAATTATGAAGGCGATTCGTAAAAGAGAAAATGAGGACTAAATAAGGATAAGAAAAACAACGTTATAATTATTAAAATAGGATATAAAACTGGTGGCAACCCCACTAGCAAAACTTCGGCACATCATAGTTCTATTACCGTTGCTACCTTCCGGTCCTGGCGGGGTTCATAGAGTACAATTGCGAAGCCACCAGCGGGGCTACCATTGCAAGGTCAGAGTATAGAGATTTTTATCGATCTTGCAAGTGCATTTTTAGAATAATCGCAAGTGATTCATTCTTTTGTTTATTTAGCAATCAAATCAACTAAAAAAACATCTACACTCTTTTAAAATGCATGAAATTTCATGTTTAATTTTCTATATCAACATTGTAAATAGATATTGCATTTAAATGAGTTGCCGTTTTAAATGGGACTAGC
>CAZOGM010000027.1:5563-33048 GCA_964579445.1 uncultured Acinetobacter sp.
AACATTGTAAATAGATATTGCATTTAAATGAGTTGCCGTTTTAAATGGGACTAGCTTTTGATTTCTAATGTCGGCGCAATAATCAATTTTTATTGACGCTTACCTTATCTGATTTGGATTTATAATAATGCTCAATAAGCATACTCTACTGACCATTGCGATTCTCAGCGCTTCAACCACTTTTGCCAACATCCCGATTGAATCTCGCGGCTTGAGCCAAGGCTCATCTGGCTATACAAATTCAAATGCATCTGCAGCTCCTGCTGTAGCCAGCAACATGAATTGGGATTTGATTCAGCAAAATCAGCGCCTAGAAAATCAACTGCGTGAGTTACGCGGCAAAATGGAAGAACAAGATCATCAGATTGACCAACTCAATAAAGAATTGACCAATCGCTATGCAGATCTAGATCAACGTTTAGAGCTTTTACAGCAAAAAATTGATCCGACTGAAGACCAACCAGAAACTGAAGAATCTTCACCGACTGAGGCTACACCTAATCAAGCAACGCCCAATACGCCAGCACCTGTAAATGCCGAACCCTCAGTACAAAGTAGCGCATTAAATATAAATACCACTAGCGATCAGACAGAGCTAGATAAGGCGGCATATACCATTGCACTGGATGCTTACAAACAAGGCGGTGCAAAAAAAGCGATTGCTCCAATGCAAAACTTTGTCAAAAATAATCCGAATAGCGTATACACGGGCAATGCTTATTTCTGGTTGGCTGAATTTAATCTTGCTATTGAGCCGCCCAACTATGATGAAGCCAAGAAACATTACGAAACTGTAGCCGCGAAATTCCCAAACTCGTCTAAAGCGTCACGTTCTTTGTACCAGTTATACAGCATCGCTAAAGACGTTAACAAAAATCTTCAAACCGCAGATGTCTATAAGAAAAAGCTGATTTCAACCTATCCAAGTTCTGAAGAAGCAGCTTACTTCAACAAAAGTTAAGTAAGTGAACTAGAAAAATTAAAATAAAAAAAGACATCCGAGGATGTCTTTTTTTATGCGAATTCATTTAAGCAGATTCATCGTCTAATTAAAATTAGCGAACAATACCGCGCTTTGACTCGAGTAAAGAATCAATTAATAACTGCGCTTCAGCAACACTCGGAAGGATATCTTCACGAATTTTTTGAATGGCTTGTTCAGTGGTTAAACCTGATTTATAGATGAGCTTAAAGGCTTCTCTTAAGCCCATGATAATGTCTTTAGACCACCCTTTACGACGCATACCTTCAACATTCAAGCCAAATGCATGAGCTGGATTACCTGACACCATCACATAGGCAGGAACATCTTTTAAGATTAAAGATGCACCACCAATCATGCTGTATGAATCAATCTTACAGAATTGATGAATACCCGAGTTTCCACCGACGACTACAAAATCACCAATGTGAACATGACCTGCAATTCCCGCATTGTTAGCGAAGATATTATGACTACCAATTACGCAGTCATGCGCAATATGGGTATTGACCATCAAAAGATTATGACTGCCAATTTTAGTCAGGCTTTGATCTTGAATGGTGCCTCGGTGCAAAGTACAGTGTTCACGAATCTTGTTCTGATCACCAATTTCAAGCCAGGTTTCTTCACCTGCATACTTCAAATCTTGGCATATCTCACCCACGCTTGCGAACTGGAAAATTTCATTTCTTTCGCCAATACGCGTATAACCACCGACCACCACATGCGAATGGATCGTTGTGCCCGAACCAATAGTGACATTCGGGCCAATAATGGAATAAGGACCAATCTTTACATCTGATGCGATGACTGCAGAAGGATCAATAATTGCAGTTGAATGAATTAACTCGTTGTTGCTCATGCCTGCTCTAGTTTCTGATGAGAAATGATAATTTCAGCTGCTGCTGCTATCACACCATCCACACTGGCAGTACATTGGTATTTGTAAATGCCGCGTTTCTGCATGATAAGCTCTGATTTTAGCACGAGTTGATCACCAGGAACGACTTGTTTTTTAAACCGAACGCGCTCTGCGCCCGCAAATAAGAACAAAGAACCCGCTTTCGGTTTCTCATTGTTCATAATAAAGCCAAGCACACCTGAAATTTGCGCCATCGCTTCAACAATCAATACGCCCGGCATAATTGGGTAACCCGGAAAATGCCCTTGCATGAACTCTTCATTGATTGAGACATTTTTATAACCGACAATGCCATTTTCAGAGACTTCTGTGACACGATCAACCAATAAGAACGGATAACGATGTGGTAAATACTCACGAATCGTTTGAACTTGCATTGGAAGTTCAGGAACTGCAAAAGGTAGTGTTGTAGACTCAGTCATATTCATTTACGCAATTTTAAAGTTGATTCAATTGACTCGATTTGAGACTGCATATGATCTATTTGTTTGACCAACTTGGTCAATGGCACATCTGCTAATTGTCGGAGTCTTACAACTGTACGTTTCCAGTGATTTGTTTCAAACTGACCTGTTCCTGAAGAATAAGATCCTGCCTCAGAAATACTTTTTGTGACTATTGACATTCCTGTAATGGTTACATTATCTGCAATATTAATATGCCCAACCACCCCTACAGCACCTGCCAGCACACAGTTTTTGCCAATTGTTGTACTTCCAGCGATACCCGACTTTGCAGCTATAGCGGTATGCGCACCAATTTTAACGTTATGTGCGATTTGCACAAGGTTATCAATAATGACACCTTCTTCAATAATTGTATCGTCCAGTGCACCACGATCAATACTACAATTTGAACCAATCCGAACATCATCACCCAATTGAACTGAGCCCAGTTGTGCAATTCGATTCCATTTACCTTGATATGGCGCAAAGCCAAAACCCTCACCACCAATAACAGTATTGGCATGAATTCTGACCCGATTGGCAATTTTACTCAAACCCGTAATCGTCACATGAGAGTCAATAAAACAATCATCACCAATTTCAACACCGTCATCAATTTTAGTTTGCGACTGAATAACGGTATTGCTACCGACAACAACATGCTCACCAATCACCACGTAGTGACCAATATAGGCATCATCTGCAATGATGGCGGAAGGATCGATTTGAGCTGTAGCTTCAATCCCACGCTTAGATTGTTTAGCTTCAAAAGCATGCGTCAGTACAGCAAAAGCCAAATAAGGATGAGCAACCACAATGAAATTTTGATGTTGAGGTAGACGTTCACGCATATGTGCAGTGACAATCAATGCCCCTGCTTTAGACAGCTGGGCATCAATTAAATACTTTTCAGAGGTTACAAAGGAGATGTGATGAGGACCTGCTTGAGCCAAACTAGCAAGGCCGTTAAGCGGAAGTTTGCTTTGACCAATTGGCTCACCTTGTACAAGCTGAGCCAATTCATCGAGATGAAACTGTTTTGATTTCATTGATTATTTAATTGCATTGACCTTTTGAATCATTTTAGCAGTTAAATCGTATTTTGAGTCAAATGCCAAAGCAGCATTTTTGCTTAAAATCATATCCAAGCTTGACTCTTGACGTAATTGCTCAGCCACTTGCTTCACACGTGCATCAAAAGTCTTATTGGTGTTTTGAATCGTGGTTTGGACACGACTTTGCACACCTTGCTGAATGGTTTGAAATTCAGTCATTTTCGCTTGATATTGAGTATTGATTTGTTGCACATTGGCACCCTTAACTTGCGCGCTTTTTTGTAAAGCTTCAATCTCTTTACCAATTTGCTCAAGTTTCGTGGTTTGCGGTTTAATCGATTGCTCAAGACTGGCGTTTTGCTGTTTGAGATATTGACTACTTTCAACCACTTTTTCTAAATCAACAATGCCATAGCCAGCAGCTTGAACCACTGCACTTAAGCTTAGACCTGCAACACCCAACATGATTTTTTGAATTGTATTCATTTCTATCATCCTTAATTAGTCAATGAAAATTGACCGCACTTAGAAAGTGCGACCAATTTCAAATTGAACATTCTTGGTTTCATCGCCCGGCTTATCATTCAATGGGAATGCATAGCTTAGTGACAATGGACCAATCATGGTAATCCATGTAAAGCCAACACCTACGCTATAGCGCATATCGTCTGTTTTAAAACCAAAGTTATCTTTACAATATTGTTTCGCATCCACTTCTGGGTTAGCTGAATTTAAATATAAATTACCCTTTGGAATATCACACTGCGTATCAAACACTTGCGCACCTTCAGCGAAAATCACTGGACGTACTTGACGTGCCCAATCACCCTTAAATGGCACAGGAAGCACAAGTTCAGTACCAAACTGAATCAACGCGTTACCACCCACTTCTTCAGGATCACGATCTTCCTGATTTGTAGCATTAGCGGTCACACCCGGATATGCAGGACCTAAGGTGCTGTTATCATAGCCACGAACTGAGCCATAACCACCAGCATAATAGTTCTTATAAAATGGTAAATCATTACCAAAACCGAGCTTTCCATAACCACGTAATACAAAATCTTTACCTAGAGGAAAAAAGGCTTGCGTGTCATAGGTGATTTTTTGATACTCAACGTCACTTCCTGGTAATGCCACTTCAGCATTAACGCGATGCGACATACCCGAAGTTGGGAACATCGGACGGTTTAAAGTATTGTATGACCAACCCAAATTTAAATTATAAGTAAGGAAGTCACCTTTAAATTCATTACCATATGTAACTTCAGGCTTTGAACAAGGCTCATAACCCGTAATTTTATCATCTGCACCTATAATAGGTACCAAATCTACAGGACAGTAACTGGTTGAATTTGTCTCTCGTCCGCCGTTCGCGAGTAAATAATCACGAACATAGGTTGAAACAAATGGACCTGTGGTCACTTCAGTTTGGTCAATGTTTAAACCCGCACTAATGCTCTGGTTTTCATCGATTGGATAACCAAAAGTTAAACCACCACCCAAACTGTCTGTCACATAGTTGTTAACGTTATAATCATCATCCAGCTTGGTTTTACGGTAGTACATGTTATAACCACGGCTCACACCATCAATGGTGAAGTATGGGTCTGTCACACTTAAGTTATAGTAATCTTGGGTTTCTGAACGTGAAAAGTCCATCGAAACACGGTTACCTGTGCCCAAGAAGTTGGTTTGACTTAAACCTGCTTGGAAGGTGATACCACCGTTTTGTGAATAACCCACAGCCAAGGTACTGGTCCCTGAATGTTGCTCTTCTACATTAATGTTTAAATCCACTTGATCTGGAGAACCAGGCACACGAACAGGTTTTAAATCGACTTTACTAAAAAAGCCCGTGCGCTCCAAACGAATTTTAGACAGCTCAATTTTTTCATTGCTGGCTAAAGCACCTTCCATTTGGCGCATTTCACGACGAAGAACTTCATCTGCGGTTTTTGTATTACCCGCAAAGTTGATTCTACGTACAGTGACTTGTTGACCCGGATTAATATAGTAATTCAGTGCGACTGTATTGTTTTCATTATTAATTTCAGGAACCACATTTACTTCGGAATAGTAATAACCCGCATTACCATATTTACGCTGCAATAATTGCTTCACGCCATTCACTTTTTCTTGTGAATAGGTCTCGCCATCTTTGTAAAGTTTAAGCGCTTCTAAGTCTTCAGTTTTGTATAGTGCATCACCTAAAAACTTAGTTTCAGCAAATTTAAATTGCTGACCTTCATTAACAGAAACTTCAATAAAAATATGTTTTTTATCTTCACTGATATTCAGGTTTGAACTGTTAATATCAAAATTGATATAACCTTTGTTCAAATAAAGTGCACGCAATGACTCTAAACTTGCCGCCATTTTTTCACGTGCATAGCGATCATTACGTGAAATGACAGACAACCAACCACTTTCCTTTACTGCGAAAGCTTGTTTAATTTCATCGTCTTTAAAAACTGTATTCCCAATAATGTTAATGTCGAAAACTTTAGCAGGTTTACCTTCTGTAAAGTTAATATCCAAATCGACACGGTTATTTGGACGTGCAACAGTTTCAACTTTCACATCAGCATCATAACGACCTTGCTGTGAATACTGTTGTTCAAGTTCTGTTTCTAAAGTTTGCAAAGCGGATTTGGTGAGAACTTCACCCTCAGCCAAGCCCATTTTTTTTAGGCCTTCTTCTAAAGCCTCTTTAGGAATCAGTTTATTACCTTTAAGATTCACTTTAGAAATGATCGGACGTTCAACAACTTTGAAGACCAACACATCATTTTCTTTGAAGGCTTGGATATCGTCAAATGCATTTGAGGCATACAGTGCACGAATGGAATCTGCAATAACCGGATCTGAGACACGATCACCGCTATTGACGGGTAACATGCCCAGTACATTCGCCTGAGTTAATCGTACCAATCCATCTACTCGCACATCCCGTGCGATAAACTCGTCCGCTGCATATACTTGCTGTACTGCTGCCATTGCGCTAACGAGTGCCAACGGCATAAATAAATGTGTGTGCTGCATGCCTATTGTTTTCCAGTAAGTTAATTTTTCATTTATGCGTTTATAAACGCATAAAATCATTAAATATTGCAAGGAACATCATACTTCCGAGCAATACCATACCAATTTTTAGTCCAACTAATTGTATTTGTTCAGAAACAGGTTTTCCACGTATAAGTTCAATAATGTAGTAGACCAAATGCCCACCATCTAGCATTGGAATAGGCAATAAATTAAGCACACCTAGACTAACACTCATCAAAGCCATAAAGGAAATAAAAGTTTTCCAGCCCATTTCAGCGCTTTGACCCGCCACTTTCGCAATCGTAATCGGACCTGATAAATTATCCAGCCCAATTAAACCACGAACCATTTTGACGATCGAGCTTAAAATCATGCTCGATAATTGCCCTGTTTTTTCAACAGCTACAACAAAGGCTTCAGCAGGATTATATTGAATCGTGTGCTTATATTCAGCAGGAATATTGATCTGTCCAGACTGAGCTTGCACACCCAACATTCCTGTTGTTTGCCCCATATTGTCTCGTTTGCCTTGTGGCATAACTTGAAGCTGTACATTTTTTCCATCACGTAGAACATCAATCTTGAGAAGTTTTTCAGGTGACTTTTGAACAATATCAACCACCTCAAACCAATCTTTAATCGACTTACCGTCTACTGCTACAATACGATCACCTTCTTTCATGCCTTGTCGTATTGCTGCACCATCAGGACTGAGCTTATGGACAACCGGCGCAATTTGTGGACGATACGGTAAAAACCCTAAAATATCGAGCGGTGATTGAGTCTGATCATTTAAAAAATTTTGAATGGGTAATTGGAAATTCTGCAACTGGCCATTACGTTCTGCCTGAATTTGGATATAACCGGTTTCACCGACACGATCAACCAAGGCATAATTCAATTTTTCCCAGTTGGTTGTTTCTTCTCCATCCACCGCTACAATTTTATCGCCTGTTTGGATCTTAGCCAGGGCTGCTGGCGTATTTTCAACAACTTTGCCTACTCGAGTATTGAGCTGCTCTTGTGCGGGTAAAAATAAAATCCAAAACAAAAAAACCGCAAAGATCAGATTGACCAAAGGCCCTGCCGCGACAATCGCGATACGCTTCCACGGTGACTGACGATTAAATGCATAAGGTAAATCTTCTGCACTCACATTGCCTTCACGCTCATCCAGCATTCTGACATAACCACCCAGCGGCAATGCAGAAAGCTGATATTGAATACCTGATTTTTTAGAAGTCCATTTTAAAAGCGTTGGGCCAAAACCAATGGAATACACCAAGACTTTTACACCCAATTTACGCGCTACCCAATAATGTCCAAACTCATGAATTGCAATCAATGGACCCAAGAGCAAAATGGCTGCAACGATGATAAACAGGACACTCATGATTATTTACTCAATTGCATAATTCGATTTGAAGCAACAGTTCTGGCTTGTGCATCTATGTTTAAAATCAGATCCAATGCATCTGCACGAGAATTTTCAAGCTGACCAAGCGTATATTCGACTACGTTTGGAATATCCATAAAGCCAATTTTTTCATTTAAAAAGGCATCAACCGCAACCTCATTAGATGCATTTAATATAGCAGGTGCTAAGCCCCCACTTTGCATGGCTTGACGTGCAAGTTTAAGTGCTGGAAAGCGATCAGTGTCGGGCGCTTGAAAATCCAAACTGTGATTTATAAACAAATCTAATGGCGGTACATGCGTGTGTATACGCTCAGGCCATGCTAATGCATGCGCAATTGGGGTACACATATCGGGGTTACCCATTTGTGCCAAAGTTGAACCATCTACATATTGAACCATGGAGTGAATGATACTTTGTGGATGCACGACCACTGTAACAAAATGTTCTTTAATTGAAAATAAATGACATGCTTCAATCAACTCCAACCCCTTATTCATTAAGGTTGCAGAATCAACAGAAATTTTTCGCCCCATTGACCAGTTTGGATGTTTACACGCCTGCGCTGGCGTCACACGTTTTAATTGTTCAGCGCTATGCTTTAAAAATGGCCCACCTGAAGCGGTGAGTAAAATTTGAGATACACCCAGTTGTGGTTCCTGATGGGTATCAATTTGCAGATAATTTTGTGGTAAACATTGGAAAATAGCGTTGTGTTCAGAGTCCACCGGCAACAACAAAGCACCGCTGTCTTTTGCAGCTTGCATCATGATATCACCAGACATCACTAAGGCTTCTTTATTTGCCAATAACACACGCTTGCCCGCTTTAACAGCCGCCAAAGTCGGAAGTAATCCCGCCGCCCCAACAATAGCCGCCATGACCACATCAACATTGGGATGTTCAGAGACCGAAATTAAACCAGATTCATCCGTGAGAATTTCAATATTTTGAATATTTTTTTGTTTAAATATTTGATTGAGCTCATCTACTTTGGCCGCGGGCACAACGACCACTTTGGGCTGATACTGTTTGCATATTTCACTTAAGGCTTCTATTCGACTAAACGCTGAAACCGCGTAAATTGAATATTTATCAGGATGCTGATCTAAAACTTTCAGCGTACTTTGACCAATTGAACCCGTAACACCTAATATACAAACAGATTGAGACATCTATAAATCTACACCAATAAGTTTCAAAACATACATACCAGCAGCAAAAATAGGTGCTGCAGCCAAGAGTGAGTCGATACGATCCAACACACCACCATGCCCAGGCAATATTCGACCTGAGTCTTTAATGCCTGCCCGACGCTTAATCATCGATTCAAACAAATCACCTAAAACTGAGCTAAAGACTGTCACTAAAGATAAAATCAGGAACAGTGCATGTTCTGTGTACGATAAGGTCAGATAATTTGACTGAACAATCAAGATGATAATCGCAACAGTGACAATGCCACCTACCAAACCCTCAATAGATTTATTCGGACTGACTTCTGGCGCAAGTTTACGTTTACCCAGTTTACGTCCAACGAAGTATGCGCCACTGTCTGCCCCCCAAACCAAGAGAAACAAATACATCAGCCACCAAGGTGAACTTGACCAAACTTCAAAAATAGCCGTGACAGCAGCACCAATAATGACTAAACCAATGACATTAAGTGTTTGATTATACCAACCATCATATTGCGGATAATTTTTCACCCAGTACAGGCTAATGACCCAACTAATAATAGAGGCACTCCAGAGTATCAGCGCAAGATCATTAAAATAAAGAGCCAAGCCAGAAACAATAGCCGTTAACACACCAAAGCATCCGGCTTTGAGCTTATTCACTTGATCAGTTTGACGCGGCATGAGTTTAAACCACTCATACCCCGCGACACCTGCAGCGATAATCATTAACACTAACATTGGATAAATGGAGGTTGTCGCAAACATACAGCTCAGCACAACAGCAACCAAAACCAACGCGGTTATTACCCGCTCTAACATTATTCGTTCTCTATTTTTTCTTGCTGAATCTGCTCAGAGGTTTTTCCAAAGCGTCTTTCTCGCCCTAAAAAAACACCAAATGCATGATCCAGTTCGTCCGTGGTAAATTCTGGCCACAAAGTCTCTGTAAAGTACAATTCCGCATAAGCCGCTTGCCACAATAAGAAATTGGACAACCGATAATCCCCACCTGTGCGTATCAGTAAATCTACCTCAGGCAAATCACCCAAACTAATGTGTTGACCAAATAAATCACTGTCAATTTGGTTAATATCTAGTACTTGATCTTTAACCAATTGAGCCAGTTTTTTTGCTGTTTGCGCAATATCCCACATTCCACCATAGCTAACGGCAATGGTGAGCGTCATTTCTGTGAACTTAGCAGTCCTTTGTTCGGCATGCAACATTAAATCTTGCAATTGTGACGTAAGCCGACTGCGGTCACCAATGAAGCGTAATGCAATTTTGAATTTTTCCATACGCGGAATTTGCTCTCGCACTGTGTCTTCTAACAGTTGCATTAACAATTCGACTTCGTATTGGGGACGGTTCCAATTTTCGCTGGAAAAAGCATAAACGGTCAGGGCTTTTACACCCATTTTACGACAATGTTCTACGATAGGATCAAGGACATTTTTGCCCTCACGGTGTCCATCGCCTTTTTGTAATTGTTTCTTTTTTGCAAAACGATTGTTGCCATCCATGATGATGGCAACATGTTTCGGAAGACGTTGCTCTTCTGAGATGGTCATTATACAGCTTAGACCTTCATCAACTCAGCTTCTTTCGCAGCCAAACGTTTTTCAATTTCAGCAACAAATTTATCTGTGATTTTTTGAATATCATCGCTTGCACGACGCTCATCATCTTCAGAAATTTCTTTATCTTTCAATAGTGATTTAAAATCACCTAATACATCACGGCGAATGTTACGAATCGCAACTTTTGCATTTTCAGCTTCATTGCGTGCAACTTTTTGCATGTCACGGCGTGTTTCTTCTGTAAGCGCTGACATTGGCACACGAATAGCATCCGCAGTCACTGGGTTTAAACCCAAATCAGCTTCACGAATGGCCTTATCAATTGCAGCAACCATTGAACGTTCAAACGGTTGAACCAATAATGTACGCGAATCTTCAACACCAACGTTCGCTACTTGATTCAGCGGAACGTCAGAACCATAGTAAGAAACCATCACACCATTTAAAATTGAGGGATGTGCGCGACCGGTACGAACTTTAGCAAAGCCATGCTCTAAAGAATCGAGCGATTTGCTCATACGGTCTTCAGCGTCTTTTTTAAGATCGTTAATCATATGATCTTCCTTACATAATTTGTTTAAGATGTTTAACTTAAATTTCGGCTAGTATAAAGAGCTTTAAGCCCCACGTACATTAGTTTGTAACGTGAGTCCCTTCTTTTTCGCCCATCACTACAGAAAGTAGCGCACCTGACTTATTCATATCAAAGACTTGTAATGGCACATTATGATCACGACATAAGCAAATCGCGGTTAAATCCATTACACCCAATTTTTCATCAAGCACTTGATCAAAAGTGAGCGTATCGTATTTAACGGCATCGTCATATTTGCTTGGGTCTTTGTTATAAACACCATCCACTTTAGTGGCTTTAAGAATCAGGTTTGCCTCGATCTCAATTCCACGTAAGCAAGCAGCAGTATCCGTCGTAAAGAATGGATTACCCGTGCCTGCGACAAATACACAGACTTCACCACGCATCAAGTGACGAATCGCGTCGCGGCTTGAGTAAGACTCAACCACTGTGCCAATTTGTAGTGCAGACATCAAACGAGTTTTGATGTTACGGCGAACCAAAGCATCACGTAATGCCAAACCATTCATGACTGTTGCGAGCATGCCCATTTGATCGCCTGTTACACGACCCACCAAGCCTTCTTTTTGGAGTTGGCTACCACGGTATAAGTTACCACCACCCACAACAATACCCACTTGCACGCCCAAACCCACTAAATGCGCAATAGATAAAGACATTTGATCAAGCACTTGCGCATCAATCCCCATGTCTTTATTACCAGCAAGCGCTTCACCAGACAGTTTTAGTAAGATACGCCCAAAGCGTGGTTTTTTTGAATCTAGCATTGCTTAAACTCCAATCTCTTTAATATTTGCACATACGTTTTTATATAAAATCACACAAACCATTTAAGCTGATTTAATTTGGATCAATTTTGCAAATAGGTCATATTCATCTGCATCCGTAATTTCAACTTCAAGCAAATCACCCGCTTTAATCACGTTCTTATCAATATCTTCAACAAAAACATTCCCATCAATTTCTGGTGCATCTGCATAAGATCGAGCAATCGCAACAGGAAACTCTTCGTCCAAATCATCGACCAACACCGTCATGGTACGACCAATACGTTGCTTTAATTTAGCAGCTGAAATTTCTTGTTGAACCTGCATGAAGCGCTCGTAACGATCTTGTTTAATCTCTTCAGGCACATGATCTGGCAAATCGTTTGCTGTAGCACCTTCAACTGGAGAATAAGTAAAGCAACCCACACGGTCTAACTGCGCTTCTTTAAGCCACTCCAGTAAGATCTGGAAATCTTCTTCCGTTTCACCTGGGAAACCCACGACAAAGGTCGAACGTAAAACTAAGTCAGGACATTTTTCACGCCAAACTTTCAAACGATCAAGGGTGTTTTCGCTATGCGCTGGTCGCTTCATCAGTTTTAAGATGCGCGGACTGGCGTGCTGAAAAGGAATGTCTAGATACGGTAAAATTTTGCCTTGCGCCATGAGGTCAATCACAGCATCTACATGTGGATATGGATACACATAATGCAAACGCACCCAAATCCCAAGCTGACCGAGCGCTTCACACATGTCAAAAAATTTGGTTTTAACCGGCTGACCATTCCAAAAATCTAATTTGTACTTGGTGTCTAAACCATAAGCCGATGTATCTTGCGAGATGACCAAGACTTCTTTTACACCGGCATTTTTCAATGCTTGTGCTTCAGACAATACTGAACCAACGGGACGTGAAACCAAGTCACCACGCATGCTTGGAATAATACAGAAAGTACAACGGTGGTTGCAGCCTTCTGATATTTTCAAATATGCATAATGTTTAGGTGTTAAACGGATACCCTGTTCAGGAACAAGGTCAATATAAGGGTTATGCTTTGGCGGAGCAGGTACATATTCATGTACTGCTTCCATGACATCTTGGTATGCTGCCGCACCGGTCACTTTTAAAACGTTCGGGTGCATTGCACGAATTTTGTCTTCATCTTTACCCAAACAACCCGTCACAATCACACGGCCGTTTGCACTCATGGCTTCGCCAATCGCGTCTAAAGACTCTTGTACTGCAGATTCAATAAAACCACAGGTATTTACAACAACTAAATCAGCACCGTCGTAATCTGACGCCACATCATAACCTTCAGTCTTTAACTGAGTAAGGATTCGCTCGGAATCTACCAATGCCTTAGGACAACCTAAAGAAACAAAACCGACTTTGGGGGATTTCATGAATCTGCGCTCCACTATAATCCGCGTATTGTATGACTTTTCGTTTCATAAAAACAGTTGAAAAGATCACTCTTTGTATAACGCACCAAAATATATCTATATATTTTATAAAATATTAATATTGCACCATTTTAGAACAGTGATAAGGTAAAGCGTGGCAGATAGCACTGAGATTTAAATTTTAAGCCCACATTTCAGCTTAAAACCAGTTTTTTTTAGATTGACTGAAGTCAAATTTAAAAAGTTGGCGTGTATCTTGCTTTATTTGAGGACGTTAATCATTGCGCACTCCCTCTTTATGAGCAGTCATAGTATTAGAGTTAAAGTCAATTGCGCTATTTTAAGACAGGATTATTGAGTTAATGGACCAACACCCCATGATTGACTATCGACTACTGGTGGACAACTTAAGCACAGCTATTCTTTTGGTAGATCGTGATTTAAACATTTTTTATCTCAATTCTTCCTGCGAAGCGTTGTTCGATATCAGTTTATTGCGTGCATCAGGACAAACCGTATTGAACATTTTGCAATCACCTGGAGATGCATTTAATACCGAAGAAGCACTTTTAAACAGCTTAAAAACAGGGCAAGCCTATACGCGCCGTGAAGCCACCATTATTGTGAACTTCAAAGATGTTCATGTCGATTATTCTGTTGCGCAGCTCAATACTGGCAAGCAATATCACCCTCTGCTGCTTATCGAACTCAACCCCATTGATCGAATGCTGAAAATCTCTAAAGAAGAAAATTTTATTCAACAGCATCAAGTCGCTCGTCAATTGATTCGCGGTGTGGCGCATGAAATTAAAAATCCATTGGGCGGAATACGTGGCGCAACTCAACTGCTAGCACGCAGTTTAAATGATCCTAAATACGCCGAATTTACCGATATCATTATTAGCGAAGTCGATCGCTTGCGTAATCTTGCAGATACAATGCTAGGCTCTCGCCAACTTCCAAGTTATGAACCTGTCAATGTGCATGACCCCTTGGAGCGTGTTCGCTCACTCATTGTCAATCAAACCAAAAAGAAAATTATCATTACGAGAGATTACGACCTGTCTTTACCTGAAGTGAAAGCAGATCGTGATCAATTGATCCAAGTCATGCTCAATATTAGCGTAAATGCTGTGCAAGCCATGACTGAAAATAAAGATTTTTTTACAGATCAGCAGCCTGAATTGATCTTGAGAACTCGAATTCAACGTCTAGTCACCATCAATGGTGTATTACATAGATCCGCCGTTCGCGTAGACATACAAGATAATGGGCCAGGCGTACCAGAAGATATTTTAGAGTCAGTTTTTTACCCACTGGTCACTGGGCGTGCTAAAGGCACAGGTCTCGGACTCAGTATTGCGCAAAACATAATGCATCAACACAACGGAATGATTGAATGCCAATCAATCCCTGGAAAAACAATATTTAGCCTTTATATACCTTGGGAGTTAAACCATGTCGCGAAATAAAATTTGGGTAATTGATGACGATCGTGCCATGCGTTGGGTGCTTGAAAAAACATTCAAAGAAGAAGGCTTCGACGTTACAAGCTTTGAAGAAGCGCAATCTGCATTAGATCAATTGGCAGATGATACGCCTGATGTTATTTTGACTGATATTCGCATGCCAGGCATAGATGGTTTGGCTTTTTTGGCCAAAGTCAAAGCAAGCTATCCTGACTTGCCCGTGATTATCATGACGGCGCATTCAGATTTAGAGTCTGCGGTGTCAAGTTATCAAACGGGTGCCTTTGAGTACTTACCTAAACCTTTTGATATTGATGAAGCGCTTGCACTGGTCAACCGCGCCATCATGCACATTAACAAACTTCAACAACAAGAATCTGCTAAGTCAGTTAAACCGATTCAGACCACTGAAATCATTGGTGAATCTCCTGCTATGCAGGAAGTATTCCGTGCGATTGGTCGCTTGTCTCAATCGCATATTACAGTTTTAATTAACGGTGAATCGGGTACGGGTAAAGAGCTGGTGGCTCATGCGTTGCATCGCCATTCACCGCGTGGCAGTAAACCTTTTATCGCGCTCAACATGGCAGCGATTCCAAAAGACCTGATTGAAACAGAGCTTTTCGGACACGAAAAAGGTGCTTTCACAGGCGCAAACTCTCAGCGTCAAGGACGTTTTGAACAAGCCAATGGTGGAACACTGTTTTTAGATGAAATTGGTGACATGCCATTTGAAACGCAAACACGTTTACTCCGCGTTTTGGCAGATGGTGAGTTTTACCGTGTAGGCGGTCATATTCCAGTACGTGTGGATGTCCGTATTGTGGCGGCAACCCATCAAGACTTGGAAAAATTGGTGCAAGATGCACGTTTCCGTGAAGATTTATACCACCGTTTAAATGTGATTCGCATTCATATTCCGAAGCTTGCACATCGTTCAGAAGATATTCCAATGCTCGCACAGCACTTTCTAGCACGTGCAGGAAAAGAGCTGGGCGTAAGTCCAAAAATTCTGCGCTCAGAAACTGTGGAATATATGCAACAATTGCCATGGCAAGGTAATGTTCGTCAGCTGGAAAACACCTGTCGATGGCTCACGGTCATGATTACGGGCCGCGAAGTCTACCCAGAAGATTTACCCTCTGAACTTAAGCAGCTTCCCATTCAAAAATCTGATGATCCGAATCACCCACACCAAGGTTTAGAACGTGCTTCAATTCAACATTGGGACGAACTACTCAACCAATGGGCGATTCAGAAACTCAAAAATGGTGAAATGAAGTTACTGGATATTGCAACGCCAATGTTCGAACGCACACTCATTAATGCTGCACTACAACAAACTCGTGGTCGTAAACGCCATGCAGCTGAACTCTTAGGTTGGGGTCGCAATACTTTAACGCGTAAACTCAAAGAGCTAGGCATGGACACAGCTGATGAAGAGGAAGAAGAAATCGTTTCATTAACTGAGTAAGCTTTAATTTGAGCGGATAATCTAATACTTATTCATCATCGATATAAATTATTTTATCAATGAACTATAAAATTAGATTATTCGCTTTTTGTTTTACTAGCAGTTTTAGCACGCTGATCCATGCAACGACTGGCGGTGCTGAGAAAATCGAAGCATTGGGCTATGACGACATTGATCATAAAATTTATTTTACACGAAACTATTATGATGAATCAGCTCGACCACCCACACTTTATTATTTTGCACTCAATCAAAAAAATCGCAACATACCCATTGAAGTTAAATAAATTTATAAAATATCAGAAATCAAGACGTCCAAATCCAAACCATGAAAATTGAAAAAGAAATTGATCGGTTAAAAAAAAGACTCACACCACTAACCAAACCAAATACTGTTCAAGCACATATCCACCTCATCAAACACCACCGAGAAGATGGTCATTATTGGTTGAATGCTAAAGAACTGAGTATTGAAAAATTCACTCAAAATTATGTCGTGAGCAATCAAAAATATGTGAGCAAAAATCAGACAAGTATAAGTTACACTACACCTAAAATTAATATTCTAGCGATCTATGACATACCAAATGCAAAGAACATCCTATTAGCCACTATCGAATATCTTGGTATTCCTACTGAGTTTGGCTATATGATTGAGAATGTTGTTTTATTAGAAAATAAATAAAGCCTCTTCACGAGGCTTTATTTAGGTAGTTACGTCATTTCTTAAAAATCAAGCTGCTTTACGATCTTTGATCGGTACGACTTTACGAAGTTCTGGACCTGTATAATCCGCACTTGGGCGAATAATACGGTTATCTGCACGTTGCTCCATGACATGTGCTGCCCAGCCCGTTACACGTGACATCACAAAAATCGGGGTGAATAGCTTGGTTGCAATATCCATAAAGTGATAGGCAGATGCATGGAAGAAGTCTGCATTACAGAATAATTTCTTCTCACGCCACATGACTTCTTCACAGCGCACTGATACAGGATAAAGAACGGTATCACCGACATCTTTGGCTAATTTTTCGGACCAAATTTTAATAATATCATTCCGTGGGTCATTGTCTTTATAGATCGCATGTCCAAAGCCCATGATTTTTTCCTTACGTTCAAGCTTACCGAGCATTTCACGTTCAGCTTCTTCAGGAGAGCTCCAATTTTCAATCATTTCCATTGCAGCTTCATTTGCGCCACCATGTAGTGGACCACGAAGTGAACCAATTGCACCCGTAATACAAGAGTGCATATCTGACAATGTCGATGCACATACACGCGCAGTAAAGGTTGAGGCATTGAACTCATGCTCTGCGTACAAAATCAGGGAGACATTCATCACCTGTTCATGCAACTCATTTGGCTTTTCACCACGTAGTAAATGCAGGAATTGCGCACCAATAGAATCATCATCGGTGTTTTCTTCCACACGTACACCATCATGGCTAAAACGATACCAATAGCAAATGATCGCAGGCAATGTTGCCAAAATACGATCTGCAACATCTTGCTGTGCATCAAAAGAAGATTCAGTTTCTAAATTACCCAGCATAGATACGCCTGTACGCATCACATCCATTGGATGTGAATCCGCAGGAATACGCTCAAGCACGTCTTTCAATGCTTGTGGCAATGAACGTAAAGATTTGAGTTTTGCTTTATAGGTGGCCAGTTGTTCAGCCGTTGGCAGTTCACCAAAGAAAATCAAATAAGCGACTTCTTCAAATTGACAGTTTTCCGCCAAATCTTTGACATCATACCCACGATAGGTTAAACCTGCACCGCTTTTACCCACAGTTGAGAGTGAAGTCTTGCCTGCCACTTGTCCGCGCAGTCCTGCGCCAGTGAGTACTTTTCCTTCAGCCATTTTTTTATTTCTCCTGAGTGAACAATTTATCTAAAGTATTTTCAAAAGTGTGGTAATCCAAAAATTCATAAAGTTCTTTTCGTTGTTGCATTTTATCAAGTACATTGACCTGCGTGCCTTCAGCACGAATTGCATGCATGACTTCAAGTGCAGCCTTCTGCATGGCACGTGTGGGTGACAATGGGTATAAAACCATTGAAATACCTTGCTCACCTAACTCATCTTTGGTGTAGTACGGGGTATCGCCAAACTCAGTAATATTGGCAAGTACGGGTACACCGACAGCATCACATACAGTGCGATACATTGTAATATCCGTCATCGCTTCAGCAAAGATCGCATCTGCACCAGCTTCCACACACGCACATGCACGATCAATCACGGCTTGAAGACCTTCTTTTTGCAGTGCGTCTGTACGAGCCATCAGCACAAAATTAGAATCTGTTTTAGCATCTACTGCTGCTTTAACACGATCCACCATTTCTTGCTGAGTCACGATTTCTTTATTTGGACGGTGACCACAGCGCTTCTGCGCCACTTGATCTTCAATGTGAACCGCAGCTGCACCAGCTGCAATCATTTGCTTAACGCTACGCGCGATGTTAAATGCACCGCCCCAGCCTGTATCCATATCGACAAGTAAAGGCGTATCTACACGTTCAGTAATACGACGAACATCTTCTAAGACATTGTCTAAACTGGTCATACCCAAATCAGGTAAGCCATAAGAATAGTTTGCAACACCAGCACCCGATAAATAAATGGCTTTATATCCGACTTGTTTTGCCATCATTGCGGCATAGGCATTCACTGTACCTATAATTTGTAGTGGCTTCTCAACTTCTATTGCTTGTCTAAATTTTAAGCCTGCAGACGTTTGTTCTGTCATATCCCTTTCCACAGTATTTACTATAATTATCGAATTTTGAGTATATCTAGATTTCACTTATCTGAAATGACCTGATCGTGCTTTTGCTCTAAAACTTTAGTCACATAAAAGTGAATATTCATTCATTTTTTCTAAATACGAATACAGTCAGGTTTTTTCAAGCACAGTAATGTGTACATAAATTTGCTATGATAGCCAGATCAACTTTATTATTTTGGTCGATTTTATCCAATATGCATGATTTAGCTCAATTAGAACCCCTAACTCGAGATTTACCACATACTAAACGTGGTCATGAACGTTGCTTAGCGCTTTTATTGAGTGCCAATGATTTATTTCTTGAACGTGGTTATGACGCGGTTTCACTGGATGATATTGTTAATCACGCAGGAGGTTCAAAAGCCTCCATTTATAAATATTTTGGTAATAAAGACGGTCTATTTTCTGCAATCTGCGATTATCGCCGAGAGTTATGCTTCAAAGACGTGCGCATTCCGTTTGACCCTACTACAGATAATTTCCGTGATTACTTAATCAAAACCCTCCTCAATTTTTACCATTATATTAATAAACCAGACAACATCGCTTTTATGCGTTTGGTCTTTGAACAAGCGCAACGTAATCCAGAATTGGCGCTTTATATTCATGAGAAAGGACCTAGACAGGTTCAACTTGATATTGCACACGCCTTAGAAAAAGCTGATCAAAAAGGTGTTTTAAAATGTGAAAATCCTTTATTTTCTGCACAGCTTTATTTCGGTATCTTAAGAAATTTAGAATGGCAAATATTAATGGGAATTCCAGTTGATAAAACCGATCAAGAAAACAACGATTACATCACTTATTCAGTTGATCGCTTCTTAGACGGTCATCAAAAAGTCTAGTTTTTTTGCAATTCTATTTACATATAGTATATTAGTCGATTCTCCAATTTTCTTACCAACCAACAATCCATTGTGGCTCAATACATTATTGGCCTTACAATGATTGTGGAGTAATCATGGCTCTTCGACATTTTCTTACTTTACGTGACCTTTCTACTGCAGAATTAAACCGCATCATTGAGCGTGCAATTGAATTAAAAAGCATGCAGCATCGCAATGACGTCTACCAACCTTTCGTTGGTAAAGTAATGGGAATGATTTTCGAAAAATCGAGTACACGCACCCGTGTCTCATTTGAAGCGGGTATGAGCCAGTTCGGTGGTAGTGCCATTTTTCTGTCTTCACGTGATACTCAATTGGGTCGTGGCGAACCGATTGAAGATTCAGCACGTGTGATTTCTAGCATGCTTGATATCGTCATGATTCGTACTTTCGGTCATGATATCGTGACGCGTTTTGCCGAATATTCTAAAGTACCTGTGATTAATGCATTAACAGATGACCATCACCCATGCCAATTGCTTGCTGACGTTCAGACTTATGTTGAGCACCGCGGTTCAATTGCAGGCAAAACTGTCGCTTGGATTGGCGACGGCAATAATATGTGTAATTCTTATATTGAAGCTGCTCATATGTGGGGCTTCAAACTTAAAATTGCGACACCCAAAGGCTATGAGCCTAAAGCTGAATTTATGTCTGAATTTGCGCATTGTGCAGAATTAGTCAATTCAGCAGAAGATGCTGCGGTGAATGCCGATATGATCGTGACCGATGTATGGGCAAGCATGGGGCAAGAAGAAGAGCAAAAAATCCGTGAAGCTGCATTTGCTGATTATCAAGTGAATGAGCGTTTAATGGATTTAGCTCACCCTGATTGTTTGTTTATGCACTGCTTACCTGCGCATCGCGGTGAAGAAATTTCTGAAAATATGCTTGATCATAAAAATGCTGTGGTTTGGGATGAAGCGGAAAACCGCTTACATGCGCAAAAAGCATTGGTTGAATTCTTAATCAATGAAAATCTGAAAAAAGATTAGTCTTTTAATATGCCACTTTTCAAAATCAAAGCACTTTCGGGTGCTTTTTTAGACTTAAATGAAACTGGAATATTTTAGAACAACAGACGCTTAAAATACGATTCCAAGTTATGCTGCCCTAATGAGTAAAAAAGCCCACAGCAGTGTGTGGGCTTTGATAAAAATAAGGCTCAGCGTGATTGTCTATGGATAATGTTCAATCCACAGAATTTAGAATCAATGGTCTTTAGAATCAGTGATCTTCTTTTAAATACTTGGGTTCTTTCGGTAGCTTTAAACTACACAAGAAACAGATCACAAGCATAACAATCACATAAACAAAGAAGCTGTTTTCTATACCCGCAGATTTAAACTGTAATGCCACAGAAGGTGCAGATCCACCAAAAATTGCATTACCCACCGCATAAGAAAAACCCACACCCAAAGCACGCACATGTGGCGGGAACATCTCAGCTTTCACAATACCACTGATCGAAGTATAAAAACTTAAAAGCAACATGAGGAAAATAAGTAAAGCTGCGACCATAAACGGCGAATAACTAAAATGGCGCATACCAATGGCCATTACAGGATAAATACAGATGGCCATAAGAGAACTAAACAGCAACATTGAATTTCGACGACCAATTTTATCAGACAAAATACCGAAGAACGGCTGCGCCACCATCAGTACAAAAATACAGCCCGTCATAATCAGACCCACTGTTTTAGCATCAACCCCGATATTGGTTAAATAGGTTTTTGAATAGACTGTAATCACGTAGAAACTTAATGAGCCAGCAGAAGTATAACCCACCACTAAAAGGAAGGTTTTCCAGTGATTTTTGAACAATTCTCTTAAACTACCCGACTCTTCCTTATCACTTTCATCGACTGAAAGCGTTTCTTCCAAGCGACTCCGCGCCAATAAAGATAAAATTGCAGCCACACCACCAATCACAAATGGTATACGCCATCCGCCATCAAGAAGTTGCTGTTCGCTCATAAAAGTCAGGAACAACACACCCAGTAAGCTGGCAAGCAACTGCCCCCCTGTTAGTGTCACATACTGAAACGATGAGAAAAATCCACGTTGACCTTTAAGACCCAACTCACTCATATAGGTTGCAACAGCACCATACTCACCGCCCACAGATAAGCCTTGCAGCAAGCGAACCATTAACAACAGAAATGGTGCAGCCATACCCACTTGTTCATAGGTCGGTAGCATCGCGAATAAGAAAGAACTGATTGCCATTAGGCAAATCGAAATCACCATTGATTTTTTACGACCATGTTTATCTGCAATGCGTCCAAACAACCAACTTCCGATTGGACGCATAAAGAAACTGGCTGCAAATACACCCCAGACATAAATCGACTGCGTTGATGGATCCATATCTGGTGCGGTTAAGGCTTTAGTAAAATACACAGCGAAAACTGCGTAGATATAGAAGTCAAACCACTCCACAAGATTACCCGAGGCTGCGCCTACGATTCCCTTGATACGACTGGTCTTTTCTTGTTTGGTATAGGTTTGGCTCATAGACAATGCATCCTTGTATAATTGTGCAATCTATTGAATGCTTCACTAAATCAATTTTTAGCGATATTGACATTCTTTCTCAGTTTCTGGACTTTAAAATGTATGTAAAAGATGACAGATGTACATCTCACCCCACGAATCATTTCGAAATCTAATTTTTTGATTCCAATTCAAGACCTTTACATTCTATTAACAACATGAAAATAGCTTTTTCTGCTGATTTAAAAGATTAAAAGTCACATAATTATACCCTTTAATTTTTTTCTATTTTTATTTTTTGCTAAAAAAATGTTTGAATTAAAAATACTGTATTAACCCAAAACTCATTCAGCCTTTAGCCTCTGTCTAAATTCAGCTTAACGTACCCAGCCTTGTGGCTGTAAAATAATAATCGCTGCGCCTAGCAAAACTATAGCACCCCCTAAAATATCCCAAGCAGTTAAATGCACTTTGTCTACATAGCGAAGCCAAAGTAGCGCTGAAAAAATGTAAATACCCCCATAGGCTGCATAAATCCGACCCGATGCAGCAGGATGAAGGGTTAACAGCCAAACGAAAGCAGCTAAAGCCAATGCCGTTGGAATCCAAAGCCACGGTGACTTCTGCTGATTTAGAATCAGATAAGGAAAATAACAACCTAAAATTTCCATCAAGGCAGTTAAAAAAAACAACGCCACGGTTGAAAACACTTTTGTGATTTGAATATCCATAGAATTTAATTCCTAAACTTAGCGTTCAGTTCAACTTTCACATTTATGATTACTGCGATAGCCTAAATAGAATCACAGCCAAATAAAAACCCGTGTGAACACGGGTTTTTATTATTTGAGATTACTTAAGCGGGTTCAGCCGCTTGATCTTCAAACACTTCCAGTTTCAAACCAACAGCTTTACCATTTTCTTTCTTCGCTGAAACTGCAACATTTCCACCATGTTCAGCCAACTCGCCAAATAAAATCATTTCAGCAAGCGGCTTCTTCAAATGTTCTTGAATCAAACGTTGCATTGGACGCGCACCCATTAAGCGATCATAGCCGTGCTCAATCATCCAGTCACGTGCACTTTGGTCAACTTCAAGTACCACTTGCTTATCATCCAGTTGCGCTTGCAATTCCGTCAGGAATTTATCCACGACAGACTCAATCACAGTCGAAGGCAATGCTTTAAATTGAATCACACCATCTAAACGGTTACGGAATTCAGGTGAGAATGCACGTTTCATCGCTTCTTGGTTGTCATTGCTGTTGTCTTGCTCAGTGAAACCAATGCTGGTACGTGAAATACTTTCAGCACCAATATTGGTCGTGAGCACGATAATCACATTACGAAAATCTGATTTACGTCCGTTGTTGTCGGTTAAAGCCCCATGATCCATGACTTGCAGCAACAAGTTAAAAACGTCTGGATGGGCTTTTTCAATTTCATCCAACAACAACACGCAGTGCGGATTCTTATGAATCGCATCTGTCAGCAATCCACCTTGGTCATAACCCACATAACCCGGAGGTGCACCAATTAAACGTGAGACTGCATGACGCTCCATGTATTCAGACATGTCAAAACGAACCAGTTCTACCCCAAGAAGTTTGGACAACTGCTTGGTGACTTCGGTTTTACCGACACCTGTTGGACCTGCAAAAACAAAGTTACCGACTGGTTTGTCTGGTGCTTTTAAGCCTGCACGTGAAAGCTTAATTGCAGATGCAAGCGCAGTAATGGCTTCATCTTGACCAAAGACCACACGTTTTAAATCACGCTCAAGGAACTCAAGCACAGACTTATCATCTTTAGAGACTGTTTTTGGCGGAATACGTGCAATTTTAGATACGATATCTTCTACATTTTCGACGGTAATTAGCGTGTTGTCTTGCTCAGCTTTTAAACGACGCTGGGCACCTGCTTCATCAATCACATCAATTGCCTTGTCTGGCAGAAAACGATCATTAATGAATTTAGCAGACAACTCTACCGCAGAAATCAAAGCCTGATCTTCATACTGAACATGATGAAATTCTTCAAATTTTGATTTTAAGCCACGTAAAATATCAATGGTTTCTGAAATAGAGGGTTCATTCACATCCACTTTTTGAAAGCGACGTGATAATGCATGATCTTTTTCAAACACTTGGCGATATTCTTGGAAAGTCGTTGAACCGATACAACGCAAAGTACCATTGGCCAATGCAGGCTTGATGAGGTTCGAGGCATCCATGGTACTGCCCATACTTGAGCCAGCACCAATAATCATATGAATCTCATCAATAAATAGAATCGCTTCTGGTTTTTTCTTTAGCGCATTGAGCAGTTGTTTCAAGCGCTTTTCAAAATCTCCACGATATTTAGTCCCTGCAACCAGTGAACCAATGTCTAAACTGAAGACTTCAGCATTTTCAAGCGGTTTTGGCGCTTTACCATTCACAATCAGCCAAGCTAAACCTTCTGCGATTGAGGTTTTACCCACACCCGGATCACCCACAAGTAGCGGATTATTTTTTCGACGACGACATAAAATTTGCGCTGTACGCTCAATTTCTTTTTCACGACCAATAAGGGGATCAGTTTTGCCTTTTTGTGCTTCAGCATTTAAATTGACAGTATAAAGCTCAAGCGGACCTGCATTGGCAGATGCACCTGTTTCTCCATCTAAGTCTTCAGACTCTTCTTCGACTTGAATTTCTTCTTTACGACCACCGTGCGACAAGTATTGTGTCAAGGTCAAACGATTAATTTGATGACGCTTAAGCAGATAAACGGCGAAAGAGTCACGCTCAGAGTACATTGCGACTAAAACATCAGCACCTTCAACGGTACGGTCTCCGCCACTTGATTGCACATGGAAAATTGCGCGCTGCAAAATACGATCAAAGCTTTCTGTCGGGTGTGGGGCTTGCTCACTATTTTCACCCAGTTTAGGCGTATGCTGCTCTACGTATTCTTCTAATTCCTTACGCAAGCTGACAATCTCTGCACCACATGCCTTTAAAGCATTCACTGCAGAATCATTGTCCAACAAAGCCAATAATAAATGTTCTACGGTCAGAAACTCATGTCTCTTTTGACGAGCCATGCTGACAGCCAAACGTAATGAAACTTCTAATTGACGACTGAGCATGAGATCCCCTTATTCTTGTGGCTCGATCTGACAAAGCAAAGGATGACTTTGAGATCGAGCATAATTATTGACTTGGTTTGCTTTTGTTTCTGCAATGTCTCTTGGATAGACGCCAGCAATACCTTTACCTTCATAATGTACTGTTAGCATTACTTCGGTGGCTTGGTCAAGGTTCAATGCGAAGTATTGTTGTAAAACTTCAATTACAAAATCCATTGGCGTGTAATCATCATTCAACAACACCACATTGTATAAAGGTGGTTTTTTAAATTGTGGTGGCGCTGTCTCGACAGCTATATCACCCTCTTGATCATGATCAGCATCGCCATTGTGCGAATCGCCTAAACGAGGATTAAAATGCCAATCTACAAAACCTGATTGATCAAATGATAATTTAATGTCTTTTAAACACGCTTGACGCTTATTACTTCGCATAATTCTCTAAATCTACAATTATTGGGCGTTAGCAGCAGCTTGTGGAATTTCGGCTGCAAGTGCTGATGTCGTTTCTACGGCTTGGCCACGTTGCCAGCTAAAACGTTTGGTGACGGGTGTTGAACCTTTCACACGAACTTCAATAAACTGTGGACTAAAGCCCTTAGGCATGGTCCAGCGACCTGTCAAGCGCTGATAATCTTCAAAATTAAAATCATTTTCCGCAATAGGTACAATTAAAACTTCAGTACCTTGAATCAGTCTGAGCTCAATTTCACCTGAAACGCGGCGTTTGTTCGGACTCACCTGCACCAAATCAATTTGATATTCATAGGCATTTTCAGGCAATGAGGTCACACCCAAATTCTGTACCGTCAAACTTAAACCACCGCGTTGACGCAGCACTTCTCGATAAATTGCACTCATGCCTTCAATTTGAACTTTGTCTGCTTTGGCTTGATTCAGCGCAGCAAACATATCGTTGGAGTTGGTCACAGCCACATCTCGTTCTTGAACAGCCGTATTTAAGTTTTTATTCAATACGCTTAAATCATTTTTCTGCTTTTCAACCACTTCAACCAGTTGCTCTGCATCGGCATCATAACCCACTACGGTGAGTCCTTGACGATGACCTACGGTATAACCTAGCAGCATACTGCCTGCACACAGTACAACTCCACCCACCAAAAGTGGTGTGTTTCCTTTAAACAAAGATGTTTTGGTCTTCTTTGTAGGCTGAGGTAAGTTATGAATTTCTGTGTTCGGCATCGTAATCTCTAAATATTATTAGTATCAAGACACACATTTAACGCTAAAGTTAAATGTGTGTGAAGTTGAAAACAGTTTTTTATGGTAATAATCCGATGTTTTGTAAACCTGCATCTTCTGCAAAGCCAAACATCAGATTCATATTTTGTACTGCTTGACCAGCTGCACCTTTAACCAAATTATCTTGCACAGACAAAATCACCAACTTTTTCGGTTGAGGTTTATACAGCGCAATACGAAGTTGATTTGCACCGCGCACTGAGCGCGTTTCAGGTGAGCTGTTTGCAGGCATTACATCGACAAAAGTTTCAGCTGCATAGAATTGCTCATATAAACTTTGCAAATCTGCCGCATCACCTGCTTCAGTTAAATCCACATAAATCGTGCTTAACATACCACGAATCATAGGCACTAAATGTGGCACAAAAACAATATGGTCGAATACATCTTTTAATCCCGAGATATTTTCCAAAGCTTCTACAATTTCAGGCTGATGACGATGTCCAGCCACGCCGTAGGCTTTAAAATTATCTGCATTTTCAGAATAAATCATGCCTAGGCTTGCTTTACGACCTGCACCTGATACACCCGACTTTGCATCAATAATAATACTTTCAGGTTT